>NZ_BACU01000375.1 GCF_000333275.1 Azospirillum sp. B4 | reverse complement strand
CGCTCGCCCGCCTGATGATGCCCGGCACAGAAACCAGTGAACGCCGCGCCAAGCAAACGGGGACCCACGCATGAACGACCTTCTTTCCCCGACCGGCGCGCTCACCACCGCCGACAACGTGATGCCCCTGCGGCGTCAGAACATCCTGGCCGTCGCCAGCGGCAAGGGCGGCGTGGGTAAGACCTTCTTCTCCGTGACGCTGGCGCACGCGCTGGCCCGCAGCGGCAAGCGCACCCTGCTGTTCGACGGCGATCTGGGCCTGGCCAACGTGGACATCCAGCTGGGCCTGATGCCCAAGCGTGACCTGGGCCAGGTGATCGACGGCATGGTGACCTTGCAAGGGGCGGCCCAGCGCTTCCCCGAAGGCGGGTTCGATATCATCGCCGGCCGCTCCGGTTCCGGCAGCCTGGCCAACCTGCCACCGGCGCGGCTGACCCAGCTGCGCACCGAACTGGCGGACGTGGCCAAGACCTATGATTGGGTGGTCATCGACCTGGGTGCCGGCGTGGACCGAATGGTCCGCACCTTTTCCGGCCCCGCTGGCACCACCCTGGTGGTGACGACGGATGAGCCGACCTCCATCACCGACGCCTACGCCTTCCTGAAGCTCAGCTATCAAGCCAACCCCATGGCCGACCTGCGCGTGGTCATCAACATGGCCGACAGCAAGGCCTTGGGCGAAAAGACCTATGAGAAGCTGCTGACCGTCTGCCAGCGTTACCTGAAGATGTCGCCCAAGCTGGGCGGCATCGTACGGCGCGACGCCAAGGTGCGCGAGGCCATCCGCAACCAGTCGCCGCTGTTCGTGCGTTTCCCCACCTCCGACGCGGCGCACGACATCGAGGCGGTGGCCAACCGCCTGAACCTGGGGGGCTGATCCGGCGTGGCCGGCGTCCAGACCCCGCCGATCACCACCCAGGCGGCCCTCTCCCAGACGGCCGCCGGCGCCGGTGCCGCCCCCACGGTGCTGGGCCAGGTCACGGTGACCCAACTGCCGGAAAAGCTGACCGGCCTTGCCCGCGCGCTGGCCGTCAGCGGCATGGTGACGGAACAGCAGGGTGACCAGGCCACCTTGCGCACCGCCGCCGGCGATGTGCAAGTGCGCAGCGACCAGACCCTGCCCACCGACCGCCCCGTAATCCTGCAGATCCCGGCACAGAGCACGGGCACCGCCCTGACCGCCACGGTGGTGGCGCAAAGCGCGGCCCAAAACGCGAGCCAGGCTGCCGGCAGCGCCCCAACCCAGAACACCACCCAGCCCCCGGCGCAGACGGCCGCCCAGGCGCCCGCCCTGCCGACCTTGCAGGTGGGCACCACCCTGGCGGCGGTGCTGCTGAACCCCGCCCCCGCCAACACGCCCGCCACCAGCGTGTCGGCCCCCACGACCTCGGCACCACCGTCGGACATCAACCAGGGCCTGGGCTTGGGCCTGATCGTCAGTGCCCGGGGCGACACCGGCGACCAGCCGGATTTGACGGATGGGGATGGTGGCCGGCAATCCCCGAGCCAACCGGCCCCCGGTCAATCGCCCGGCAGTCAATCGCCCGGCAGTCAGTCGCCCACCGGCCAACCGGCGCCAGCCCCCACGACGGCCGGCAGCCAGACGGGCAACAGCCAGGCCGCGATAGGCCAGGGCGCCGCCCCTCAGACCAGCGCCGACACCGACATAACCCCGACCACCGGCCAACCGGCGGCGACACCGTCTCAACCCGTGACGCCGTCCTCGGGCAGTCTGGCGGATTTGCTGGCAGCGGGCGGGCGGACGGGGGGACAGATGGCCAGCGCCGCCGGGCCGATGCCGTCACTGGCCGACCTGCTGCCTGACGTCGCCCCGCCGGCACCCCTCCCCCCCCAGGCACCGGCGGCGGGTGGTCTTCCGGCGAATTTCGCACCGTCCACGCCGGCAGCCACCGGCCCCGGCCCGGCACCATCCCAGCCAACCAACCCAAGTGCACCGGCATCCAGCCCGCCAGCCGGCTCGCCCAGCCCGTCGGCGGTCCCGCCCCCAACGGCACAACCCAGTACGGCACAACCCACCACGGCCGGCGCGACAACGCCGCCAGCCGCCGCGCCCATGACACGTGCCGCCACCCTGCTGGCCGCCTTGGGCGTGCCGGACTTCCTGCCCGATCTGGGAAAGCCCGAAGGTGCGACAGCGGCCCGGCAACCCAGTGCTCCCACGGTCCCCAGCCCCCCATCCGGTGTCGTGCCGACGGTGGGGGAAGAGGCCCCCTTCGTCACCGGCGGCCTATTTCTGAACACCCGTCCCGGTTTCGTGCGCACGGGCCTGCCGTCGGGCACCGCCGCACCCTTCTCTCCGCTTCCAGCACCCACTGCCCCGGCCTCCCCTGGTCCGGCCCAGCCTCCCACGGGGCAAAGCCAGTCTGCCGTGCCAGTACCGGGCGTTCCAGTGCCGGGCGTGCCAGTGCCAGGCATGGGGACCGGGGCCGTACCACCTGCCGCCGGCGGCGGCTTCCCAATGGCATCGCCAGCCACCACACCGACGCTTCCCGCGGGCACGCCCGCCCCGAGCGTCCCCGCCGGCCAGGCCGGCCCGTCGGCCGCCATGGGTGGCGGTGTCCTGGCCTCGGTTGTGGGTTCTCCCGCCACCCAGCCGGCAGGCATGGTGCCGGCCGCCCCGCTCCTACCCGGCGCCCTGGCGCCCCAGGCGGCGGACCTGGCATCCATGGCCGCCGGGCCGTCTTCCGGCAGCGCGCCGGCCGCCGGCGCCTATGCCTCCCCGCTGAACGCCCCCGGCGGCCCGGCACCGGGCCAGACCATAAGCTTCACCTTGGTCTCACTTCAGCGGCCCATTGACGACAGGCCGGGCGTGATGCCCAAGGTGGACGGCCCCGGGGACGGCCCTGGCATCCTGCCGCCGGTGGACACTGTCACCGACCCGGTCCTGGCGCGACCGGGCGTGGCCCCCACCGTGCCCGGCACCGTCGTGGCCCTGACCCGCACTGGCCAGCCCGTGGTGGAGACGCCCCGGGGCACCTTCCTGCTGCAGGCCCGCACGGACCTGCCGCCGGGCACGAAGGTGGAGCTCGCGCCCGCCGCCGCGCCGGCGCCGGATCTGGACGCCGTGCCGCCGGCCATCGATCCGGCGCGGGGCCGCGACTGGCCGGCGTTGCGCGAGGCCCTGGCCGTCATCGCCGCCAGCAACCCCTCCTTGGCCCATCAACTGATCGACAGCGTCCTGCCCCGCCCCACGCCGCAGTTGACCAAGACCCTGGTCGTCTTCCTGGCGGCTCTGCGGGGCGGCGACGCCAGCGGCTGGCTGGGATCGGAGGCGATGTCGACGCTGGGCAAGGCTGGGCGCGGCCGCCTGTCCACCCGCCTGGCCGACGACTTCAGCAGCATCGCCGCCCAGGCGGCGGAACCCAACAAGGATGGCTGGCGCATCTATGCCGTGCCTTTCGGTGACGAGGTCGGGCGCCTGCAGGTGCATGTCCGCGCCATCAACGAGGATGAGGAGGAAGAAGAGGCGACCGTGTCCCGCGCCGGCCACGCCAGGCCGCTCCGCCGCTTCCTCATTGACCTGCAGCTGTCTCAGCTCGGCCCCATGCAGCTGGACGGCCTGATCTGGACCAGCCGCTTCGACCTTGTCATCCGCACCCGCCAGCTGCTGCCCGCCAGCCTGACGCGGGAACTGCACGGCATCTACAGCAACAGCCTGGCCGCCGTGGGCTACACCGGCTCTCTGGCGTTCCAGACAGGCGCCCACGGCTGGGTGGACCATGCGGCGGCCGGCGGCGGCGGCCCCGTCACCCGTATCTAGCCCCCGTTGTCGGGCCGCCCCTTGTCAGGCCGCCCCTTGTCGGGCCACCAGTGTCACACCACCTTGGTCAACGCCTTCGGATGGAAGCGGGACGCCCCATGAACCAGCCCACCCTTGCCCTGAACGACGGCCGCACCCTGCCCCAGTTGGGCCTTGGCCTCTGGCAGACGGCCGACAACCAGGTGAGTCCGGTCGTCGCGGCGGCGGTGGAGGCCGGGTACCGGCTGGTGGACACGGCCGCCATCTACCGCAACGAGGCCGGCGTGGGCCAGGGCCTGCGCCGCACCGCCATCCCCGCCAACCGCGTGTTCGTGACCACCAAGCTGTGGAACGACAGCCACGGCACCGAAACGCCGGCCATCGCCCTGGACGCGAGCCTGGAACAGCTGGGTCTGGATGCCGTCGACCTTTACCTCATCCACTGGCCAAGGCCGGCACATGACCGTTACGTGGCAACCTGGCGCGCCCTGATCGGCCTGAGGAAGGACGGGAAAGCCCGCTCCATCGGCGTGTCCAATTTCACGGCCCCGCAGTTGGCCCGGCTGATCGATGAGACAGGCGTGGTGCCGGCGGTGAACCAGGTGGAACTGAACCCCGGGTTCCAGCAGCGCGAGCTGCGCGCGTTCCATGCGGAACACGGCATCGCCACCCAATCGTGGAGCCCCCTGTGCCGGGGGAGACTGCTGGACCATCCGGTGCTGGCCGAAATCGCGCGCAAGCATGGGCGCACGGTGGCCCAGGTCATCATCCGCTGGCACCTGGATCTCGGCCTCGGTGTCATCCCGAAGTCCGTGACGCCACACCACATCCGCGAGAACATCGCCGTCTTCGACTTCCGCCTGGACGAGGCCGACATGGCCCGCATCGCCGGCCTGGACGACCCGCGCGGCCGCCTGGGCCCGCATCCCGATGATTTCAACTGAGGGTTCCCTGGCGACAGGCGCGCCCTACTCCTCCCCCGCGCCACCCCCGTCCTGCTGGCGCAGGTGGCGTTGGGCGGCGACCTCGTCCAGCATCATGGCCTCCTTGCGGGCCAGTTCAGCCTTTTCCTTGCGGATGCGCTCCTCCTCCGCCAGTTCGAAGCGCTTCAGTTCCTGGAAGGCCTGGGCCAGGTCCTCCTCCGCCTTGCGGATGGCGATCACCAGCTGCAGGCGGGCCTGTTCCAGGGCGTTGCGCTGAACCTTGATCTGGGGGACGTAGTTGGCGAAGGCCACGGCCATGTCGACCGACGTGCCGGACAGTTGGCGTTCCATCTCCACCTGCGCCTCGAACTGTTGGCGCCGCAGGGTCAGCTGGTCCTCATGCTCGCGCAGCTGCGTCAGGTGGCGCCGCTTCTCGTCCACCTCGTTCTTATGCAGCCGGATCAGGGTCTTCAGGCTTTTCATGGATCAGCGCGCCGTTCAGCCGATGGGCCAGGCGGCGCCGTTCAGGATGGCCTGCAGCTGGGCATAGCCGGTGGCGAGGTCGCTGCGTTCATGGCGGCCCTGGCGCAGGAATCCCTCGATATGGGGGTTCAGCTCGATGGCGCGGTCCACCTGCGGGTCGCTGCCCCGGCGGTAGGCGCCCAGGCGGATCATCTCCTCCATGTCATTATAAGACGACATCAGGCGGCGGGCGGCGATGACCAGGGCGTTCTCCTCATCCGTGTTGCAGTCCGGCATGGTGCGCGAGACGCTGCGCAGGATGTTGATGGCGGGATAGCGCCCGCGCTCGCCGATGCGGCGTTCCATGACGATGTGGCCGTCCAGGATGCCGCGCACGGCGTCGGCGATGGGCTCATTGTGGTCGTCGCCATCCACCAGCACGGTGAACAGGCCGGTGATGGTGCCGTCGCCGGCGCCGGGGCCGGCGCGTTCCAGCAGGCGCGGCAGTTCCGCGAACACGGTGGGCGGATAGCCCTTGGTGGTCGGCGGTTCCCCCGCCGACAGGCCGATCTCACGCTGGGCCATGGCGAAGCGGGTGACACTGTCCATCATGCAGAGCACGTCCAGGCCCTGGTCGCGGAAATGCTCCGCCACCGCGAAGGTCATGTAGGCCGCCTGACGGCGCATCAGCGGCGGCTCGTCACTGGTGGCCACCACCACCACGCTGCGTGACAGGCCTTCCTCGCCCAGATCATCCTCGATGAATTCCTGCACTTCGCGGCCGCGCTCGCCGATCAGGCCGATGACGGTGACGGACGCGGCGGTATAGCGCGCCAGCATTGACATCAGCACGGACTTGCCCACGCCGGAGCCGGCGAAGATGCCCATGCGCTGCCCGCGGCAGCAGGACAGGAAGGTGTTGATGGAGCGGACGCCCAGGTCGATCTTTTCCCCCACCCGCTTGCGCGTGCTGGCCTGGGGCGGGGCGGCCTTGATGGGATTTCCCACGGGACCGACGGCCAAGGGGCCCTTGCCGTCCAGCGGCTCGCCCAGGGCATTGATCACCCGGCCCAGCCAGGCGGGGGTGGGGTTGATCTCCGGCTGGCCCTCCGATACCTCGGCCCTGCAGCCCAGGCCGATATCCTCCAGCGTGCCGTAGGGCAACAGCAAGGCCTTGCCGTTGCGAAAGCCCACCACCTCGCAGGGCACGGGCCGGCCGCCGCGGGAGATGACGCGGCAGCGCCCGCCGATGGACAGCCGGCGCTCCACCCCGCCAACCTCCACCAGCATGCCCAGCACCGAGGTCACCCTTCCGAATATCTTGAACGGGGCCAGCGCCTCGATCTCGGGAATCAGCACACTGGGATCGTACATCGTCATGGTCTGCGTCGACGCCCTAACATCGGGTGATATCAATCCATTACGCAAGCGAACCGCGGCCTGGCGCCACGTGCCCGGGAGGGTTGCCCACAACGGATGGGCTAGCTAAAGGATAGCCTTACCCGCATAGCATAATGCCGCAGCATCTGTTAACCTAGTCGGCAGTTAACATTCCACGTCCTTGAGACTACACCTCTTTCAAGGAAGACGCCCATGAGAGTACTGGTCGTAGAAGACGATCCCTCGATGGCGAAGAGCATCCAATTGATGCTCAAATCCGAAGGCTTCATCGTGGACATCACCGATCTCGGCGAAGACGGCCTGGAGATCGGCAAATTATATGACTATGACATCATCATCCTGGACCTGATGCTTCCCGACATCGACGGGTATGAGGTGCTGCGGCGCCTGCGCTCGGCCCGGGTGACCACGCCCATCCTGATCCTCTCCGGCCTGACGGAGCTGGACGCCAAGCTGAAGGGCCTGGGCTTCGGTGCCGACGATTACCTGACCAAGCCGTTCGACAAGCGCGAACTGCTGGCCCGCATGCAGGCCATCGTCCGCCGCAGCAAGGGCCATTCGGAAAGCGTCATCCGCACCGGCGCCCTGACGGTGAACCTGGACACCCGCTCCGTCGATGTGTCGGGCCAGCCCCTGCACCTGACGGGCAAGGAATACGGCATCCTGGAGTTGCTGTCCCTGCGCAAGGGCACCACCCTGACCAAGGAGATGTTCCTGAACCATCTCTACGGCGGCATGGATGAGCCGGAGCTGAAGATCATCGACGTCTTCGTCTGCAAGCTGCGCAAGAAGCTGGCGCAGGCGACGGACGGCAGCAATTACATCGAAACCGTCTGGGGCCGCGGCTACGTGCTGCGCGATCCCAACGAAGCCCGGCAGCAGGCCGCCAGCTGAACGGCTGACGCCTCCAAAGCGAAAAGGCCGCGTGCCGCCCATCCGGGCCACGCGGCCTTTTCTTTTAAGCCCCAAACGCCTGGCGGGCGCGGTCGCGTCAAGACCACCCCAGCTTTGGGTGCTCCGCTCTACACAGTCGGCAATTTATGGAAGCCGGTGGCGCCCGGGTCGGTGCCGGGTGCCGCCTCGACATTGCTGACCCGGGCATGGGCGGGGCCACGACGGCACCGGTCCACCATGTCGGCCACGGCATCGGCCGCCCCGGCGAACAGCGCCTCCACCGTGCCGTCGTTGCGGTTGCGCACCCATCCGTCCAGGCCCAGTTCCAGCGCCTGGTCCACGGTCCAGTTGCGGTAAAAGACGCCCTGGACGCGGCCATGCAGGGTGACGCGGGTGGCCACGCGATCGGGCAGGTCGGGCATGGTGGACTCCGGCGGCGAAGGTGAACGCGGCCAAGGATATAGCGTCCCCAGCCTCCCGGTGCCAACGCCGCGATGGACAAGCCGTCCCGCCCTTCGGCATCATCGCCGGCGACGGTCCGGTAGGATCGCCGATAGGACCAAGGACCAGCGGCATGAGTTTCGCTCATGCCGCTGTAGGCCGCGACTGCGGCCGCCGGAGGCTTCCGGGAAACGAAGTGGACCGGAAGCCGAGGATAAGCCAAGCCCGCGGATGTGGGCGCCCGGCGCCTGAGGGCGTACAGAGTGGGAGGAAACGATGCGGCGCGCGGTGCTGGAATGGGGCCGGTTCATCCTGATCTGGGGCGCCTGTGTCCTGTCCTTCCGGGCCTTCGCCTTCGGCAGCTATTATGTGCCGTCGGAAAGCATGCTGCCCACCCTGGCCGTGGGCGACCATTTCATCGCCGCCAAGTACGCTTACGGCTACAGCCGCCATTCGCCGGATTTCACCCTGCCGGAGGGGACGATCCCCACCGCCGACGGCCGCCTGCTGCCCCATCTGCCACAGCGGGGCGACATCGTCGTGCTGAAGCCGGAAGACGCCAAGGACGCCCTGGTGAAGCGGGTCATCGGCCTTCCCGGCGACACGGTGCAACTGATCCAGGGTCGGCTGGTGCTGAACGGCCAACTGATCGCCCGGCACGAGACGGGGGCGTACGACTACCGTGACGACCATGGCCGCACCGTGCATGTGACGGAGTATGTGGAGGACCTGCCGGCCACGGATGGCACCCTGGCCCGCCACGCCGTGCTTCAGCGCGGCGACGACGGCCCGGCCGACAACACCGGTGTCTACACCGTGCCCGCCGGCACCGTCTTCCTGATGGGCGCAACCGCG
>NZ_BACU01000376.1 GCF_000333275.1 Azospirillum sp. B4 | reverse complement strand
ACCCCCTACCTGGCCACGCCGGCGGCCTTCGGCGGTTCCCCCATCTCCATGCGCACCACCGAATACACGGTGTCGCGCATCGGCACGGTGGACAGCCTGACCTACAAGCTGGCCGACCACACCATCGAGGGCGGCCTGTGGTTTGAGAACAACGACTTCGACCAAGCCCGTCGCTTCTATGGCCTGGGGGTTAATTCGCCGGGCCGCACGGCCGATGAATTCCAGTCGAACCCCTTCTTCACCCAGTGGCAGTACGCCTTCAACACCAAGACCTACGTCTTCCACCTGCAGGACACCTGGCAGCTGCTGGACAAGCTGAAGGTCAACTACGGCTTCAAGTCCATCAAGGTCGACAACGAAAGCAAGACCATCATCGGTTCGTCCGCCAGCGATTTCATCAACGGCAGCATCGACACCTCCAAGGGCTTCCTGCCGCAGGTGGGCTTCAACTACGAACTGAACGACGCCAGCGAGATCTTCGGCGACTACGCCCAGAACGCCCGCGCCTTCGTCAGCTCACACACCGATGGCCCGTTCTCCACCACCCAGTCCGGCTTCAATGCCATCAAGAACAAGCTGAAGCCCGAAACCTCCGACGCCTTCGAACTGGGCTACCGCGCCCATGTCGACACGTTCGAGGCGGTGGCCGCCGCCTACTATGTCAGCTTCCATGACCGCCTGCTGGCCACCACCGTGGGCTCGGGCATCCAGGGCAACCCGTCCGCCCTGTCCAACGTGGGTGGTGTCACCTCCAAGGGTATCGAGCTGGCCGGCACCTGGAAGTTCGTGAAGAACTGGTCGCTGTACGGCTCCTACTCCTATAACAAGTCGACCTACGACAGCGACACCCTGAACGGCGATGGCACGCTGTACGCCGCCACCAAGGGCAAGATCACGGTGGACAGCCCGCAGAACATGGTGAAGGCCGAGCTGACCTTCGACAATGGCGAGATTTTCGGCGCCATCTCGGGCAATTACATGAGCGAGCGGTATTACACCTACATCAACGACGGGAAGGTGCCGGGCTACGCGACGTTCGACCTCAGCCTGGGCTATCGCTTCCAGGGTGGCGGCTGGCAGCGTGACCTGGAAATCCAGGGCAACGTCACCAACCTGTTCGACCGTCACTTCATCTCTTCCATCGGGACCAACGGCTACACCGTCAGCGATCCGACGGGCAGCTTCCAGACCCTGCAGGCGGGCGCCCCCGCTTCCGTCTTCATCTCCCTGCGCAAGAAGTTCTGAGAACGTCGCCTTTCCGTGGTGTGACCTTTTGCACCACGGGCGTATGAATAAAGTCCTATATCCTTCAGGGGCCTCGCCGGGTGACCGGCGGGGCCCATCCTTTTTCCAGGTAAAGCGGAGATCGCCCGTGCACCAGCTGACCTTGGGCGAGCGGTTGCGGGCCCTGATCCTGGGCGATGCTTCACGCGTGCGCCTGCTGGTCCAGGTCCGGGCCCTGGACTTGCCGGACTGTTGGATCGGCGCTGGCTTCGTGCGCAACGCGGTTTGGGACCACCTGCACCACCAGGGATGCGGCCGCCAGCATCCCTCCATCCATTCCGACAGCGATGTGGACGTGGTGTGGTTCGACGCCGGCCGGGCGTCCGTCGCCCTGGATCGCGCCCTGACCGACCGCCTGTTGGCGCACACGCCGGGCGTGGCCTGGTCGGTGAAAAACCAGGCGCGTATGCACGGCCGCAACGGCGACGCGCCCTACGCGTCGGCCGCCGACGCGCTGCGCCACTGGCCGGAGACGGCCACGGCCGTCGCCGTGCGCCTGACGGCGACGGACGGGCTGGACATCCTGGCGCCCTATGGGCTGGACGATTTGTTCGGCCGCGTCATCCGCCCCACGCCGCCATTCCAGGGGGCGAAGCTGGACATCATGCGCCAGCGGGTGCGGGACAAGCGCTGGCTGGAACGCTGGCCCCTGCTGCGGGTGGAAGAGGGCTGAGGGGCCGCGCGGCGAACGGGGCTGGTTTTCGCAACTAACCGTTTCCTATTTGCGCGATACCCGGTACTGAGGACGGCCGTCCCGCTTTTGCCGCGCAGGTCCGCCGCCCATGTCCGTGTCGTCCCGAACCACGTCCCCCAGCATGCAGGTCGGCCTATCCGCCGGCCTGACCTGGCTGTTCGCCGTCACCTGCGGCGCCGTGGTCGCCAACATCTATTATGTCCAGCCCCTGCTGGCCGACATCGCCGCCAGCTTCCAGGTGGGCATGGGCCGGGCCGGCATGCTGGTGACCGTGACCCAGGTTGGCTATGCGCTGGGGCTGCTGCTGGTGGTGCCGCTGGGCGACACCCATGACCGCAAGCGGCTGATCCTGGGCCTGCTGGGCCTGTGCGTGTGCCTGCTGCTGGCGGCGGCGGCCAGCCCCAGCTTCCTCACCTTCGCGGCGGCCTCGCTGGGCGTGGGGTTGCTGTCGTGCGCCGCCCAGGTGGCGGTGCCCTTCGCCGCCTCCCTGGCGCCGGACCATCGCCGCGGGCGCACCGTGGGCACGGTGATGAGCGGGCTGATCCTGGGCATCCTGCTGGCCCGCACCATCGCCGGCGCCATCGCCCATTATGCCGGCTGGCGGGCGGTCTATGTCACCGCCGCCGTGGTCATGATGGTGCTGGGCGCCCTGCTGGCGCGGACGCTGCCGGCCGACCCCGCCCGGCCCAGCATCCCCTATGGCCGGCTGATGGCGTCCGTGCTGGCCCTGGCCCGCGACGATGCCACCCTGCGCTGGCGCTCATTGATGGGTGCCCTGGGCTTCGCCGGCTTCAGCGTGCTGTGGACGGGCCTGACCTTCGTGCTCAGCGACGCGCCCTACCACTTCGACCAGGCGACCATCGGCCTGTTTGGCCTGGCGGGCCTGGCCGGGGCGTTGGCCGCCAGCCGGGCCGGCCGCCTGGCCGACCGGGGCCACGCCCATCAGGCCACCGGCCTGTTCGCCGCCGCCTGCCTGGTGGCCTGGGGGCTGATGGCCCTGACGGCGCCGTCCCTGCTGGGCTCCCTGGTGGCGCTGACCGCCGGCATCCTGCTGCTGGACGTGGGCGTGCAGGGCCTGCAGATCACCAACCAGAGCGTCATCTACGCCAGCAACCATGGCGCCCGGGGGCGGGTCACCACCGTCTATCTCACCACCTATTTCGTGGGCGGCGCCTGCGGCTCGGCCGTGGCCAGCCTGGCCTGGGAACTGGGCGGATGGCTGGCCGTCTCCGCCACCGGCGGGGCCATCGCGCTGCTGCTGCTGGCCTGCTGGCTGATCGCTCACGCTCGCCGGCGGGACGCGTAGAACCTCTGTCAGAACGGGCGGCTGGCCGCCAGCACCGGGTCGGTCATGTGCCGCTGACGCAGAAACTGGGCCAGCAGGTGCATGATGGACTGGTGCACGTCCTCGACGACGCCGTAGTTGTGCGCGTCCACATGCAGGCTGACGTCGGCCAGTGCTGCGGCCGCGCCGCCGGTGAAGCCGGTCATGGCGATGGTATGGGCCCCCTGGGCCCGCGCCGCCGTCAGCGCGTTCACGATGTTGGGCGAATTCCCCGATGAGCTGATGGCGATCAGCACGTCGCCCGGCCGCACATAGGACTGGACCTGATAGGCGAACACCTGGTCATAGGCCATGTCATTGGCGATGGCGGTGATGACCTCCATCGTCGCCACCAGGCTGTGCACCACCGGCTTCACCGTCGTGTCGGTGCGGATGCCCTTCAGGCAGTCGCACACCAGGTGGTTGGCGATGGCGGCGGAACCGCCGTTGCCGCAGGAGAACAGGGTGCGGCCGGCGCTGATCGCCCCGGCCAGCACGGTGGCGGCCCGGCTCAGGGCCTGGCGGTCCACCGACGCCTGGGCGCGGGCGACGGCCTGGAAATAGTCTTCGCCATAGGCGCCGCACTCTTCATAAATGTGCGCGGGGAACCGGGACTCCGGGGGAGGTTTCTCTGACAAGGCGCGCCCATGCCGTCGGTTGCGTGGTGGCGGGCATGGTACAGGGACGGGACACGGACTTCAGCAACTACCGGGCCGGGCCGGCGGGAAAGCCGTCTCCCCTGGACATGCTTGAATGGCCCGGCCTGTCTGGTCGACACTATGGTGACCATTCACAGTCTGGCATGGGTGGGACCGGCGCGTCAGAGGCGTGCTGCCAGGCTGTTCGCCGAGGGGGCGGTTTGCTAAGGGGACTTGCGTGGCGACGATAGCCGAAGCGTTGCAGACGGCCGTGGACCACCACCAGGCGGGCCGCCTGGCGGAGGCGCGCATCCTCTATGGCCGGATACTGGCCGCCGCCCCGGATACCGCCGACGCCCTATACCTGTTGGGCGTGGTGGATGCCCAGGAAGGGCGGTTCGAGGCGGCGGTGGCGGGGCTGGAACGCGCGTTGGCCCTGCGGCCCGATGCCGTGGCCTATCGCCTGAACCTGGCCAAGGCGCTTGCGGCGTCCGGCCAGATCGCGCCGGCCGTAGAGCAATTCCGCGCCGTCCTGGCCCGGCAGCCGGACCAGGTCGAGGCGCTGGCGGCGGCGGCGCGCCTGCTGGATGGTCTGTCCGGTGGCCGGGAGGAGGCGGCGCGGCTGTTCGCGCGCGCGGCCCGCCTGCTGCCTGCGGATGCCGACCTGGCGCTGGATCAGGGGCGTTGCCTGCAGGCCCTGGGGCGCCTTGACGAGGCGGGCGACGCCCTGGAACGCGCCGCCCGGCATGGCCGGGACGTCCGGAAGGCGGCGGCGCTCAGCACGCTGGCCCGTGTGCGCGAGGCCCAGGGCGCGACGGACGCCGCCCTGGCCGCCTACGAGGCCAGCGTGGCCGTTCCCGGCCTGGCGACGGCCGACCCCGGCCTGGCCGCCCAGACGCTGCAGGCCCAGGGGGCGCTGCTGCAGGCGACGGGCCGTCCCCAGGATGCCATCGCCGCCTATCGGTCGGCACTGTCCCTGGCGTCCGGTCTGCTGCCGGCCCGCTTCGGCCTGGGGCAGCTGCTGGACGCCCAGGGGCGGCTGGATTCGGCGGCCGACTGCTTCCGGACGGTGGTGGACCAGGATCCCGGCAATATCACCGCCCATGAGGCGCTGTGGCAGGTGTTGGCCAAGCAGGATCGGCCGTCAGCGGCGGTGGAGGTGCTGGACCGGGCGCTGGCGCTGGATCCCGGTCGCGCCGACCTGCTGTTTTCCCGGGCGCGGATGCTGGAGCAGGCTGGCCGCACGGCGGAAGCCCTGGACGCCTACCGCGCCCTGATGGCGGAGACCCTGCCGCCGGACCTCCGGGGGGCGGCGGCCTGCAACCGTGCCGGCTTGCTGGTGGCCCGGGGCGACATCCCCGCCGCGGCCGCCCTGCTGCCCGACATCCTGACTTTGGTGCCGGGCCAGGGCGAGGCCGGGATGGCGGACTGCCACCGCCTGGCCCATCTGCTGGCCGACATCGCCCCTGTGGCGGACGGGGCCTGGGCGGCGTTGGGCCGCCTGGTGGCCTGGATCGCCGGTGAGTGGCAGGTCCGGGGATATTTTCGGAAAGCCGCCTATTACGTGGCGCTGGAAACCGGCAACCGCCTTCTGACGCGGGCGGGCGGGGTGGAAGGCGCGGCCGACAGCCTGCGCCGGCTGGTGGCCGCGGTCGTCCCGGCGGGCCGGGGATGGGATCCCCTCCTGGATCCGTGGTTCACCTTCCTGGACGGCTGTGTCGCCCTGCGCCTGGGGGACGAGACGGCGGCCCGGGCCTGCTTCACCAGCCTGGCGCCGGCCCTGGCCTTCGCGGCGCAAATCCCGCTGGGTGACGACTTCCGGCGATGGACGGCGGCGGCAGCCACCCTCCGCGACGCCTACGCCGCCACCTTGGCCTGGGGCCCGATGGCGCCGGGCGCGGCGGCGGAGGCGGAGCCGGTGGTGCTGGTGGCGGCCGACAGCGGCTATGTCCGTCGTTTCCTGCCCCTCCTGGCCGCTTCCATCACGGCGGCGGTGCCGGGTGGCCGCCTGCACGTCCACATCTGCGACCCGGCGCCGGGCGATGTCGATTTCCTGGCCGAAGTCGCCGCCACCCTGCGCCTGGGCTGGTCGACGGAAGCGCTGGACCCGGGCTTGGATGCGCAATCCCGCCTGACCTACCTGACGGCCGCGCGCTTCCTGCGCCTGCCGCAGCTGCGGGACCGCTATGGGGCGCCGTTGGTGGTGGCCGACATCGATGCCGCCTTCCTGACCGATCCCGCCCGCTTCGCCGCCGCGCTGACGCCGGACCGGCCGGTGGCCACCACCTGGGGGCCGGACAACTTGGCGGCGCCGTATGACGCCGCCGGCGGTGGGCTGGTGGCGGTGGGGGCGGGCCCGCAGGCCGACGGCTTCGTCCGGGGGGTCGCGGACTTCCTGCTGTACCATCTGGACCGTGCCCGCCGGGGGCTGTCGCCGCTGGGCTATTACCTGGACCAGGTGGCGCTGGTGGCGGGCATCCAATGGGCGTTGACGCCCGGCCGTCTGGTGCCCATCGGCATGGAGGGGCGTGTTCATCGCCTGGGCGGCGGCGCCTTCGTGCAGATTCTGCCGGAGAAGACCCTGCCTGATATTGGGGAACGGCTGGCCCGGGTGGTCGCGGCCCTGCATGCCGGCGACGGGCGCCGCGCACTGGATGATTTCTTCCAGCTGCCACCGCTCAGGGACGGTGCCTAACCTTTTGCGCGGGCGGGCCCCCTGGCGTTCGCCGTTCCGCCGGGGCAGAACGGCCGGGGGAAATCGGTGGCTGGCCGATCGTTGGCGAGGATTTGGTAATCATTTGGCGTTAACCATGCCTGTCGCTGCCGTTCGCGCGCGGCTGCAATTGCTTGGAACATGCGTGGGAAGGGCGACGGGCACTCGGGCCATCATGATCGGACGGCGCTTCTTGCGGGCGGGTATCGGGGGGATGGCGTTGGCGCGGCGGCTGGCGCTTGCGCTCCTGCTGGCGTGCGCGTCCTTGCCCGCCCCGGCCGCCGATTCCGTGGCGCCCGCTCCGGCGACACCCGACCCCTGGGCCCGCTTCACCGGCCCCGCCTTCGACCATTTCCCCGGTTCGCTGCGCCTGCCCAGCGACGTGGTGACCAGCCTGGCGCAGACCCGGCAGGGCATCATCTGGTTCGGAACCCTGGGGGGCCTGGTGCGCTTCGACGGCTATCGCGCTCAGGTCTATCGGGGGGCGCCCGATATGCAGGTCGCCGGTCCGACCGGTGGCCCCCTGGGCGGCCTGTCGCGCACCTTGCCCGACGGCTATGTGCGCGCCCTGCTGTTCACGGGTGACGAAAGCCTGCTGGTGGGGACCAACGCCGGCGGCCTGGTGCGGTTCGACTTCGAGGCCAACGGCTTCCGTCCCGTGCCGATCACGCGCGGGGACGCCGCCAGCCGCATCATGGCCTTGGCGCAGGCCCGCGACGGTGGCGCCTGGGTCGTGTCGGATCTGGGCCTGGACCATTACCAGCCCGGCAGCCATGCCGCCACGCCGGTGATCGATTCCGGCCCGGCCGGCCTCTGCCCCCGCCTTTTTTCGGTGCTGGAGGACAGCCGCGGCACCCTCTGGCTGGGCGGGCACCCGGGACTGTACCGCAGGGCCGCGGGCGAAACGGTGTTCACCCGGGTGGTGGCGTCCACCGCCACCGCCGCAATCGACGCCTTGGCCGACGACGTCTGGTCGCTTTATGAGGATGACCGGGGTGACGTGTGGGTGGGAACCGGGGAACGGGGCGCCCTGGTCATCGACGGGAAAACAGGTGCCGTTCGCGCCATCCACGGCCTGACCGGGGCTGATGGGGCGGCCGCGCGCCACACCATACGCGCCATTGTCGAACCCGACGGGGCGGACGGTCCCTTGTGGCTGGCCACCGACGGGGCCGGCATCCTGGTCGTGGATCGCGACAGTGGCGTTCTGACCGGCTTGACCCATTCCGAAGGGGTGGGCAGTTCCCTGGCTGGGGACGTGGTGCGCGGCCTGCTGCGTGACCATAGCGGCAACCTGTGGGTGGGGACCGAGCGCGGCTTGGACCGGGTGGAACCGGACCAGCGCGCCATCGCGACGGTGTGGCCGGCGGCGACCGGCCGGCCGGGCCTGGGCGCCCCGGACGTGCATGCGCTGACCGTCGATGGGCACGGACGGATCTGGCTGGGCCTGGCCCGCGGGCTGGTCGACGTCATCGACCTGTCGGCCGGCACGCTGCGCCACCTGCGATTGCCGGGAGCTGAGCGGGGATGGGACGTCCACAGCATGGCATCCCTGCCTGATGGCGGCGTGCTGGCAGGGGGGCGGGGGCTGGCGCGCGTCGATCCCCACACCCTGGCCGTCACCCCGTCCTGGATCCCGGCGCTGGACGACACACTGATCCTGTCCCTGGCCGCCGTGGGCGACAGCGTGCTGGTGGGCGGATATGACGGACTGTACGTCCGGCGGCCGGACGGCGGCCTTGTCCACCTCGCGCATGATCCTTCGCATCCGGAAAGCCTGCCGGCCGATCAGGTGAACAGCATCCTGGTGCGGGACGGCGCCATATGGCTGGCAACCATAGGCGGCGTGGCGGTGGCCGACGTGACAGACCTGCCGCGCCTGCGCTTCCACACCTTGCGCAAGTCATCCCAGGCGGGCGCCGGCGGGTCATTGCCCCACAACGTGGTCAACGACCTGGCCGTGGATGGCGTGGGCAATTTGTGGATCGGCACCTATGGCGGCGGCGTGGCCGTGCTGACCCCTTCCCAGATGCGCGACCTGCGGGCGGGCAGGGCGGGGGTGGTGGTGCCCCGGGTGATCAATGAGATGGACGGCTTGGCCAACAACGCCGTCAGTTCGTTAGCCGTGGATGGGTCGGGCACCATCTGGGCGGCCACCGCCGCCAGCGTGGTCAAGTTCGAGGGCCCGGGCTTTCCCCCCCGCGTCCTGGGGGCGCGGGACGGGGTGCAGGTCCGCGCGTTCAATATCAAGGCGGCGGGCCAAGGCCCAGGGGGCGAGGTGCTGTTCGGGGGCCTGGGTGGCCTGACCGTGGTGCGGCCCGGCCTGCTGCCGTCCTCGTCGCCTGTGGGCGTCCTGGCCATTACGGCGGCGGACGTGAACCATAAGGCGCTGCCGCCCGGCCGCTTGCCATCGCCGGGGGGAACGCTGACCCTGGGCGCGGGCGTGAAGACCATCCGCCTGGCCCTGTCGCTGCTGGACTTCCGCGCCCCGCACGACACCCGCTACGCCTATCGCCTGGATGGCTTCGATGAGAATTGGGTGGAGGTGGCGGGCGCCCTGCCCCAGGCCGTCTACACCAACCTGCCGCGGGGCGACTATACTTTCCGCTTGCGCGCCTGGACCGATCTGCCGGGGCTGGCTTTGTCCAACCGGCAGGAGGTGACGGCCGGGTTCGACCCGGACACCCAGCCGGTGGCCGACCCCGGCCCGGCAGCGCCGGTCCGCACGGCGGACGACCTGTCCATCGCCCCCATGGCGGAACTGGCCTTCCATCTGAAGGTGCTGCCCCACTGGTACGAACAGGCCTGGTTCCGCCTGATGCTCGTCTTCTGCGCCGTGGCCGTGCTGGCCTGCGTGCTGGCGGTGCGGACCGAGGCGCAGCTGCGGCGGGAACGGGCCCTGAGCCGGATCGTCGCCGCCCGCACCCGGGACCTGCGCGCCGCCAACACCAAGCTGGAACAGCTGGCCAGCACCGACCCCCTGACCGGCGTCCTGAACCGCCGCCGCTTCTTCGAACTGGCGCGGCTGGAGTGCGACCGCTCGCGCCGGTATGGCCGCTCCTTCTCCGTCATCCTGTTCGACCTGGACCATTTCAAGCGCATCAACGACACCTTCGGCCACCTGATGGGGGATGAGGTGCTGCGCGCCGCCGTGGGCGTGGCGGTCAAGGCCTGCCGCGCCGTGGATCTCCTGGCCCGCTTCGGTGGGGAGGAGATCATGCTGCTGCTGCCGGAAACCGACATCGCCGGCGCCCAGGTGGTGGCCGAGCGCATCCGCACCAGCCTGGCGGAGATGGAGGTCGCCTATGATGGCCAGGTGGCCCAGGTCACCGCCAGCCTGGGCGTGGCCCAGTGGCGCTCCCCGGATGAGACGCTGGAGGATTTGCTGGCCCGGGCCGACGGCGCGCTGTACCAGGCCAAGAAGGGCGGCCGCAACCGCACGGTGCTGGCCTATAACGAGGTGGAACGGTCCGCACGCATGGGCTGGGCCATCGTCCCGTCGGCGGAGGGCGCCGCGGCGCCCATCCCCGTCGCGGACGCCCCGCCGCTGGAGCCGCTGGCCCGGCTGGCCGGCCTGGAGGACGCCACCCTGGTCGATCCCTATGAGCGCGCGGCCTATGACTTGACTCCGCCCGCCGCGGCGGAGGAGCCGGCGGCCGCCCCGGATCTGCCCGGCGTCGCCTCCAAATGATATCGGCCAAATGATATCGGCGGCGCTTCAGCGGGTGACCGGCCCGTGCACCAGCCCGGGCAGGGCCAGCCAGTCCTCCGGCCCGTCCAGCGACAAGCCGGGGTTCCAGGTGCGGTCATGGCCGATGGCGGCGCCCCAGCGCTCCAGGAAGGCCAGGCGTTCATGCTCCACACGCTCCCGCCGGTCGGAGGCGTAGGGTTCCAGCGCCGTCAGCACGGCATGGGGTGTCCACAGGGTGGCGTAACCGGCTTGTTCCAGGCGCAGGCAGATGTCCACGTCGTTGAAGGCGACAGGGAAGGTCTCGGCGTCGAAACCGCCCACCGCCTCGAAACAGCTGCGGCGGATGGCCATGCAGGCGCTGGCCACGGCGCTGACCCGGTGGGCGCACAGGCCGATGCCCAGGTCGCCCACGGTGTCGCCCGGCCGCCCGGCGAAGCGTGATCCCGCCAGGCGGGCGGCGCCCGGCCCGCTGCCCAGGCCCAGGACGATGCCGCCATGCATGATGGCGCCGTTGGTCGACAGGACCTTGGGGCCCACCGCGCCGATGTCCGGGCGCACGGCCTGGGACACCAGTTCCCGCAGCCAGTCGGGATCCTGTGGTTCCATGTCGTCGTTCAGGAACACCAGCACCTCGCCGGCGGCGGTGACGGCGGCGCGGTTCATCATGTCGGCGAAGTTGAAGGGGCCGCGGTGGGGAATGACCCGGACGCCCGGCCGCTGACGCAACGCCTCCAGATACTCCAGCGTCTCCGGGTCGCGCGACTCGTGGTCCATCACCACCAGCTCGAAGGCGGGATAGCGGGTCTCAAGCAGGATGGCTTCGACGCAGGGGCGCAGCATCTCCACCCGGTCGCGGGTGGGCATCAACAGGCTGACCACCGGTGGGCGTTCCGGCAGCGGCCAGATGACGCGCCGCGCGTTATGGCCGTCGCCCTTGGCGTCCTTCTCCGTCACCGGCTCAGCCACCGCGCCGGGATGGTAGGTCGCCAGGAAGGACTGCAGGGCGGCCAGTCCGCCCACCGGCAGGGGGCGGCGGCGGCGCAGCAGCACGCGCGGCATGTGCCGGACGTGTGTACGCCCGGCCAGGTGCGCCGCCTCCAGCAGCAGGCGGTAGCGGTCCAGCCGGCCGGGCGTCTGGCCCACGGCCATGGCGCGACGCGCCAGGCTGGTGCGCATCAGCAGCAGCTGCCCGGGATAGACGCCGCCGGACCCGTACAGCAGGTCCGGGTCGAAGGCGGGCTTCAGCACCGGGCGCAGGGGATGGCCCAGGCGATCGGTCCATTCCTCATCGGTGTACAGGATCTGCGTATCCGGGTTCTGCGCCATGGCAAGCACGCACAGCGCCAGGGCGTGGCGTGGCAGCAGGTCGCCGGGCGACAGCAGCGCCACCGTGTCGCCCTCCACCTGGGACAGGGCGGGCAGGCCGGCGCCACGGCGCTTGACGCGCGGATCGCGGAAATCGGCCGGCGCGTCGGCGGGCAGCCACAATTCCCAATTGTCGTGGATCTGCCGCGCCAGGCTGTCCACCGTGCGGCGCACGGCCACGGTCCAGACCGCCGGCTTCAGGCCGCTGCTTTCCGGTCCCAGCATGATCAGGCTCAGGCGCGGGGGGGCCGGCAGGCGGGCCAGGGCCACGGAAATCTCTCCCGCCTCGGTGCGGCGCGGGCCGTCGCGGCGCAAGGTCCAGGCGCGGTAGAAGGACCGCGGGGCCAGGGATTGCCACAGCCGGCTGGCCACGTCGGCGAATTGGCCTTGGGCGACCATGCGGCTCAAGGCCCGGACCAGCGCCATGCCCGTGGGGCCGCGCAGGGGGCGCGTGGGCGGTGGCGGCGCCGCGTCGATGGCGGTGCCGGGCACGTGCACGCTGCCCGGATGAGCGCCCAGCGGCGCGCCCTCCAAATGGGAAGAGGCCAAATCGGGTGATGCCAGGTCGGGCGAGGCCACGGCGTCCTGGGGGCCCCGCGCGGGGGGATGGTCCGGGTTCTTCTTGTCCACGTGCCGGTCGCCCCGTCTCCTGGAAAAACGGCTTCGGTGCCGGTGACGCCACGGCATCGCCGGTCCCCAGAAACAACAAAGCGCCAATCCCGCACCGGTCTGCCCCGGCGCCGATCGGCGCTCCCCCAAAACAGGCGGTCCCCTTCCACATGGGTCCGCCCTCGTCGTTCTTAAGCGATTCATGGGGGAGAGTGCCCCACCGGGTCAAGCGGCAAAGCGGGGGCCGGGGCCGCTCCACCCTGGGTAGCGGGCTGGCCGGCCAAGCGGTCGGGCTCAAAGGGATATCGCCAAGGCCGGGGCCGGCTGCTATCCAGACGACCATGGATGTTTCCGCCCCCCCCTTCCCTGGCACCATCGCCGCCCTGGTCGTGGCCTACCGGCCCGACGATGGGCTGGCCGCCTGCGTGGCCGCCGCCGCCGGCGCGGCGGACCGCGTCTACCTGTTCCAGCAGGAACGGGGACGGGACGCCGCCGACGACGCGCGGGTGGATCGGGCGCGGGTGGACGGGGCGCTGGCGGACGGGGCGGCCGGCGGCGGCGCCATCCTGTTGTCCGACGCCGCGAACATCGGCCTGGCGGCGGCGCAGAACCGGCTGATGGCCCGTGCCCTGGCGGACGGCCATGACTGGCTGTTGCTGCTGGACCAGGACAGCGTGGCGCGTCCGGGTTTGCGCGCCGCCTTCGCCGCCGCCCTGGCCCTGGCGCCGGCGGACACCGGCCTTTTGGCCGCCCGCAATGTGGAAGCCGACGGCGGGCCCGACTCCCCCTGGCCCGACTCCCCCCGGCCCGAATCCCCCTGGGTGGTCAGCGCCGACGGTCGCCGCTGGGCCGTCAGGACGGGGTTTGACGGACCCCTGCTGCCCGACCTGCTGCTGGCCCCCGCCTCGGGCAGCCTGGTCGCCGCCCGGGCCGCCCGCGCCTGCGGCCCCCTGCGGGATGATTTCTTCATCGACTGGGTGGATGTGGATTACGCCCTGCGCCTGCGCCGCGCCGGCTTCCGCCTGGTGGCGGTGCGCGACGCGCTGGTGGACCACCGGCTGGGCGCCGCCACCCATGTCAAGGCGGCCGGCCGGGCGGTGGCCGTTACCCATCACGCCGCCTCCCGCCGCTGGTTCCAGGCGCGCAACGCGATATGGACCTGGCGGCTGCACGGCCGCGCCGTGCCGGCGCTCACCGGCTGGACCCTGCGCATCCTGGCCTCCACCGCCATCAAGATCGCGCTGCTCGAACGGGGGCGGGTGGCCAAGCTCGCGGCCTTCGCCGGCGGGCTGTGGCGGGGGCTGGTCCGCCGGCCGGCGGACTGACGGCGCCCGCCACCCCCCAAGCCGGGCTTGTCGCCGGCCGGCGCGCGCACTATCAGTCGCTTTTCGAAACAGGGACACCGCCCATGACCGCCGACTGGACCCGGGGCTACGCCTCCGACATCGACTACACCCGGGGCTGGTACCGCGAACTGTCGCCGCTGTGGCTGGACACGGCCCTGGCGCTGGCCGGCGTGGCGCCGCCGCAGGAACCGGGGCGCGGGCAGGGGGATGACGGGGCGCAAGGGCCGGTCTGGCTGGAACTGGGCTGCGGCCACGGCCTGTCGGCCCTGGCGCTGGCGGCGGCGCGGCCGGACGTGACCGTCATCGCCGTCGACTTCAACCCCACCCACATCCACGGCGCCCAGCGCCTGGCGCGCGCCGCCGGCCTGTCCAACATCCGCCTGATGGAGGCCGACTTCGCCGAGCTGGCGGAGGATGCCGCCGGCCTGTTGCCGCCGGTGGACTATGTCGCCCTGCACGGCGTGTACACCTGGGTGGGGGAGGAAAGCCGGGGCCACATCGCCCGCCTCATCGCCCGGCGGCTGAAGCCGGGCGGGGCCGCCTATCTCAGCTACAACTGCCTGCCGGGCTGGGCTGCGGCCATGCCGGTGCAGTTCCTGCTGAACGCCTACGGCCAGGCGCTGCCCGGGCCCAAGGCCGCCGCCGGCGACCAGGCGCGCGACCTGCTGCTGCACCTGCTGAACCAGGGGGCCGGCTATTTCACCGGCAACGCCGCCGCCAGCGCCCGGGCCGACCGGCTGCGCGGCGCCACCGCCCCCTACCTGGTGCATGAATACATGCACAGCGGCTGGCGCCCGGCCTATCACGCCCAGGTGGCGGACGACCTGGCGGCCGCCAAGCTCAGCTACGCCGGCAGCGCCGCTTGGGTGGAGAACTTCCCCGACCTGATGATGACCCGAACGCAGCAGGACATGGCCGCCGCGGCCCCCACCCGGGCCCTGGCCGAGACGGTGAAGGACTATGTCACCAACCAGCCGCTGCGCCGCGACATCTTCGTGCGCGGGCCGCTGGCGCTGGACGCCCGCCAGCGCGTGGCCAGGCTGGGCGCGCTGCGCCTGGTGGCGCTGGGCGAACCGGGGGCGGCATTGCCGGACTTCACCCTGCCCCTGGGCCCACCGGATCCCGAGGTCTCGCGCCTGTTCCACCCCGTGCTGGCGGTGCTGGCCGGCGGTCCCGCCACCCTGGCCGACCTGGTGGAGCATCTGGCGCGCACGGTGGCGGACTGGGGACCGGACAGCGCTGGCTGTCTGTTGCGCGCCGTCGCCATCCTGGTGGCGGGCGACGTGCTGGCCCCCTGCCTGGCCGACGCGCAAATCCAGGCGGCCCTGCCCGGCGTGCGCCGCCTGAACCAGGCCCTGCTGGCCGACAGCCTGGTGGCCGGCGCCCCCTTGGACGCGGAGGCGCGCCTGCCCGAACGCCTGGCCTCGGCCGTCACCGGCGGCGGCGTCCTGGCCTCGGTGGAGGAGATGCGGGCCCTGGCCGCCCATTGGGCGGGTGAGGTGGTGATGCCCCCGGACGCCCTGTCCCGCCTGGCGCGGCTGGGCGTGGTGTGACGGGACGTGGTGTGATCAGCCGCTTTGACGGCGGCACCCCGGCGGGCTTAAGCTCCGCCGCCCCTCCCGTTCGCCAGACGACCCGCCCCATGATCCTCCGCCCCTTCCGTTCCCGTTCCGCCGTGTCGCGGGGCCTGTGATGCTGGCGAAACTGGTGGTTCTGGTCGGGCTGGTCGTCCTGGTGTGGAAGGCCTATCAGTGGGGGGCGGCCGCCCAGCGGCGCCGCATGGCCACGCAAGCCACAGGCCCCACCCCCACCCACAACACCCGCAACGCCGGCCCCCGCGCCCCCGAGCCGGTGACCGAGGATCTGCGCGCCTGCCCCATCTGCGGGGCCTACATTGCCCGCGCCTCCGCCCCCTGCGGCAAGCCCGAGTGCCCGCAGCGGCGCTGAGCGGATTTTCCGTCCGGCTTCCGAAGCCCAAAAACGAAGGGGGCGGCCCCGAAGGACCGCCCCGCATTCGGTGCGCATGGGACGAGCCCAGCACGTGTTAACGGATGGACCGCAAATCCCTATCGGCTAAGACTTGGAAGCAGACATCCTGAGTTCATTAAAAGCCCCTCCGAGCGAGGGGTCAAATACAAACACGCCAGCGACGAACTATCTTTGGCATATTTGCAACGTGTGGTAAGGCATGCAAATCTTGCGGGCACTGATAAAAATATGCTCGCGGAAAGCCCATGCCCAAGCCCTACCGCCTCTCCCTTGACGTCGGCGCCACCTCCATCGGCTGGTGCGCCCTTGAACTGAGCGCGGAGAAATTCGAGCCCGTGGGCATTCTGCGCATGGGGGTGCGCGTGTTCCCCGATGGGCGGGATCCGCAATCGGGCACCAGCCTGGCCATGGACCGGCGCCTGGCGCGCGGGGCGCGGCGGCGGCGGGACCGGTTCCTGCAGCGTCAGCGGCGCCTGCTGGCGACCCTGGCGCGGCTGGGCCTGGTGCCTGGGGACCCGGCCGGGCGGACGGCGCAGGCGGCGGTCGACCCCTACCCCTTGCGCGCGGCGGCGCTGGACCGGGCGCTGGCCCCCCTGGAGCTGGGGCGGGTGCTGTTCCACCTGAACCAGCGGCGGGGTTTCCGCTCCTCCCGCAAGGGCGGGGAGGACGCGAACGAGGCCGGCAAGATCGCCTTGGGCGTCAACCAGTTGCAGGAGGAGATCACGGCGGCGGGCGCCGCCACCTTCGGCGCCTGGCTGGCGGCGCGGCGGGCCCTGCGCGCGCCAGGCGTGGACAAGCATCTGTACACCGTGCGCACGCGGATGGAGGGGGCGGGCGCCCAGGCGCGCTATCCCTTCTATCCCTCCCGCCCTTTGCTGGAACGGGAGTTCGACGCCATCCGGGCGGCGCAGGCGCCCCACCACCCCGGCATCGCGCCGGAGGATTGGGAGCATCTGCGGGGCGTCATCTTCCACCAGCGCCCGCTGAAGCCGCTGGACCCCGGCCGCTGCACCTTTTACCCACAGGACCAGCGCCTGGCCTGGGCCTATCCCGCCGCCCAGCGCTTCCGCATGGCGCAGGAGGTGGCGAACCTGCGGGTGCTGGCGCGCGGTCAGAACCCGCGCAAGCTGACCTTGGCGCAGCGCACCGCCCTGCTGGACCGGCTGGCGGTCAAGGGGGACGTCACCTTCACCGCCATCGCCACCCTGCTGGACCTGGCGGAGGGGGAGGTGCTGAACCTGTCCGATGAGCGCCGGGACCGGCTGAAGGGCGACGGCACCGCCGCCGTGCTGAAGCAACCGAAGCGCTTCGGCAAGCTGTGGCTGGCCCTGCCGGAGGAGGAACAGGACGAGGTCGTCCACCGCCTGCTGGAGACGGAGCGGGAGGAGGACCTGCTGCCCTGGCTGCGCGACCGCTTCGGCCTGACGGAGGAACAGGCTAGGGCGGTGTCCTCCGCCACCCTGCCGGAGGGGCACTGCCGCCTGGGGCGCCGGGCGATCACCGAACTGCTGCCGCCCATGGAACAGCAGGGACTGGACTACACCAAGGCGGCGGCGGAGATCGGCCTGCACCATTCCGACCTGCGCGGCGTGGGCGAGGGGCTGCCCACCCTGCCGCCCTATGCCGAGGTGCCGGCGCTGGAACGCTTCCTGTCCTTCGGCACGGGTGATGAGAAGGACCGGGATCCCTTCGTGCGCATTGGCCGCATCGCCAACCCCACGGTGCATATCGGCCTGAACCAGATCCGCACCCTGGTGAACGACCTGATCCGTGAGTACGGCAAGCCCCATGAGATCGTGGTGGAACTGGCCCGTGACCTGAACGACAGCGCCGAGGAGCGCCGCAAGAAACTGCGCAAGCAGGCGGAGAACCAGCGGGACAATGACCGGCGGCGCCGGCAGCTGGCTGACCTGGGCCAGGCCGTGACGGGGGACAACCTCATCCGCCTGCGCCTTTACGATGAGTTGCCGTTCGACGGGGTGCAGCGCCGCTGCGTCTACACGGGGGAGCCCATTGGGCTGAAGCGCCTGTTCGACGGCGACATCGACATCGACCATATCCTGCCCTACAGCCGCACCCTGGACGACAGCGTCGCCAACCGCATCCTGTGCGTGCGCCACGCCAACCGGGACAAGCGCAACCAATCCCCGTGGGAGGCGTTCGGCGACAACCGGCGGCCCGGGTACGACTGGGCGGACATCCTGGACCGGGTGTGGCGCCTGCCGCGCAACAAGCAATGGCGCTTCCAGCCCGACGCCATGGACCGCTTCGACAACCAGGACGCCTTCCTGGAGCGGCACATGAACGACACCCGCTACCTCTCCCGCCTGGCGCGGCAGTATCTCAGCTGCCTCTATGACCTGCGGAACCAGGGGGACCGGGTGCGGGCCATGCCGGGCACCCTGGTGGGGCTGCTGCGGCGCAAGTGGGGCCTGAACGACTTCCTGGCCATTGATGGCGAGAAGAACCGCAATGACCAGCGCCATCACGCCGTGGACGCCGCCGTCATCGCCATCCTGGACCAGCGCACCATCCAGGCGGTGCAGACGGCGGCGCGCGCGGCGGAGGCCAAGGACCTGGACCGCCTGCTGGAGGATTTCCACCCCCGCCACAACTGGTTCCATGACCAGGTGCGCGACCATCTGGCCCGCATCGTCGTGTCGGTGAAGCCGGACCACGGCGTCACCGGCCGCCTGCATGAGGACACCAGCTACGGCATCCTGCCCGCCGTCGGGGCTGGGGCGGATGGCAAGAGCGCGCCCTACGTTCCCGCCGGCCATACCTTGGTCCACCGCAAGGGCTTCGACACCCTGACGCCGAAGGAGGTCTTGCGCATCCGCGACCCGCTGTTGCGCGAAACCCTGCTGACCCATATCGCGGCCGAGGCCATCCAGGGCCGCGATCATCGCCAGGCGCTGGAAAGCTTCGCGCGACGGAAAGACCATAAATGGCCGGGTCTGCGCCACGTGCGCCTGACCAAGCCGGAAGCCTCCTTCGAAATCATCCGTCGCCGGCACACCGGCGCGCCTTATCGCGCCGTGGTTCCCGGCGACAATCTGTGCGTGGACGTGGTGCGCCTGCCTGATGGCAAGTGGATGGGGCGGGCCGTCACCCTGTTCGCCGCCGCCAAGCAGGCGGGGGCCGGTGGCCGGCTGCCGGAGCCGGGGCCGGACGTGGTCATGCGTCTGTACAAGGGCGACATGATCCGGCTGGAACAGGACGGCAAGTTGCAGGTCATGCGGGTGTGGGGTCTGGATGTGGCCAACCAGCGCCTGCGCCTGGCGCCGCACCAGGAGGGGGGCGAGATGGACAAGCGCCACGCCGATCCGGCCGATCCCTTCCGATGGACCTTCGCCAGCTTCAACGTCCTGCGCCGCAAGGCCGCGCGCAAGGTAGTGGTGACACCCTCGGGTCGGCTGCGCGACCCCGGCCCGCCGGCGGACGCCGCGTCCCCTGCCGTGGCGGAGTAGGCGACCATGGCGGGACGGGGGCCCGGGCGGGTGCCTGGACGGGTGGTCGATATCGCGACCGACGGCCGGCACCTGTCCGTCCACCGGGGCTTCCTGGTGGTTGAGGAACGGGGGGACGAGGTCGGCCGCGTGCCCCTGGACGATGTGGAGGCGGTGATCGCCAGCGCCCGGGCGCTGACCTTCTCCGCCAACCTGTTGCAGGCCCTGGCGGAGCGGGGCGTTGGCCTGGTGGTCTGCGGCACCAACCACCAGCCGGTGTCGGTGCTGATGCCGGTGGTGGGGCACCATGCCCAGGCCGGCCGGGTGCGCGATCAGATCGAGGCCGGCAAGCCCCTGACCAAGCGGCTGTGGCAGGGGCTGGTGCGGGCCAAGGTGGAAAACCAGGGCGCGGTGCTGGCGCGCATGGGCCTGCCGCACGGGGCCTTCGCCACCCTGGCGCGGGCCGTGCGCTCCGGCGACCCGGACAATATCGAAGCGCAGGCGGCCCGGCGCTACTGGCCCCTGCTGATGGGCGCGGAGTTCCGGCGCGACGCCGACGCGGGCGGCGTCAACGCGCTGCTGAACTACGGCTACGCCGTGCTGCGCGGGGCGGTGGCCCGCGCGGTGCTGGCCGCCGGCCTGCATCCTTCCATCGGCGTGCACCACGCCAACCGGGGCAACCCGCTGTGCCTGGTGGACGACGTCATGGAACCGTTCCGGCCCCTGGTGGACGCCGTGGTGGTGGACCTGGTCCGCCAAGGCATGGATCAGGTGACGCCGGAGGCCAAGCGCCAGCTGGCCGCCCTGCTGGTCATGGACATGGCCACCAGCCGGGGCACCACGCCCCTGTCCACCTGCGTCATCCGCCTGGCGGCCTCACTGGCGCAGGCGTTCGAAACGGGGCGGCCGGACCTGGATCTGCCCCTCACCCCCTTGCCGCTGGACCTGGTGGCCGGCGATACGGGCCGTGACCGGGGAGCGACGGAGGGGGCGGACGATGGCTTTGAATGGGTACAGGATCATGTGGATGATGGTACTGTTTGACCTGCCGGTCCTGACCAAGCCACAGCGGCGGGCGGCCACCCGGTTCCGCCTGTTCCTGTTGGACCAGGGTTTCCACATGGCCCAGTTTTCCGTCTATCTGCGCTGGTGCGTGGGCAAGGAACAGGTGGAGGCGCTGTCCCGCAAGGTGGCCACCAACATCCCGTCCAAGGGCAGCGTCCAGATCGTCACCATCACCGACCGGCAGTATCAGAACATCGGCACCTATGATGGCAAACGCCGCAAGACCAATCAAAACCCCGCCCAGCTGGCCTTGTTCTGAGGCCCGTGTGGGGATTTTTGCTGGGACTGGAACCGGAAACAGCCCTTCTTTTCAAGGGGTTGTTTCCGGTCCGAGTTTAGCCGATAGGGATTTGCGGTCCAGCCGCAACCACCCTCGGCCTCGGCCGCCATCTTCCATTAGTTTAGCCGATAGGGATTTGCGGTCCAGCCGCAACGGCCAGAAGACCGGCTACTGCGCCTTCAACAGTTTAGCCGATAGGGATTTGCGGTCCAGCCGCAACGGCGTCTTGTGCGTAGTCGATTTGGACATCAGTTTAGCCGATAGGGATTTGCGGTCCAGCCGCAACGGCGTCTTGTGCGTAGTCGATTTGGACATCAGTTTAGCCGATAGGGATTTGCGGTCCAGCCGCAACGGCACCGCCGGTGGTAGCCTGGCAATCTCCAGTTTAGAGCGAGATGATTTTAGGTTCGCACATACCCTGCATTGGCGAGGTAGTTTGAACACTCTGCGGGAGTGACGGTTTGGAGAGTTTTGCCGATGGCGGCACAGAGGCCATCGGCAGATCGCTCTTGAGCTTGACGCAGATGATGCTTGAGTTTGGCGAAGAACTGCTCGATGGGGTTCAGGTCGGGTGAGTATTTTGGAAGGAAGATCACCCTAGCCCCGGCCGCCCGTATGGCATCCCGGACGGCCTTGCCTTTATGTGAGCCGAGATTGTCCATGATGACGATGTCGTTGGGCTTCAATGTCGGGACAAGGACCTGCTCGGTATAGATCCTGAAGCGCTCGCCGTTGATCGGCCCCTTGATCAGCCACGGCGCATCCACGCGATCTTGGCGCAACGCGGCGATGAAGGTCATGGTATTCCAATGGCCGAAGGGGGCCGGACCAGGTAACCGTTGCCCACGCGGGGCCCAGCCTCGCAACGGCGCCATGTTAGTCTTGGTCCACGTCTCGTCGATGAACACCAATCGAGACGGGTCGATCCCCGGTCGCAGTCTCAGCCATCGCTCACGGTGGCGGGCGATGTCCGGCCGGCTTCTTTCCGTGGCGACCAACGTCTTTTTTTATAACTCAGTTTCTCAGCATGCACGAACTCCCAGGACGAGCGGTAGTCCACCTTCAAATTCGGGTCCGCCAGCTCGCG
>NZ_BACU01000377.1 GCF_000333275.1 Azospirillum sp. B4 | reverse complement strand
GTCCTCAATGCCGGCGCGGTGCAATCGCTCCAGGAAGGCGGAGCCGGCGTTGACCAGGATGGTGTCGTGTCCGTCCGCCAGCGCCGCGCGCAACTCATCGAAGGTGGTGATGGCGGCCGGGTCGTCGGCGCGCACGGCCAGCACCGTTTCCATACGGATGACGGCGCGGTGGGAATAGAGTATCCGGGCTTCCCGCTCCGCCGTGCGGTAATAGCCGCAGTCCGTATCCAGCCGCCCCGCCGCCAGTTCCTGAACCGCCCGGTCGTGGGTCAGCCAGTCCGTGGACCATACCAGGCGCACGCCGGCCACCTGTTGGCTCAAGGCCAGCAGGATTTCCTCGCACATGGCGGGGGCCTTGGCGTCCGATGGACCGTGGCGCGGGATGCGCAGCTCCAGAACCGGTGCCGGCGGGTCGCTGGGTGCCGGGGAGGCGCCCGCCCCCGTCCATGCGCCGAGCATGGCGGTGACGACCAGCACGGCGCGGCGCGCCCACCGCCCCATGCCTATTCGATGTCGGCATTTCCGTTCCACGCGGGGCCCCCATTTCCCACGGGCCCCAGTCTACACCCCGGCATGGCATTCTTCTAAGTGCGCCTTCGGTCAGGCCATGCCCAGGCGCACGCGGTGGGCCAGGGTGTCCAGGTCTGCGCGCCGGGCCAGGATGGCGGCGTCCAGGGTCGCCACGATGGCGGCGCAGTCGGGCAGGCTGCGGCGGATGGCCAGCGTCCGCACCACCGTACCCAGGAAGGGACGGGGGGTATAGGCCAGGACGCTGGTCAGTCCGGCACTGCGGGCCAGGTAACCCATCTGCAATTCATCATGGACGAAGGCGTCGATGCGGCCGGCGGCCAGCATCTTCAGCACGCTGACCGGTTCCGGCACCACCGCCAGGGTGGGGATGGCGCCCATGTGCTCCGTCGCCCAGCCGTTGCCGACGTAGCTGCCCAGACGGAAGGCCGCCAGCTCTTCCAGGCTGCCAACCGCCTTGAAACGGTCGTCGTCGCGGCGGTGCCAGATGCCGATGTCGCTGGTCATCACCGGCTGCAGGCAGAACTGGACGTAAAGGGCGCGGTCGGCGGAGGGCACGGTGCAGAAGCCGTCCGCTTGGCCGGCCCGCACGGTGGCCTGGGCGCGGCCCCAGGGCATCAGGCTGGTGGTCTGGCTATAGCCGGCGGCCGCCGTCACCACGTCCACGTCGTCTTTCAGCAGGCCGGCGGCGTTGCCGTCCACATCGGCATAACTGAAGGGCACCACATTATCGGCGTAAACGAAGCGCAACGGCGGCACCGCCGCGTGGACGACGGACCAACGCGCGACACCGGCGGCGCCAATAGCCAGCAGCAAAGCCCGCCGATCCAGGGTGATGCCACTCATGAAGCCCCCCGCGTGTTCGGTCCTGGATGAGCGAAGGCTGGGACGCGCGTCAAATGAAGGTCTGGAGACAGGCCTGTCCGGACCACTACTCCGGACAGGCTACATGAAAAGGATAGGCGGCAGAAGCGCCGCCGTCAGAGCCACGTGCGATCGCGTTCCGCTCCGGTGGCTTTGTGGCCGTGTCAGCGCACGGCGTCGGTCATCATGCGGACGAAGCCCTCGCGGTCGGCGCGCTTGATGACCCGCATGTTCGGCACCTGCGGCGCCAGGTCGGGGTCGGCGTCGGCGGCGTCGGGCAGGATGGCGGAGGAGACGCTGGAATAGCCGCGCGTCAGCACGCCCACCGTCTCCACATCCACCACGCAGTCCTCCGCCTCCAGCACCAGGGCCTCATTCAGCGCGCAGGCGCAGGTCAGGGCATCGGGGTGGATGCTGCCGTCGATGCGCTGGCGATCGCGGGAGAAGGCCAGGCTGTCGCGGTTCACGCGGGTGAAGAAGCGCGAGACCGGCGTATCCAGGGCCGCGATGGCGTCCAGTTCCGCGCTGGTGATCACGCCCTCGACCATGGACCGGGTCCAGGTCAGCAGGCTGGCCTTGAAGCCGGCGTTGACGACGATCTTGGCGGCCTCGGGATCGACATAGAAGTTGAACTCGGCGGCGCTGGTGACATTGCCCACGGCGTTGTCGGTGCCCCCCATGATCCACAGATGCTTGGTGGCCTGGACGATGGCTGGCTCCTTCATCACCGCCAACGCCAGGTTGGTCAGCGGCGCCTGGGCGATGATGGTCACCTCGCCCGGGTGGGCCATGACGGTGTCGATGATGGCGTCGACGGCGTGCTTGGCTTCCGGCCGCTGCTTGGCGGGCGGATAGTTGGCGTCGCTCATGCCGTCCTTGCCGAAGACGTAGGCCGCGTCCAGCGGCTTGCGCATCATGGGCAGGCGGGCGCCGGGATAAACCGGCACCTCGCCCCCGCGACCGGCGGCCTCCACCGTGTACAGCGCGTTCTCCACGCACTGGTCGAAGGTCACGTTGCCGTGGCAGATGGTGATGGCGTCCAGCGTGACGGTGGGGTTGCGCAACGCCAGCAGCAGGGAGAAGGCGTCATCGCCGGCGGTGTCGGTATCGATCAGAAGGCGCATGGCCGCGGTCTCTCGCTTCAGGAGCTCAATCAGGGGATTTGGCGGTGGTTTTAGGGCCGTGGCCCTGACCCCACAAGCCGGTTTCGGCCTCGGCGGCCACGGCCGCCTCGAAATCATGGAAGTCCGCCTCCAGCCGCCATTGCAGGGCGGCCTTGGGGCTCCGGTCCAGGAAGGACTGGCAGGCGGCGGACGGAGCGGTCCCCGGCTGGTCGACGGCGCAGTCAGGGGCCAACTGACCGGGCGCCGCCCAGATGCTGGCGCCGGGCAGGAAGGCATGCTCCAGCCCATTGCGGGAGAAGGCCTTCAGCGTGGCGTAGTCCAGGCCATAGGTCTCCGCCGCGCGGCCGTACTCATGCGTCAGGTCGATGCGCGACACGCCCTCGTCATCGGTGGACAGGGCGAGCGGCACGCCGAAGGCGCGGTAGGTGGTGATGGGGTGGTCGCGGTCCTTCACGCCCAGGATGACATCGTTGCTGGTCAGGTTGATCTCGACCAGCACGCCCCGGTCCGCCATGGTGCGCAGCAGCTGCTGCGCGCCCGTTTCCTGCCCGATGTCCACGCCGTGACCGATGCGCTTGGCGCCCGCCACCTCCACCGCCAGGCGGATGTGGTCGCGCAAATCCTCCGGCGGCACCAGGCCCAGCGCCAATTCGCCGGCATGCAGCGACAGGTTGGCTGCTGGATTGCGGGCGCCCAGGTATCGCAGCGCCCGCATATGCAGGCCGTAATCACCCAAGGCCACCGGGTTATCCTCCGGCGCCACGAGATTGACGCCGACGAAGCGCGGATCGGCGGCCGTCAGGGCATAGCCGTACAGGCTTTGCGCGAACACCTGGGGCGCCGGCAGCACGCGGATGACCTGGGCCAGGTAGCGGATTTGCACGGCGCAGCCCGGCTGGGCGTCGGCCGTGCCGCAACGCAGGACCTGGCGCATGCGGGCCTCCGCCGCGTCGGTGTCGGCCTTGGCGGTATCAATGACGGCCCGCAGGTCCGGTTCGATGGCGGTGCGCCACGCGTCGAATGTGGCGGTGTCACCGGCCACCGTGCCCGGGGCTGGCGTGCCCAGCGGGGCGGCCAGCGCCGCCGCCTTGGGCATGCCGTTGGACCACATCAGTTCCAGGTACAGCACGTGGCTGGCGGCGGCGCGGTTGGCGGCCTCCGCCAGCATGTCGCCGACATGGCTTTTTACCGCCGGCTCGAACTTGGAGAAGGTGTCGAAGAAGTGATCGTGGCCGGAGTCCGCTCCCCGCTCGTGGTTGCGCATGGACAGGGAATTGATCAGGCGGTTGTACAGGCCGACGTCGCGCCGGGCGTCGGCCGCGCTGACCAGGCCGCCGGTGCACGGGGCGGGCTTCAGGACCAGGGCCTTGGGATCGGCGCAGCCGCCGCTGGCCGCCGCCCACGCCACCATGTTCTCAGCATAAATGCCGCCGGTCAGGTGGTTGTGCAGGTCCGCCCCCTTGGGCATCCGGCGCAGGAACATGGCCAGGCGCACCGGGTCCGCCCGCAGGTCGTGGAACAGGGCCGCCGTTTTCGCTTCAGGGGTCTTCGCCTCATAGGGCTTTGCCACAGGAAGCTGGGCCTCCTGCACGGCGGGCGCCGGGGGGGTGGGAGGCGTGGCGGTGGGTGGTGTGGCGGCACAGGCGGTCAACAGCAGGCTGGCCGCCGCCAATGTCAAACGGGTACCCGTCAAGCGGGTGCCAAACGCCCCCAAACCCATTCCCCTTGCCCCTTATCATCTTGACCACCCACGGAACCGCTGCCGGATGGGACAGGGCCAGGCCAGTCGACATACCAGGGGCAGGGGCTATAGGCGCATATGCCGTTGCCAGTCCAGGGTATTATGGGGGCTGACGGCCAGACCCGCCACCCGGCAAATCCGGGAAGACTTTCAAGTGGACCACGGGTGCCGGCCCATAGCCGGTGGCTATGGAATCGGTATGTTGAACCTTAATCTTCCGCGGCTAAACTTCCGGTTCGTCCATTCCCGCCGTCAGGAGAATACCGGTGCGCGTCCTCTCCCCCCTCACCCTTTGCATGATCGTCGCCGCCCCGTTGCTGCTGTCCCTACCGGCCTCGGCCCAAAGCGCCCCGTCGGATGCCGACAAGAAGGCGGTGGTCCAGCAGCAGAAAGAGAATGAGGATGCGGAAAGCCTCTGCCGCGTCATCAAGGAAAAAGCCGATTACGAAAAATGCCTGGAATTGTACTTCCTGGACCAGGAGCAGTTCCGCGCCTTCCTGGACGCGCACAAGCCCAAGTCCGCGCCCAAGGGCTGAGCGGGGAAATGGCTGGTCGCGCTGGTGGCTGGCGCCCCCCCCCCCGTGCTGATCGGCGTGGTAGAATAACGAGTTTTTGTCGTAAATTAAACAATTCAACACAATGATACCTGGGCGCGATTGGTCGCAGGCCCGTTCTGAGGTTGCCTGGATCAGGTGGCCAGTATGTTGTGCCCTCAGGAGTCCAGGATATTCGCGGCTTTCGGGAGTCTGTGACCCGGCTTATTTCACGATAACCCGAATGTGGTATGTAAGCCAAACGTCGCTTGACAGCGGGGGTGGCCGCAATTGAGCATGGGGATCAACTTGGGGCGGCCTTGACGGGCGCCGGGCAGGAACACCCATGACGACACGGCCGACCATCGCCATCATCGGCGCGGGCTTTAGCGGTTCTTTGCTGGCCTTGCACCTCCTCTCCCGCGGGGCGGACTGTCCCCGCATCCTGTTGATCGAGCGCGCGTCCGACTTCGGGCGCGGCCTGGCCTATGCCACCGGGAACCCTGCGCACCTGTTGAACGTGCGCGCCGGGAACATGAGCGCCTTCCCCGACCAGCCGGAACACTTCCTGTCTTGGCTGCGCGCCCAGGGCGACGCCATGCTGCCCATTTCCAGGTGATAGTTGGAAAAGGTGTCTCGCCGAATCGCCTGCCGCCAGCGGTCGACATCCTCCACCGTCAGGACAGGTGCTGGAGCGGACATTGCTTTATCTCCCAGGGGCGGTGGTTCAGGGGGGGTGACTGGCGGTGATGTTAACACGGGGACTAGCCTGCCGACGGTGGTGATTTACCCGCCGGTCGGCGCGGCACGGGTGGCCATGAGGTACTGTTGCCCCCGGCCGAACAGGCTGCGGAAGGCCCGCAGCTCATCCGCTTCACCCCGCCACAGCCGGGGCGCCCCGGTCAGGAAGGCGCTCAGCGCCGCCGCCGTGGGTGCCCAGTGCGCTGGCAGCAGGTCACGGATGGTGACCACTTTGTCCAGGAAGGCGGTCAGCACGGCGGTGTCACCCAGGTCCTTCAGATCCAGATGGATGTCCCAGGCCTCGCCGCACAGTGCCTCCACGCGCCGGCCCAGGGCCGGATCCACCGCCACCGGCGGCAGGCGATAGTCGATCAGGGACAGCGACCAGCCGGCCAACTGGTCGGCCACCCGTTCCCATTCCGTCTGCGTCGATTCCGGCACGGACTTGTACCAGCGCCAGTCCTGCAACAGGCGGGGGGAGGTGCCGACAGTGTCGAACCCCGCCCCCAGCGTGCGCGCCACGTCCTCCAGGGTGAAGGCGATGTTGCGGCCATAGGGGTGGAGGATCTGGTCCGTCACCCAGTCCTCATGCAGGCGACTCATCCCCGGCAGGCTCAGCAGGTCCGGGCGGAAGAAGGCGGCCATGCGGCCCGCCAGGGCGGGCAGGCCGTCTCCCCGCTCGAACAGGGGCCGTAGCGTCCGCCGGCAGGTTTCCGCCAGCAGCGAAGTGTGGCTCATGGTGGTGACGACCAGGACGCCGTCGGCGGCCACCAGCCTGGCGATGTGGTTCAGGAATCCCACAGGGTCCTGCTGCGGCGGCAGCAGCCCTTCACACAGCACCACGTCGAAGCGCTCGGGGATATCCATCTCCAGCACGTTCCCCTGCCGGACCTCCACGTCAACGGCACCGAACAGGCCATCCGCCTGTTTCGCCGCCAGCGCCTTGATGGAATGGGGGTTGCCGTCGACCATGACGTAGCGGGCGGGTGCCAGGCTGGCGGTGTGCAGGGCGTTGTCGCCCGTGCCGGGCCCGATCTCTAGGACCTGCCGCCCCCGCACCAGCGCCGGCAGCAGGCCCAGGTGGCGGTACAGCGCCTGCCGGCGGGCGAAATGCTGGCCCATGTCGGACAGATCCTGGCGGACCGGAATGATCTGGTTCTGCTCGTAGAAATCCAGGTAGGGGCGGGTCATGGCGGCCAAGTCTCTAAGGGTGGGGCGGCAGGTTGGCGAACAGGTCGTCCAGGACGGCTAAAGGATCGGGCGCCTGGATGCCGACCGCTCGGGCCAGCTTGCCGCTGTCCATGATGGTGTGGCGCGGCGGTTGTTCCAGAACGTAGCCCGCGGCCACGGCTCGGACCGGCCGTACCAGCACCGGATCCGCAGCCAAGTATCGGCACAGATGATAGCCGGCGGCGGCGTAGTCGATCTCCAACGCCGAGGACAGCTGGAACAGGCCGGGCAGCCGGGCGCCGGCCAAGCGGCGCAAGGCATCCACCACCAGGCTGACGGGAACGGGAGCCAGGCTCATGTCAACGGCGGCGTCGATGGGACGGCCCTGGGCCAGCGAATCCGCCCAGTCGGTGAACAGGGGCAGATGGGGGGGCAGCACCTTGCTCAGCCGCAGGATGGTGACAACGGCTTCAGGCATGTCCGCCGCCAGATCCTGCAGCGCCCGTTCGGCCGCCGCTTTCTGCTGGCCGTAGACGTTGCTGGGGACCACGGCGGCCGTCTCGTCGGGGAAGGGCAGGGATCCGTCCAGCACTTGGTTGGTCGACAGGAAGATCACTTGCGTGCCGTCCGCCGCCAGCCGGCGCGCCAACGCCACCATGTTGGTGACGTTGATGGCGTGGGTCCCGTGCGGGTCCCGGAAGCAGTCGTCCAGCCTGGCGACGGCGGCACAGATATGGGCCGCGCCATAGCGGGCGGGAAATGCCTCTGGCCAATCCTGCGGCCGCGCCAGGTCCAGCAGGGGGCGGTCCGGTCCATGGCTTTCTTGGCGTCGCGTGGTGGCGTGCACGGTTTGGCCGCCCTGGCGCAGGGCGGCCGCCAGGGCCGCCCCCACCATGCTGTCGCCCCCCACGACCAGGTGGGGTAGGTCATTCGAAAAAGATGAACCCATGGTCGCCCGTGTATCCTGCCTGATCCGCAATCCAGGCCCAGCTCTCCGGTGAATGGAACGACAGGCAGGTCAGCTGCCAGTACAGCAGGTTGGTCTTCTCCTGCTCATCGCGGTAGCTCTCCACCATGAAATATTTGCGGGGGCCGCGGCCCACCCGCTCCATCTCCGCCAGCGCCTGGAACACGCCCTCAATGGGCAGGTTGTGCAGAGTGCCCAGCGATATGACGCAGTCGAAGGCGCCGTCAGCATACGGCAGGCGGCGGCAGTCGCCGACCTCCAGGAAGGGGCGCACCTCCTCCTTGGCGTTGGCGACACCGTAGGCGGAGATGTCGAGGCCGGCGATCTCCAGCCCTGGGACCACCTGCGTCAGCTCATGCAATAGGAAGCCCTTGCCGCAGCCCACGTCCAGGACGCGGTCACCGGCCGTGAGGCCGTAATGCCGGGCCAGCCGCTCGGCCACCGGGCGCCAGCGCCCGTCATAGCGATAGCCGCCGTATCCGTACTGGCGCTCGCCATCCCAGTAGTCGGCGCCGAATTGCCTGGCCACGGCGGCGCAGGCGGCCTTGTCATGATCCACCACCCGTTGCACGTAGTTGCGCTTCGTGCTGGCGTGCAGCGTCTGGATGAAATCGACGCGGGCCATGGCGGCTCAGCCGGCCGGCAGCAGGGACGGGGCGATGACGCCCCCGACATCCATGGCGCGCTGCACGCCCCAGATGTCCTCCAACTGCTCCACATCGTCGGGCGACGCCAGCACCAGCCCTTCCACGGCGAAATGCAGGGTGCCGCCGCGCTCCAGCACGGTGTCGTAGACCGCCAGGCGGCGGTCACGGCGCTGAGGCAGCATGAACAGGGTGTAGGCCACGATGCCCTGCAGTTGGGGCAGTTCGTCCAGGGCCTGCTGCAGCTGCAGGTAACAGCTGTCCATGACGTATTCGACCACCGACAGGCGGAACGACAGGCGCTGGCGGGCGCAGTAATCGCGGATTACCAGGTTCTGCACGTGCTGCGGCACCCGACTGCCCCGCACCGGGCGGGGCGAGATGTAGCCGCGATGGCCGAAACGGGCGGCGGCGGGGGGCGTGACCATGGCCTTACTCCTTGAACCCGGTGGGATAGTCGTAGGCCATGCCCAGGCGGCTGGCCGCGCGCAAGGTGACGGGCTCGAAGAACTCACCCAGCCGCTTGTCGGCATAGGGGGTGAAGACGCCCTTGAATCGGCAGTTCATGGACCAGCGCGCCTCGGGTTCCTGGTTGACGCGGTTGCCGTGGGGCAGGTTCTGGTTGAACAGCAGGAAATGGCCGTAGGGGATGTCCAGCCAAAGCAGGTCGGGCTCGATATCCTGGTAGATGTCGTCGGTGTTACGGCCCGTGTAGCCGGCCATGCGTTCCTGCAGCGCCCGCGACGGGCCGGGCGGCAGCAGGTACATGCTCTTGGTCCGGTAGCAGTCCACCAGCGGGATCCACAGCACCAGTTCGAACGGGCTGTCGCCCGACCAGACGTCGGCATGTACTGGCAGCAGCGAGCTGTCGTCGCCGGACAGTTGGATGGACAGGTTCAGCCGGCGCTGCATCGCCAGCTCGTTGCCCACCAGGGTTTCCAGAGTGCGCCGGGCCGCCGCGAAATAGGCGGCGCGGGCCCAAGGCTCGGCGTTCAGCCGGCCGATCTGGTGCAGGCGGAAGTCGTTCAGCCGGTCCACCGGCACCCGCTCGCCGATGCCGTTCAGAAAGGTGTCGGGATCCGCCGGCGGCGGGCAATCCAGCCATTCGCAGGCGGAACGCACCAGAAGGTCGCGGATGCGGTCCAGGGCGGCGCGGTCCTCCGCCGGGGCGATGATGTGGCCCGTCTCCATGAAGCGACGGGTCAGGGCCTGTTCGTCCGCGGACAGGAAATTGGTCATTTGCGCCTCACTTCAGCCCGATCTCTTGCATCTTCTTGATGTTGAAGTAGCGGCTGTCGTCCATCGAGTTCGGCACTTGGCCCGCGTCGAAGGCGGCCTTAAGGTCGCGCACGGCGTCGCTGATGGTGTGGGTGGGGACGAAGCCCAGTTCCCGCCGGATCTTGTCGGACGAGATGTGGTAGGAGCGCAGGTCGTTGGTCGGCGTCACCTCGATGGCCGTGCCGGCGCCCACCACGTCGCGCACCATCTCGGCGATCTGCATGATGGTGTGGTTCTCATAGCCGGCGTTGTAGATCTTGCCATTGATCTGGGCGTCGTCCCACTGCAGGGTCCGCAGGTACAGCGCCACCATGTCGTCGATATGGATGTTGGGGCGCTTCTGGCTGCCGCCAAACACCTTGATCTTGCCGGCGTTGATGGCGTGGTTGGTCAGGATGTTGACCGACAGGTCCAGGCGCAGACGGGGGGCATAGCCGCAGACCGTGGCCGGGCGGATGGTCAGGGTGGTGAAGCCCGCTTCCCGTTCCTCCTCCAGCACATCCTCGCACATGGCTTTGAACTTGGAATAGTCGGTCAGCGGCTCCAAGGCCAAATCCTCGGTCACGTTCTCCTCCTCCTTGATGCCGTAGACGGAGGAGGAGGACGCGTAGATGAAGCGTGTCACGCCGGCGGCCTTGGCCGCCCGCACCAGGGGGCGGAAGCAGTCGTAGTTGATGGACCGGCCCAGGTCGGGGTTCAGGTCGAAGCTGGGGTCGTTGGAGATGCAGGCCAGGTGGATGACGGCGTCGCAGCCGGCCAGGGCCTTTTCCACGGTGGCCGCGTCACGCAGGTCGCCCTTCACCTGGATCAGCCTGGGATTGTCGGCCAGGTCGGCGAAGACGTCGCCGTAGATGTAGAGGTCCAGGACCGTGACGGTGTGGCCGGCCTGCAGCAGCGCGGGGATCAGCCGACTGCCGACATAGCCGGCGCCGCCGGTGACGAGGACGTGCCAGGTGCGGGGGCTCTCGGGCGTCATGGGTTCTTTTCCGTTCAGGGACTGGCAGGTTGGGGCCGATACTGCCCCGGGTTCATTTCAGGATGGCGGTCAGGAACTTCACCAGCGGCGGCTTTTCCACCGACCGGCGGTGGCCGACGATGCCCACCTTGATGGCGCCGGCGGCGTTGCCGATGAAGGCGACGATGTCCATGTCCACGCCCGCCGCCACCAGGGGTGAGCTGACCGCCAGGAAGGCGTCGCCCGCCCCCACCGTGTCCACCACCATGTTGGTGAAGGCCGGGATGCGGTGCGTACCCTTGGATTTGTCGAAGGCGACGCAGCCCAGCTTGCCCTGGGTGACGATCAGGCGGTCGCACCGCATGCGCTGGGGCAGCCTTTCCGACGCGATGATGGCGATGTCGGTGAACTTGTCCGACAGGGCCAGCCGCGCCTCCGGCGCGTCGATGCAGATATAGTCGGCGCGGGGATAGCGGGTGATCAGGTTGTAGCCAACGTTGGCGCTGTTGGTCTGGGTGTTGACCGCCAGGAACTTGGCATGCTGGGTCAGGGCCTGGATCACCGGTTCGGTGATCATGCCATGGCCGAAGTCGGTGGCGATGACCAGGTCGTAGTCGCCCGCCCTCTCCGCGATCAGGCGGGTCAGGCTGTCCGCCTCGTCCTCGTCCAGCGGCGCGTCGTCCATCTCATAGACTTCGAACAGCTTGCGCATGTAGCCGCTGTCGACGAAGCGGGTCTTGCGGGTGGTGGGCTTGCCCGCGCGGGTGATGCTTTCCACCCGCACGTTGGGCTTCAGGCTGTCGGTCACCAAGTCGGCGAAGGAATGGGTCTCGCCCAGGCAGGTCAGCACGTCCACCTGGCGGCAGAAGGCCGCCACATGGTTCGCCGCCGCGATGACGCCACCCGCGAACGTCTCCTTGTCGCGGAACAGGGTGGCGATCATGTTCTCCTTGGGCGACTTCGACATCGGCTGGACGTAGCGGTATTCGTCGATGATGGTGTCGCCCACCAGCAGGACCTTGAAGTCGCGCACGGATTCGATGGCCTGCAGCAGGCGGGGCAGCATGTCCTGCTCCCGCGCCATTTCCAGATAGGCCTGCAGGTCGGCGTCATAGACGCCCAGGTATTTGTTGATCAGCGAGGACGAACTGAAGGTGATGTCGTCGGTGAAGGCGACGCGGCCGCCGTGGGCCTCCACCGCGTTGCGCTCATCAATGATGCCGCCGGTGATGTCGTCGGCGTCGTTGGCGTATTCCGAGCCCTTGACGTAGACCGAGGGCTTGATGGTGTGCAGCACGCCCACGGCCGTCTGTTCCGTGCTGATGGCGACGTAGTCGACATGCTCCAGCGCCGCCACCATCTGGGCGCGCAGCTGTTCGGAGAACACGGGCCGGCCGGGGCCCTTGTTGACGTGGCGGTCGGCCGTCAGGGTCACCACCAGCATGTCGCCGAAGCGCCGCGCCTCTTCCAGGTGGCGGACATGGCCCAGGTGCAGCAGGTCGAAGACGCCGTGCGCCAGCACCACCCCGTGCCCGGCCGCGCGGGCCTGGGCCGCGATGGCGGCGATCTCCTCCAAAGTACGAACCTTGTTCCGCGTGGGGCCCCGGGTGGGCGCGCGGGGGGTGGGGGCCTTGTGCCCGTCAGTATCGGTCAATTTTGTACCGTCCATTCCCGATCAGCCTTTGATGTACCGGAACCAGTCCTTCGTGGCGTCGGCGATGGTTCCTGTAGTCCATACGGGTGCATCACGCCAATAGTCGAGATTTTGCAAGAGTCGGGCCACGCCGTCCTCGATCGTGACCTGCGGCTTCCAGCCCAACTCCGTCGTGATCCTGGTGATGTCGGCGAAGGTGCAGTCCGGCTCCCCCGGGCGCTTGGGAATATATTCCACCCCGTCCGTGCCGATCAGCTCCACCAGCCGGTTGACGCTGACGGTGCCACCGCTGCCGACATTGTAGATCCGGCCGCTGCGGCCCTTGTCCGCCGCCGTCAGGAAGGCGGAGACGACGTCGCTGACATAGGTGAAGTCGCGCGTCTGGGTCCCATCGCCCACGATGGTGATGGGCTTGCCCGCCAGCTTCTGCGCCAGGAACACGCCGAACACGGCACCATAGGTGCCACTGGTGCGGGCCCGGGGACCATAGACGTTGAACAGGCGCAGGCTGACCACCGGCAAGTCATACAGCGTGGCCCAATGCAACAACAACTGCTCGCCCAGGTTCTTGGTCAGGGCGTAGGGGTAGCGCGGGTCGATGGCCGCGTCCTCCGCCGTGGGGTAGTGCGCCGGGATGCCATAGCAGGAGGACGAGGCCGCGTACATCAGCCGGCGCACGCCGGCGGCGCGCGCGGCCTCCGCCACGGAGAAGCAGCCGTTGACGTTGGCATCATAGTAGGTGGCCGGGTTTTGCACCGACGGCACGATGTCGGCCATGGCGGCCAGGTGGAACACCCGGTCGGCGCCCTTGATGACGTCCCGCATCAGGGCGCGGTCGGCCACGTCGCCCTCGACGAAGCGCAGGGCGGGATTTTCCTTATGGTGGGCAAGATTTGCCAGGCGGCCGACGGCCAGGTTGTCCACCGCCACCACCTGCCGGCCCGCCGCCAGCAGGGCGTCGATCAGATGGCTGCCGATGAAACCGGCGCCCCCGGTGACCACGTCGACGCCGTGATGGGGGAAGCTGTGATCGGACATGGTTCTTGATCCTGTCAGTCTAGGCATAAATGGATTCGGGGCTGGCGCCCATCCCGCTTCAGGGCCCGGTCAACCGCTCCAGCGCCGCCACCACCCGGTCGACATCGCCGTCGCTCATGGCCGGGAACAGCGGCAGGGACAGGCAAGCCCCATACCAGCCCTCCGCCCCCGGCAGATCCAGGTCGCCGTACCGCGCGCGGTAGTAGGGCTGGCGGTGCACGGGGATGTAGTGCACCTGGCTTCCCACCCCCTGCTCACGCAGGCAGGCCATGGCGGCGGCGCGGTCCATGCCCAGCGCCGCGAAATCGATCAGCACGACATAGAGATGCCAGGCGGGCCGCCCGCCGCTGCGGCCGGCCGGCCGGATGGCGGGGGCCAGGGGGGCCAGGCGTTCGTCATAGCGCGCCACCATCTCCGCCCGGCGGTGGGCGAAGCGGTCCAACTTGCCCAACTGGCTCAGGCCCAGGGCGGCCTGGATGTCGGTCAGGCGATAGTTGAACCCCGGCTGCGGCATCTCGTAGTACCAGGGATTGGCGCCCCCGTCGGCGGCGAAGGCGGCGTTCCGGTCCTGGAAGGCCGCCGCGTCCCGCACCATGCCGTGGCTGACGAAACGGCGCAGCGCCCCGGCCAGGGCATCGTCATTGGTGGTGACCATGCCGCCCTCGCCGGCCGCGATGGTCTTGACGGGGTGGAAGGAGAAGCAGGCCATGGCTGACCGGTCGCAGGCGCCGATGGGGATCAGATCACCGGCGTGGGTCGCCTTGCGGCTGCCCACGGCGTGGCAGGCGTCCTCGATGATGGCCAGGTCCCGGGCGCCGGCCAGGTCCGCCAGGGCGTCCAGGTCTACCGCCTGCCCGGCCAGGTGCACCGGCGCCAGGGCCCGCACCCGCCAGCCCGCGGCGTCCGCACGGGCGATGGCGGCCTCGGCCTGGGCCCGACCCATCAGGCCGGTTTCGGGATCGACGTCGGCGAACGCCACCTCCGCCCCGCAATAGCGGGCGGCGTTGGCGGTGGCCAGGAAGGTGACGCTGGGCACCACCAGCGCGTCGCCGGGCTTCAGGTCCAGCGCCAGGCAGGCCAGGTGCAGGGCCGCGGTGCCGTTGGCGCAGGCGACGGCATGGCGTGCACCCACCACCTGGGCGAAGGCCTGCTCAAACCGGGTGACGGTGGGGCCCTGGGTCAGCCAGGCGCCGCGCAGCACGGCGGCGACGGCGGCGATGTCCTCCTCATCCACCGCTTGCCGGCCATAGGGCAGGAAGGCCCCGGGGCGGGGGGGGGCGTCGGCGGCCATCACGGCTTCTGCAGCAGGGCGGCCAGGCCTTCGGCCGTCAGCCAATCGGTGTTGGTGTCACTGCGATAGCTGAAGCCGTCGGGCACCGCCTTGGCCCCCAGCTTGACATAGGCCTGGCGCGTCCACCAGTTGAAGGCCGGCTCGATGACGTAGCGATCGTCCATCTCGAAGGTCTGGCGGCTGTCGTCCTCGGTGATCATCACCTCGTGCAGCTTCTCGCCGGGGCGGATGCCGATGACCTTGTGAGGCAGGCCCGGGGCCATGCAGTGCGCCAAATCGCCCACCCGCATGCTGGGGATCTTGGGAACGTAGATTTCGCCACCCTGCATCATGCCGAAGCAGGACGCGACGAACTCAACCCCATGCTGCAGGGTGATCCAGAAGCGCGTCATGCGCTCGTCCGTGATGGGCAGTTCCGTGGCGCCTTCCTGGATCAGCTTGCGGAACAGGGGGATGACGCTGCCCCGCGATCCCACCACGTTGCCATAGCGCACCACGGAGAAGCGGGTGCCGACGGAGCCCGACAGATTGTTGGACGCCACGAAGATCTTGTCGGACGCCAGCTTGCTGGCGCCATACAGGTTGATGGGGCTGGCGGCCTTGTCGGTGGACAAGGCGATGACCTTGCGCACCCCGGCGGCCAGGGCCGCGTGCACCACGTTCTCCGCGCCATAGATATTGGTGCGGATGCATTCGATGGGGTTGTATTCGGCGGTGGGCACGTGTTTCAGCGCGGCGGCGTGGACGCAGTAGTCCACCTCGCGCATGGCCAGTTCCAGCCGGGTGCGGTCGCGCACATCGCCGATGAAGAAGCGCAGCACACCCTCATGGGCCGTGCCCAACTGCTGCTGCATCTCGTACTGTTTGAACTCATCGCGGGAGAAGATGATGAGGCGGCGGGGTTTGGCGTTTTCCAGCAGGAAGCGGACGAACTGGCGACCGAAGGAGCCGGTGCCCCCGGTGATCAGGATGGAGGCGCCGTTGAAATCGGCCAGGGCCGACTTGAGGAATTTCGACGTCATTTCTGCTCCCGCCGCCGCCGGGGCCGTTTCCCTGGCCTGTAAGATTTATGGAGATCGCCTTCGTGCCGCCGTCACCCGGCGGTGTCGCCAATTCCCGGCTTTTACCCTACCATTTTCCGTCCACCACGCCCGTCCCCCTGTACAGCGGCGGGCGGCGGCGGGCGGTGGGAGTATAGCGCCAACAGCGCTGCAAGTATCAACAATCTGTGTGGTTTATGTAATCACCCCACAACTGCTATCCTAATGGGGTGGTTACACGGGTGGCCGCATGCCGTTAAGGGGTGTGCTGGCGCTTCATCCTCAAAACAATGTTCCTGACAGGTGGAATATGGTCCATGGCCGGACCGGCACGGGTGCGACGACGGGTGGGACGGGGGCTAGCGGGGATGGCCAGGTCATCGGGGCCCTGCTGGCCCAGGCCATGGACCGGCACCGTGCCGGCGCCGTGGCGGAGGCGGAAGCCCTATATCGCCGCATCCTGGCCCTGGATCCCGGCCAGCCCGATGCGCTGAACCTCTGCGGTGTGGCCTGCCACCAGCAGGGCCGCACGGCGGAGGGGCGAGCCCTGCTGGAACAGGCCCTGGCCCGTCGGCCGGATGACATCGGCACGCTGGAGAACCTTGGCCTGCTGCTGGTGGAGCAGGAGGCGGCGGAGGCCGCGCTGCCCATCCTGCGGCGGGCGGTGCGCCTGGCCCCGCGCTCCATATCCGCCTGGAAATCACTGGCCAACGCGGCGCGCCAGCTGCACGACAGCGCGGCGGCGATGGCGGCCTACAAGGCGCTGCTGGATATCGATGCCGGCCAGGTGGACACCTATCTCGGCCTGGGGGAGCTGTTGCGCCTGATGGGAAACGCCAAAGGCGCGGACGCCATGGCCCAGAAGGCCTTGGCGCTGGTGCCGGGGCACCCCGGCGCCCTGCTCAACCTGGGAACCGCGCGCCAATGGCTGGGGGACATGGCGGGGGCCGAGGCCGCGTTCACCGCCGTGCTGGACGCCGTCCCCGGACATGCGGTCGCGCACTGGGACCGGGCCCTGGTGCGCCTGGTGCAGGGTGACCTGCCCGGGGGCTGGGCGGACTACGCCTATCGTTTCGAATCCGGAAATATAAAGCCGAACCGTCATGCCGATCGACCGCGCTGGGCGGGCGATGCCTTACGCGGCCGCCGCCTGCTGCTGTGGCGGGAACAAGGGCTGGGGGATGAGATCATGTTCTCCTCCCTTTACAGCCGGGCCGTACGCGCCGCCTTGGCGGAGGGCGGCAGCGTCGTTATCGATACCGAGCCGCGGCTGGTGGGGCTGGTGACCCGCCATCTGCGCGGCGTCCTGGACGCTGACACGATGGACAGGGTGGAAGTGCGGGCTGACCGGGGTGTGGCCGGGGATTTCGACCTGCACCTGCCCGCAGGGGACCTGCCGGGCCTGTTCGCCGGCCATCTGGCTGCCTTCGCCGGGCGGGAAGGCGGCTGGCTTACGGCCGATCCGATGGCCGTGGCCGGCTGGCGCGGGCGCCTGGCCACGCTGGGGCCGGGGTTGAAGGTGGGCATCTGCTGGACGTCCGGACTGAGGGGCCTGCACCGGGACGGCAATTACGTGGGCTTGGCGCAGTGGGCGCCGCTGATGGCGGTGCCCGGCGTGGTCTGGGTCGACCTGCAGTACAATGACGTCACGGCGGAGCGGCAGGCCGCCGTGGCCCGGGGGCTTCCCGTTCCCTACCGCTTCACGGACCTGGACCAGCGCAACGACCTTGAGGGCGTGGCCGCCCTGATGTTGGCCCTCGACCTGGTCATCACCGCCCCCACCTCCGTCGGGGAACTGGCCGGCGCCCTGGGCGTGCCCATCTGGCGTATAGAGCAGGAGGCCGACTGGTCCATGCTGGGGACGCGCGTGCGCCCGTGGTACCCGGCCATGCGTGTCTTCCCGGGCGCCAACGTCGCGGATGCGCTGCGAACGGCGCGGGAACATCTGGTTTCGCTAGTTGATTCCAGTATCAAAATAAAAGCGGTGCCATCCCAGCCCACCCTGACCCTGGCGGAGGCATACGACCTCATGGCCGCCGGGCGCAATGCCGAGGCGGCGGCGGCGTTCGAGGCGTTGGCGCGCCAGGAAGGGCAACCGCGGCCCGTGCGCGCCCAGGCCTGGCATTTGTTGGGCCTGGCCCGATTCAATTTAGGGGACGGCGACGGCGCGGTCGGCGCCATCGAACAGGCGCTGACCCTGCTGCCGCCCGACCAGGCGGCCATGCCCGCCAACAACCTGGGCAACATCCTGGGTCAGCTGGGGCGAGCCGAGGCGGCGGAACAAGCCTACCGCAAGGCGCTGGCGCTGGATCCCGCCCTGGCGGCGGCGGCGTCCAACCTGGGCGCGCTGTTGCGCGACCGCGGCGACCTGGCGGGGGCCGAGGCGATGCTGACGGAGGCGTTGCGCCTCGGCCCGGACCGGGCGGAGACGCTGGTGAACCTCGCGGGGGTGCTGACGGCCCGCGGCGCCGCAACCCGGGCGGAGACCCTGGCCCGGCGGGCGACGGTCCTGGCCCCCGGCCTGGCGCACGCCCATGGCAACGTGGGCACGGCCCTGGTGGCCCAAGGCCGCCTGGCGGAGGCGGAACCATGGTTCGCCGCGGCGCTGGCGCGCGAACCGGACCAGCCGCTGACCCGCTTCAACATCGGGCTGGCCCAGTTGGCCCGCGGCGACCTGGCGGGGGGATGGCAGGGCTATGCCATGCGCGGCGCGGCGCGGAAGGGCCGTCGGCCACCTCTGCCGGCCCCCGCCTGGCGCGGCCAGGATCTGGGGGGCGGTACGCTGTGGTTGCGGCGGGAACAGGGCCTGGGTGACGAACTACTGTTCGCCGGCCTGTATCCGGATCTGATCAGGACCTGTGGGGCGGGACGGGTGGTGATCGACTGCGACCCCCGCCTCGCCCGCCTGTTCGGCCGCGCCTTCCCCGCCGCCCTGATCGCGCCCGGCGGTGTCCTGGCGGAAGGTCGCTTGGCATCGGCGGCGGATGTGGCGCTCGACGCGGGCGACCTGCCCGCCTTGCTGCGGCCCACGCTTGGCCATTTCGTCACCACGCCCACCGCTTACCTGACGGCGGACGCGGTTCTGGCCAGTTCTTGGGCCGATCGTCTGACGGTGCTGGGTGAGGGCCTCAAAGTGGGTCTTTGCTGGCGCAGCGGCCTGATGGTGGAGGAACGCCAGGGACTGTATCCGCCCCTGGATGACTGGGCGCCGCTGTTGCGGCTGCCTGGTATCCGCTTCGTCAGCCTGCAATACGACCAGGACGTGGCCGAGCCGGAGATCGCGGCGGTCGAGGCCAGATTCGGCGTGCGCATCCACCGCTGGCCGGACCTGGACCTGAGGGACGACCTGGACGGCGTCGCCGCCCTGATGGCCGGCCTGGATCTGGTGGTCACCGCCGGCACCGCCGTGTCGGAGCTGGCGGGCGCGCTGGGCGTACCATGCTGGCGCCTGGGACCGACGGAGGAGTGGACGCGCCTCGGCACCCGCGTGCGGCCTTGGTTCCCCTCGCAGCGGGCCTGTTTTCCGTCCGGGAGTTGGGGTGTCGGCGACGCGTTGCCTGAGGTGGCCCGCCTGCTGGCGGATCTCGCCCGTCCGGCTCCAGCCGTTCCCCACCGCCAAAGCGCCCAATCCGTGACCGCCGACGCGCGGTTCCGCGACGGCACGGCCGCCCGCGACCGGGGGGACACGAACCAAGCGCTGGCTCTGCTGGGCGCCGCCGCCGACGGCGGGCATGCTGGGGCCCTGGCGGCCTTGGCCGGCTTGCTGCGGCGGCAGGAGCGCTGGGCCGAGGCGGCGGTGCGCTATCGCCAGCTGCTGTCCACCGCCCCGGACAACCCTGATGCCCTGTCCGGCCTGGGGTTGGCGCTGCTGGGCATGGGGCAGGCCGGTGACGCCCTGCGCTGCCATGACCGTGCCGTGCGGCTGGCCCCTGACCGGGCGGTCCTGCATGCCAATCGCGGGCTCACTCTGAGCGCGCTGGGCGACTTGCCGGGTGCGGTTGAGGCGCAGCGGCGGGCCACGGCGGCGGATCCCGATTGGGTCGGCGGCTGGGTCAACCTGGGCGTGGCGCTGATGGCGCTGGAACGGCCGGATGCCGCGAAGGCCGCTTTCGAGCGGGCCCTCGCCCTGGACCCGGATGCGGCTGAGGCGCATGTCGGCCTGGCCAACCTGCACCAGTTGCTGCACCAACCACAGCTGGCCGCCCGCCACTTACGGATGGTGTTGGCGCGTCAGCCGGACAACGCCGACGCCCACCTGAACCTGGGGTTGGTGCTGACCGATCTGCGCCAGGCGGCTGAGGCCCGTACCCATTACGCCCAGGCGCTGGCCTTGCGCCCCGGCTGGGCCCTGGCGCGCTGGAACCTGTCGCTGGCCGCGCTGGAGCAGGGCGATCTTGACGCGGGCTGGCGGGACTATCCCGCCCGCTTCTCCACCCCCGATGGCCCGGGCCGTCCCGACCTGGCGCTGCCCGCCTGGACCGGCGGCGACCTGCGCGGACGCGCTCTGCTGGTCTGGGGCGAGCAGGGGCTGGGGGATGAGATCCTCTTCGCTTCCTGCCTGCCCGACCTGATGCGTTGGCTGGGCCCCCGGTCCTGCCGGCGGCTGGTGGTGGAACTGGACGCGCGGCTCGTGGCCGTGGTGACGCGCGTTCTCAGCCCCCTGGGGCCGGCGGGCCTGGAGTTGGAGGTCAGGGGCCGCACGGACACGCCGCGTGACGCTGATTTCCATGTGCCGCTTGGTGGCCTGCCGGCGCTGCTGCGGTCCCGCCTAGCCCATTTCCCGCTGGACGCGGCGCCTTGGCTGCGGCCGGACGCCGACCGGGCCGCCCTGTGGCGGGATCGCCTGGCGGCCCTGGGGCCCGGGCTGAAGGTGGGGCTGTGCTGGCGCAGCGGCCTGCGGACCCTGGCGCGCGAGGGCACCTATCTCAGCCTGGCGCAGATGGCGCCGCTGCTGGCCACGCCCGGCGTTCATTTCATCGTCCTGCAGTATGACGCCCGCGCCGGCGACGCCGGCGCCGAAATCGCGGCCGCGTCCGCCGCCACCGGCGCCGTATTGCATCTGTGGGACGATCTCGACTTGCGCGACGATCAGGACGGTGTCGCGGCGCTGATGGCGGGGCTGGATCTGGTGATCTCCGCCGGCACGGCGGTGGGGGAACTCTCGGCGGCGCTGGGCGTGCCCACCTGGCGTTTCCAGCGCTGGCCCAACTGGTCCAGCCTGGGCACGCCGGTCCGCCCCTGGTTTCCGGCGCAGCGGCTATGGACGTCGAAGGAGGCGCCGTTGGAGGCGGTGGTGGCCCCCATGCGTGCCGCCTTGGCGGATTTGGCGCGGCAGGGCGTCGTCGCACAGCCGGCCGTTCCCGTCGCGGATAGGGCGGCTGTCCTGCAAGCCGGTATGGATGCCCACCGCGCCGGGGACTGGGCGGCGGCGGCGCGCTTCTATCGCCAGGCCTTGGACCGGGATCCAGGTGATGCCGACGCCCTGCACCTGTTGGGGCTGGTGACGGTGCAGGACGGTGATCTGGCGGAAGGTATCGATCTGCTGCGCCGGGCGGTGGCGGCCGACCCCAGCTTCGCCCAGGCCCATAACAGCCTGGGCAGCGCCCTTCGCTCCCGGGCTGACTTCCCCGGGGCCATCGCCGCCTTCACCCAGGCCATCGCCCTGGCGCCCGACTACGCCGAGGCCTGGGGCAATCTGGCCGGCGTCCATAATGAACTGAATGACCGGGGGGCCGCCCTGGTGGCGGCCGAACGGGCGCTGGCGCTACGGCCGGATTATGTGAAGGTCATGGTCGAAAAGGTCCACGCCCTGGCCAATTCCGGGGATGTGGCCGGGGCCTTGGCGGTGGCGCGGGCGGCCGTGGCGATCGAGGAAAGCCCCTTCACGTTGACCAACCTGGGCTTGGCGTTGGTGGCCGCGCGGCGGCCGGCCGAGGCCCGGGAGCACCATGAGCGGGCCCTGGCGCTGGACCCCGGTTATGCCGAGGCGGCCAACAACCTGGGCATGGCCTGGCTGGATGAAGGCGGCGCGGCGGGCCGGGCTGGCGCGCGGAACGCATTCCAACGGGCGTTGGTGGCGCGGCCGGATTTCCATGCCGTGCGCTACAATCTGGCCCTGCTGGATCTGGCGGATGGACGGCTGGCGGCCGGCTGGGCGGGGCAACAGTCCCGCTTCGCCGCCGGCCAGGCGGCGCCGGACCGCCGCTTCCCCCAACCCCGCTGGCAGGGCGAGGCGCTGGGCCGCCGGCGCCTGCTGGTCTGGCGGGAACAAGGCCTGGGCGACGAGCTGCTGTTCGCCAGCCTGTACCGCGACCTGATCGACGCCCATCCCGACGCCACCATCATCCTGGAGTGCGACGCCCGGCTGACGGGCTATTTCACCCGGTCGTTCGTGCCGGAGGAGGACGGCCGAGTGATCGTGGTGGCGGACTTCACCACCGCCCAGGCGGTGGTCGCCGACCTGCATATCCCCGCCGGCAGCCTGCCGCAGCTGTTGCGCGGCCAACTGGATGATTTCAGCGGGCGGCCCTATCTGACGGCCGACCCGGACCGCCTGTCCTTCTGGCGGCAACGCCTGGACGTGCTGGGACCGGGCCTGCGGGTGGGCCTGTGCTGGCAGAGCATGGTGCGCGACCTGGGCCGCAACAGCGCCTACACCCAGCTGGCCGACTGGGGCCCGCTGCTGCGGATGCCGGGCGTCATCCCGGTGATGCTGCAGTATGGCAATGTGGAGGAAGAGGCGCGGGAGGTGGAGGCGCGCCTGGGCGTCACCCTGCACCGCTGGGCCGACACCGACCTGCGCCGGGACCTGGAGGCGGTGGGCGCCCTGATGGCCTGCCTGGACCTGGTCGTCACCGCACCCACCTCGGTGGGGGAGATGGCCGGGGCGCTGGGGGTGCCCGTTTGGCGCGTGGGCACGCGCATGGACTGGTCCATGTTGGGAACCGCCGTGCGGCCTTGGTTCGCCGCCATGCGGGTGGTGCCGACCCCCGTGGACGGTCGCGCCAGCGACACCGTGCCCCTGGTGGTCGAGGCCCTGCGGCGGCTGCGGGATGAGCCGCCGCCACCCATGGTGACGCCGGTCACGCCGCCCGTTTCACTCCCGGCGTCGTCGACGGCCCCCGCCCTTCCAGACGCCGAGCGCCTGCTGGCCGACGCCGCCGCGCGGCACCGGGCGGGTGATGCCGCCGGTGCCCTGCCGCTCTATCGCGCCGTGCTGGACATGCAGCCGGACCAGCCGGTGGCCCTGCATCTCATGGGCCTTGCCCTGGCGCAACTGGGCCGGGCGGAAGCGGGGCTGCCCTTCCTGCGGCGGGCGGTGGCGCTGGCGCCGGGCTACGCCGCCGCCCAGTCCAACCTGGGCAACACCCTCCAGTCCCTGGGCCAGGCAGCGGAGGCGGAGGCCTGCTACCGCCAGGCGCTGGCGGCGGAACCGGACCGTGCGGATGTGCTGACCAACCTGGGTAACGCCCTGCTGGCCCAGGGGCGGGCCGAAGCGGCGGTCGCCTGCCATGAGCGGGCGCTGGCCCTGGCCCCGGATCTGGTCGCGGCGGCCTCCAACCTGGGGGGCGCCTTGCTGGCCCTGGACCGGCCGGCGGCGGCCAGGGCGGCCTTCTCGCGGGCGCTGGGCGGCATCAGCGACCCCGCGCGGGTGCCGGCCAACCCGGATCCCGTGGTCATCGACGCGCTGTGCGGCATGGGTGAATCGGTGCGCCTGGGTGGCCAGGCCGGGGCGGGCCTGGCTTGGCTGGACCGCGCCGCCGCCCTGGCGCCGGACCAGGCGACGGTGTGGAACAACCGGGGCCGCTGCCTGAATGACTTGGGGCGGCTCTCCGATGCCGTGGACAGTTATGGCCGAGCGGTGGATCTGGACCCCACGCTGGCCACGGCCCGGTTCAACCGTGGCCTGATCGACCTGACGACAGGCAGCCTGTCGCGGGGCTGGCAGGGTTACGCCTGGCGCTTCGCGGCGGAGGGCAAGCAGGGCGTGCCGCGTTTCGACCGCCCCGCCTGGCGGGGGGAAAGCCTGCGTGGTCGCAGCCTGCGGGTCTGGCGGGAACAGGGGCTGGGCGACGAATTGCTGTTCGCCAGCCTCTACCCCGCCCTGGCGGCCCGGGCGGCGGCCGAGGGGGCGGGGGGCGTTGCCATCGAGTGCGATCCCCGGCTGGCCGGCCTGTTCGAGCGCAGCTTCCCAACCCTGCGGTTCCTGCCTGTGCCGCCCCGGCGGCCAAGGACGGAGCTGGAGCCCGCCGGCGCGGACCTTGTGGTGGCGGCGGGTGACCTGCCCGGGTACCTGGCGCCCGTGCTGTCCGGCTTCACGGCCGGTGGGTCCGCGTCCGGCCATGTGGTGCCCGATCCGGCGCAGGTGGCCCGGTGGCGGGACCGCCTGCGTGACCTGGTGCCGGGGCCGGCCCTCCACCTGGGCGTCGCTTGGCGCTCCGGCCAGCTCAGCACGGAACGGTCGCGCGCCTATTCCGCGCTGGACCAGTGGGCGCCCCTGCTCAGCCTGCCTGGTGTGGTGGCGGTCAGCCTGCACCACCAGCCGGCTGAAGAGGAGATCGCGGCGTTGAAGCGTGACATGGGCCTCACCCTCCACCGCTTCCAGGATGCCGACCTTCGGGATGACCTGGAAACCGCGGCGGCCCTGACGGCGGCCTGTGACCTGGTGATCAGCCCGGCTACGTCGGCGGGGGAACTGGCCGGAGCGGTGGGCACGCCCTGCTGGCGCTTCGCCTCGCGCGACTGGACGACGCTGGGCACCGGCGTCCGCCCCTGGTTCCCATCGCAGCGCCTGTTCGCGCTGGAGGACCATGGCGATGCCGCAGGTGCGCTGGCGGCCATGGCCAGGGCCCTGCGACACCTTCTGCAGGCCTGATCGCCGCGTCCGGAGCCGTCCCGGTCAACGGGTGAGGATGTTCCCCGCCTCGAACAGGCCCAGGATGTGGCGGGCGCGCGCCTCCCACGTGTGGTGCGTCGCCGCCTGGCGAAAGCCGGCGCGGGCCACGGCCGCCAGGGCGGCGGGATCGGCCAGCGCGGCCTCGATACGGGCCGGAAGGGCGTCCAGGTCGCTCCAGCGATAGAACAGCATGTCGCGACCGTCGGCGTAGTATCGGTCGTAATAACGGCTGGCGTCCGACACCACGGCGGCGCCGTTGACCTGGGCGGCGAACACCCGCTCATGCCCGCCGGCGATGAAGTTGTTGTTGCTGTTCAGCACCAGGCGGGTGCGGCGCAGCAGGCCCAGCGTCTCCTCGAAGCTGCCCTCGCCCCGCCAGTCGAAGGCGGGGAAGGGCCGGTTCTCCCACCCCTTGCCGTAGACCACCAGCCGCACCCCGGCGGCGTTCAGCGTCTCCAGCAGCCGGTGGCGGCGGTACGCCTCCACATACTGGTAGACCTCGCGCGATTTGCGGATCAGCTGGGTGCGGCTGGCCGGGGGCAGGCTGACGTCCCGGGACGCCACCACCTGGTCGATGGCGTCCTCCAGCGCCAGCGTGTCCTGGCTCAGCGCCAGGTCGGCCGCATCGTCGAACAGGGTGGTGACGAAGTTGCGCTCCGCCCCCCGCCAGCGGCGGTCCGGGGCGCCACGATAGGTGCCGGTGAACAGCAGGGGGATATCGCGTCGCTCCGCCCAGTCCCGGAACAGCTCGGACTCCGTCGGCATGGCGGGGGGGATGCTGGTGTTGGCGCCGGGGGGCATCAGCGACAGGGCGGCGAAATGCCCGGGAGGGAAGCAGTCCCGCACCAGCTTCACGTGCGTCTCGTCCAGGAAGCTGACGATGAAGCGGCGGTCCATCTTGGTTTCCAGCCGCTCCCACAAATGCACGGGGTGGTCCACATGCAGGGTGATGAACAGGCTGTCGGCGGCGTCGTACAGGGTCTGGTCGCCCGCGCGCAGATCCACGCCCATGCTGTTCAGGGCGTAGAAGAACTGGACGGGCCGGGCCAGTGCGGCGTTCAGCCGCGTCACCGCGTCTTGGGCGGCCAGGTCGACGATGACCGCTTCATGGCCCAGGGCGGTGAAGGCCGTCGCCAACTGGTCGATGTGCAGCCGAAGCGAGCCATACTGCGACTGGCCCTTCAACAGAACGATACGCATTGCCGTGTCCCCTAGAGCGGGACGCGATCACGTGTGGTCGCATCCCGCTCGTAACCTGTTCATGATGGAGCGGAACGCGATCAGGTGATTCCACCCGATCGCGTTCCGCTCTAGGCGTCAAACCCCTGGTGCCTAAGGTGCCCCAGCCGGAACGGCGGCGCCAGTGCCGCCATGGTGCTGAGGCGCGTCATGAATCGTTAACCAATTTGTCGCCGTGTTTTCAAAAGGGTGGCGTAACCGACGGTCTTCCGAAGCAACGCTGGACGACCGTTTCATGACCATGGTGAGCCGCCGCCGGGCCCTGTCGCTGCTGCTGTTGGGGGCCACGGCCCCGCTGGCCCTGGGGACACGGCGCGGCCTGGCGGCGGGGGGTGCCCCGGCATCCTTCCGCCACGGCGTGGCCAGTGGCGATCCCCTGTCCGACCGTGTGGTGCTGTGGACCCGGATCACGCCGGAGGACGGCGCCGTTCCCAGCCTGCGCCTGGCGTGGGAGGTGGCGGCCGATGCCGCCTTCCAGCGGCCGGTGCGGCGCGGCACGGTGGAGGCGACGGCCGCCCGCGACTTCACCGCCAAGGTGGACGTGGACGGGTTGAAGCCGGGCCAGGACTACTGGTACCGCTTCACCTGCGGTACCGCGACCTCCCCCGTGGGCCGCACCCGCACCCTGCCCCAGGGGCCGACGGACAGCGTGGTGATGGCGGCCGTCACCTGTGCCCTTCACCCCAACGGCTACTTCAACGCCTACGACCATATCGCCAAGCTGGACCGGCTGGACGTGGTGGTGGAGCTGGGCGACTACATCTACGAATACGGGGCCAAGGACGACGACTACGGCATGGAGAACGGCCGGCGCCTGGGCCGCATTCCGGAGCCGGCGCACGACATCGTCACCCTGGCCGACTATCGCCTGCGCTATGCCCAGTACCGGCGCGATCCCGACCTGCAGGCCGCCCACGCCCGCGCCCCCTGGATTTGCGTCTGGGACGACCATGAGGTGTGCAATGACACCTGGGCCGGGGGCGCGGAAAACCACCATGACGGCCAGGGTGAGTTCCTGACGCGCGAGGCCGTGGCCGTGCGGGCCTATTACGAGTGGATGCCCATCCGCGAGCCGCGCCCCGGCCAGGCGGCGGAGGAAATCCAGCGCGCCTTCCAGTTCGGCGACCTCGCCACCCTGATCATGGTGGAAACCCGCCTGCAGGCCCGGTCGCGCCAGTTGGAATGGAGCGTGCCGGGCGATCTGCCCCTGGCGGTCTATGAGGGGACGGACAAGGGCCGGCGCAAGGTGGCCGACACCGGCGTCGCGGCCCGGGTGATGGCGGCGGTGAAGGCCGGCGGCCAGGCGCCCGCCCCCTACACCGTGGGCCCGGATGAGGACGCCATCCGCGCCTATGGCGCCAATCCTGAGCGCCAGATGATGGGGGTGCGGCAGGAGGAATGGCTGGCCACCACGCTGAAGGCGTCGGTGGCCGCCGGTACCCCCTGGCAGGTGCTGGGCAACGAGGTGGTGATGGCCCGCACGGCCGCGCCCAAGATCGAAAAGGCGCTGGGCGCCGACGGCATGGCCCGCTGGCTGGGCGCCTTGCCCGAGGCGGCGCGGGCCAGTCTGGGCCAGATCGTCCACATGGCCAGCTTCGACATACCCTACGACCTGGACGGCTGGGACGGCTACCCCGCGGCGCGGGAGCGGGTTTACGACGCGATCAAGGCGGCGGTGGCGGACGGCCGCGCCGGCAACACCGTGGTGCTGTCGGGTGACAGCCACGCCTTCTGGGTCAACGAACTGCTGGATGCCGCCGGCACCACCCGCGTGGCGGCGGAGTTCGGCGCCAGTTCCATCACCAGCCCGTCGCCCGGCGAGGAACTGCACCTGCCCCAGTTGGGCGACATCATGAAGGCGCAGAATCCCGAGGTGTTGCTGAACGACCATCAGGCCAAGGGCTACGTCCTGCTGACCCTGACGCATGAGGCGGCGACGGCCGACCTGGTGGCCGTGACCATCGACGCCAAGCCCTACCAGGCCCGCACGCTCGGCCGTTGGCGGGTGGCGGCGACGACCACGCCGGGGGTGGAGCGGCCGCGCCAGGTTTGAGCCGTCTGGGACGAGCTAGACCAAAATGTCACACCGCCGTCAGTAAATCGATCGGTCATCGCACTGTAGTGAAATAGTCACATCACGTTGCTATGCAGCATGCGCTTCAAACCGGCGACAAAAGTGCGGGTATCACTTCCGTATATTGCCGGACGGGGAAGATTTTAAATAAATCGAAGGGGGAAATTCGATGCTGAAGAATCGGTTGTTGGCAGGTGTGTCTCTGCTCATCATGATGTCGGCCGGCGCCATGGCGCAGACGGCCCCCGACGCGGCGGCTGACGCCAGTGACATGCAGGAAATCGTCGTTTTCGGCCGGGGTGAGACCCGCCAGGTGCAGTCCGTCACGCCCATGGACATGCAGATCGCCGTCCCCGGCGCCAGCCCGATCAAGGTGATCGCCAAGCTGCCGGGCGTGAACTACCAGGCGTCCGATCCCTATGGCGCCTACGAATGGGCGGTGCGCATCTCCGTGCGTGGCTTCAACCAGAACCAGCTGGGCTTCACGCTCGACGGCATTCCGCTGGGCGACATGAGCTATGCCAACGACAACGGCCTGCACATCAGCCGCGCCATCTCCTCGGAAAACCTGGGCGTGACCCAGATGGCCCAGGGCACCGGCGCGCTCGACACCGCCTCCACCTCCAACCTGGGTGGCACGCTGAAGTTCGTGTCGCGCGATCCCGACGCCACGGCCGGCGCGCTGGGCACCGTCTCCTACGGCAGCAACGCCACTGTGCGCACCTTCGGCCGCGTGGACACGGGTGAGATCGCCGGCGGCGGTCGCGGCTACCTCAGCTATGATTACCAGCATGGCAACAAGTGGAAGGGCCAGGGCGAGCAGTGGCAGCAGCAGGCCAATGGCAAGTTCGTGCAGCCGGTGGGCGAAGGCACGCTGACCACCATGCTGAACTATTCCGACCGGCATGAGAATGACTACCAGGACCTGTCCTTGGCCCTGATCGGCAAGTTTGGCTACAAGCTGGACAACATCTCGGACAACTACACCCTGGCCAAGGCCATCGCCACCGCCTATCAGACGGGCAAGGCCATCCCCGCCCCCTACAGCACGCCCGACGATGTCTACTTCGACGGCGCCCGGCACCGTGAAGACATCCTGGGTTTCACCACCCTGGAATACCCCATCAACGACCGCCTGTCGCTGAAGGCCATGGTCTATGGCCATCATGACAAGGGCATGGGCACCTGGGACACCCCCTACTGGGCACGCCGGCCGGCTTCGGGGGTTCCC
>NZ_BACU01000378.1 GCF_000333275.1 Azospirillum sp. B4 | reverse complement strand
TCCCCTTGCTGGAGCGGCTGGTGCTGCACGCCACCCGGATGCCGGCTTTGTACGAGGTCGACGGGCCGGACGGCCGCATCGCCACCGTGCTGCTGGACCAGCTGTCCTTGGCGCCGTTGGAGAAGCTGCACTTCCCCATGCCAGCCGACACCAAGCTGCGCAAGATCGCCGCCGCCATGATGGCCGATCCCTCCGACCGGGCGACGATAGAGGATTGGGGCCAGCGTATGGCCGTCGCCCCCCGCACCCTGACCCGGATCCTGCGGCGCGAGACCGGCATGAGCTTTGGCCGCTGGCGTCAGCAGTTGCACATCCTGATCGCCCTGCAGCGCCTGGACCAGGGCGCGTCGGTCCAGGCCGTGGCGCTGGACCTGGGCTATGAGGGCGCCAGCGCCTTCGTCACCATGTTCCGCAAGGCCCTGGGCAAGCCGCCCGCGCGCTACCTGGCGGAGCGCCGGGGTCATTGACCAGAATTCGCTATATATTGTTCTGTTTGCGGAATGTGGTCACGCCGGCAACTCCCTATCCTGCCCCCCGACGCCGACATCCTGGCGCGGCGCACATTCAAGGGAGTTGGAAACATGGACTCACTCAGCAGCGGCCTGGTCGCCGAGGTTCTGGAACGCCTGCATCGGGAGGCCGAGGCGGCCGACGCACCGCTCACGCAAGCCCTCCCCGACGGGGCGGGAGATTACTATGAGGTGATCGGCCAGTTCATCAAGGCCGAGAACGCGGATTTGAGAGGCGTCTACAGCGCGCTCGCTGGCAACTTCCTGAACGTCTCGCCACAGTTCGGCCGTTTCCTCTACATGTGCGCCCGCGCCTGCAAGGCCCGCCGCATCGTGGAGTTCGGCTCCTCCATGGGGATATCCGCGATCTACCTGGCGGCGGCCCTCCGCGACATGGGCGGGGGTCAACTGATCGGGACCGACCTGGAGCCCGGCAAGGTGGAGCGGGCGCGGGCCAACGTCACCGCCGCCGGCCTGGCCGACCTGGTGGAGTTCCGGGTAGGCGACGCGCGCGAAACCCTGAAATCCGGCATCGGCGGCGACATCGATATGCTGATGCTGGACGGGGCCTTCACCCTCTACCTCCCCATCCTCCAGTTGCTGGAACCGCAGCTGAAGCCCGGCGCCCTGATCATCGGTGAGAACGCGTTCCAGCAGGCCTCCGGCTACATCGACCACGTGCGCGATCCGCGCAACGGCTACCTCTCGCATCCCCTGCCCTTCGATCCATCACGGGGCAACGAGTTCACGGTCAGGACCGGGCGAAGCTGACCTTCACCATCTCGACTGAAGATTGTCGCCAGCGCCCCGGCATCGATCCTTTGATGCCGGGGCATGGCTGCCTTTGAAATTTCGTGAGCGTGTTCGCTTGACACGCCACCGGTATGCCGCTTTTATCCTGGGCATCATGACCGACACCGCGATCACCCTGCTGCTTCTTATGAACCCGGCCTCCTGAGAGGACCGGGGATTTCGTCATAAGTTCGCGCAAGGTTCGCCCGAGTTTCCAAATGTCGTGTCACTGCGCCCCCCGGGGCTCTTCTGCCAAAGCCAGCATCGCCGCCGCCAGCGCCCTGTCGCTGCGCCTTGCCGCGCGCCTGCTCCTTACCGGCGGTCGCCGGGCCTGACGGCCATCCGGCGGCTGTACCCTTGGCCGTATTCACCCCCCGACTGAATACCTTAAAGCAGAGACGCCCTGATCATGCTGCGCGATCCCTCCACCAAATATCGCCCCTTCGCCCACGCCGACCTGCCCGACCGCACCTGGCCGTCGCGCGTCATCACCAAGGCGCCCCGCTGGCTGTCCACCGACCTGCGTGACGGCAACCAGGCCCTGATCGACCCCATGGACGCAGAGAAGAAGCAGCGCTTCTTCGACATGCTGGTGAAGCTGGGCTTCAAGGAGATCGAGGTCGGCTTCCCGTCCGCCTCGCAGACCGAGTTCGACTTCGTCCGCAGCCTGGTGGAGGGCGGCAAGGTCCCAGGCGATGTCACCATCCAGGTGCTGACCCAGGCCCGGCGCGACCTGATCGAGCGCACGTTCGAGAGCCTGCGCGGCGCGCCGCGCGCCATCGTGCACATGTACAACGCCATCTCCCCCGCGTGGCGCCGCATCGTCTTCGGCATGGACCGGGGCGGCATCAAGGACATCGCGGTCAAGGGCGTGACCATCCTGCGCGAACAGGCGGAGAAGTATCCGGAAACCGACTGGATCTTCGAATACTCGCCCGAGACCTTCAGCACGGCGGAGCCCGATTTCGCCCTGGAGGTGTGCGAGGCGGTGCTGGACGTGCTGCAACCCACGCCCGACAAGCCCGTCATCCTGAACCTGCCGGCCACGGTGGAGGCCGCCGGCCCCCACATCTACGCCGACCAGATCGAGCGCTTCTGCCGCCAGATCAGCCGCCGCGACAGCGTCATCGTCAGCGTCCATCCCCATAACGACAGGGGCACCGGCGTGGCCGCCGCCGAACTGGCGGTGCAGGCCGGCGCCGACCGGGTCGAGGGCTGCCTGTTCGGCAATGGCGAGCGCACGGGCAATGTCGATTTGGTGACCCTGGGGCTGAACCTGTACACCCAGGGCGTGGACCCGGGCCTGGACTTCTCCGACATCCAGTCCGTCGTCCAGACGGTGCAGTACTGCAACCAGATCCCGGTGCACCCCCGCCACCCCTATGCCGGCGAGCTGGTGTTCACCGCCTTCTCAGGCTCCCACCAGGACGCCATCAAGAAGGGCTTCGCGGCCCAGGCCGGGCGCAACGACCAGATCTGGGACGTGCCCTACCTGCCCATCGATCCGACCGACCTGGGCTGCGGCTATGAGGCGGTGATCCGCGTCAACAGCCAGTCGGGCAAGGGCGGCATCGCCTGGGTCATGGAACAGGACAAGGGCCTGAAGCTGCCCCGCGCCCTGCAGATCGATTTCAGCCGCGTGGTCCAGGGCTACGCCGACGAGACCAGCCGCGAGCTGACCGCCACCGACATCTGGTCCATCTTCCAGGACACCTACTGCCTGACCGGCCTGCAGCGGTTCGAATTGATCGACTACCAGGAGACCGGCACCGCCGGCAGCCGGGAGCGCATGTTCGTGGGCCGCGTCAGCGTCGGGCGGGAGGAGCGCAGCATCAGCGGCCGGGGCAACGGCCTGCTGTCCAGCGTGCTGGCCGCCCTGAAGGCCGATTGCGGCATGGAACTGGACATCGTCGACTACCAGGAACACGCCATCGGCCACGGTGCCGACGCCCGCGCCGCGGCCTATGTCGAGTGCCGCACCGGCGACGGCCGCAAGGTCTTCGGCGTGGGCATCGACACCGACGTCGCCACCGCCTCCGTCCGCGCCGTGCTCAGCGCCGCCAACGGCGCCGGCTGACAACCCAGGCTCAGGGCCGTCCCGCCTGCGGACGGCCCTTGTCCGGCGCCCGCGCGAAATCGATGAAAGCGCGCAATGCCGCGGGCAACTGCCGCCGGCTGGGGTAGTAAAGGAACAGGCCCGGGTAATAGGGGCACCAATCCTCAAGCACCCGCACCAGCCGCCCCGCCGCCACCGGCTCCGTCACCCGGGCGTCGAAGACATAGGCCAGGCCCGTGCCCGCCAGGGCCGCGTCCACCATCAAATCCTGGTCACTGAGGGTGAGCGGGCCGTCAACCTCCACATCCAGCTCAACACCCGCCCGCTCGAACTCCCACCGGTAAAGCCCGCCGCTGAGGAAGCGGTAGCGGACGCAGGGCAGGCCGCGCAGGTCGTGCGGGGAGGCCGGCACGGGGTGGCGCTGAAAGTAGGCGGGGGATCCGATCACGGCGAAGCGTTGGCGGGGCCCCAAAGGCACAGCAATCATGTCGCCGGCGATGCTTTCGCCGAAGCGCACGCCGGCATCGAAGCCGCCGGCCACCACATCGACCATGGCGTCGTCCACCACCATCTCCACCCGCACGTCGGGAAAGGCGGCCAGGAAACGTAGGACGATGGGCAGCAGCACCAGCCGCGCCGCCGCCTGCGAGGCGTTCAGGCGCAAGGTGCCCACAGGCGTGCCGCGCAGGCTGTTCAAATCCTCGATGGCGTCATGGATGTCCAGGAAGGCGGGGCGGATACGGGCGTAGAGCCGCTCCCCCGCCTCGGTCAGGGCGACGCTGCGGGTGGTGCGGTTCACCAGCCGCAGATCCAGCCGCTCCTCAATGGCACGCAGGGCGTGGCTGAGGGCTGACGGCGTCACGCCCAATTCCACCGCCGCCTTGCGGAAGCTGCGGTGGCTAGCGATGGCCAGGAAGACGGACAGGTCGGCGGGGTCAATGCGCTTCATGGAATGATTATTGATGAGTTTACCTCAGTAAGCTAACACGATTTCTACGGATTAATTCAGCAGCCTGCTGGCGCTAGCTTCTCCCCATCAGCTGACGGCCACCGGCGCCTCGGCCCCAAGCGAAGGAGAGCAACATGCGTGTCTGGTTCATCACCGGGGCTTCCCGTGGTTTCGGCGCCCTGATCACCGAACAGGCCCTGGCCGCCGGCGACGCCGTGGTCGCCACCGCCCGCGACCCGTCCACCGTCACGGCCCGCCTGGGCGACCATGCCCGCCTGCTGGCGGTCAAACTGGACGTGACCCGGGAGGACCAGGCCCAGGCAGCCGTGGCGGAGGCCGTCAAGGCCTTCGGCCGCATCGACATCCTGGTGAACAACGCCGGCTACGGCCTGCTAGGCGGGGTGGAGGAGTCCAGCGGCGCGGAGGTGGAGCGCCTGTTCGCCACCAACGTCTTCGGCCTGCTGGCCGTGACCCGCGCCGTGCTACCGCACATGCGCCGCCAACGCTCCGGCCACATCATCAACCTGTCATCAATCGGCGGCTATCAGTCCTTCATCGGCTGGGGCCCCTACTGCGCCACCAAGTTCGCGGTGGAAGGTTTGACGGAGGCGCTGGCCCAGGAACTGGCCCCCCTGGGCATCCACGCCACGGTGGTGGAGCCCGGCTTCTTCCGTACCGACTTCCTGGATGAACAGTCACTGGCGCGCACGGCGGCGCACATCGAGGATTATCACGCCACGGTGGGCGGCATGCGCGACTTCGCCGCCGGCGCCAACCATGCTCAGCCGGGCGATCCGGCCCGCCTGGCCCAGGCCTTCATCGCCCTGGCCAACGCGTCCCAGCCGCCCGTGCGCCTGCCTCTGGGCAGCGACACGGTGGCCGCCATCGAGAAGAAGAACGCCTTCGTCGCCGGCGAATTGGCGCGATGGCGGGAGGTGGCGCTGTCCACCGACTTCCCGGCCGGCGCGTGAGGAGATGGGGCGGCCCTTCGAAGAGGGCCGTCCCGTCGCTATTGCGCCTGATCGCGCGCGAACTGCTGCGCGCATAGCCCTTGCGGTGGCCAATCCTGGATCAGGGTGGTTGGCGGCGGGGCGGTCGTCTGTCCGAAGGCGGTACCGGCAACGGCCGCAAGGTCTTCGGCGTCGGCGTCGACACCGACGTGGCCACCGCCTCCATCCGTGCCGTGCTCAGCGCCGCGAATGGCCGGATAAGCTGTCGTCGCGATAAAGGCCGCCATCACCATCTGGCGATGATAGCCATGATGGTGATGGCGGTGATGGCCGCTGGCGTTTGGGCCAATCTCAACGCGGCGCTGCCGTTGCGGCAGCGGGCGCGGCCATTGTGATATCATCGGCGATGTGATACTGGTCACCAATGAGATTGGTACTCGACACGGACGTGATCGTGGCCGCCGTGCGGAGCCCGAAGGGTGCCTCCTCCGCACTTCTGCTGGCGGCCGATGACGGTGTTGTCCAGCTTCTGGCAACCGTACCGCTATTCGTCGAGTACGAGGCGGTGACCCGGCGGGCGGAGCATATGGCGGCGGCGGGCCTGTCGATTGCTGAAATCGATGTTTTCCTTAATCGCTTGGTTGAACTCGTTGAGCCGATAGACCCCTGGTTCCTTTGGCGGCCGCAATTGCGCGACCCAGGCGACGAGATTGTATTGGAGGCGGCCGTGAACGGTCGGGCGGACGCGCTTGTGTCCTTCAATCACAAGGACTTTCAGCCAGCGGCGCATCGCTTCGGATTGCCTTTGTTGCGACCTGGGGAAGCATTGGAAAGGATAAGACCATGACCAAGACGTCAACCTACCCGCTACGGCTGCCAGCGTCGGTGAAAGCCGAGGCGGAACGCCTCGCGGCGGAGGACGGCACCAGCCTCAATCAGTTCGTGGCAACCGCCGTGGCGGAGAAGCTGGCAGCCTTGCGCACCGCGGCCTATTTCATCGAGCGGAGTGGGCGGGGTGATCGCACCGCGTTTCGGGCGTTGCTGACACGGGAGGGCGGCGCGCCCCCCCAGCCGGGCGATGAACTCCCCGCCGGGCGGCAGGGAATGTAGGCGAATGGGTGCCTGGCGTGAAAGCCAACGCGCCCACGCGCCCGCAACACGCCCTTCTCCCTATTCCCCGAGACCTGATGGCGCCGGCAACGACCCGGCACCCCCCGACATCACGCCGCCCCCTTTTCCGCCTTGCGCGCCGTGAAGCGGTTGACCGGCACCTCCAGCCCCAGGTTGTCGCGGAAGGTCTGCCCCTCATACTCGCGCCGCAGCAGGCCGCGGTCCTGGAGGATGGGCACCACCGTCTCCACGAACACGTCCAGCTGTTTTGGCAGCGCCTCGAAGAAGACGAAGCCGTCGGCGGCCTTGGCCTCCAGCCAATGCTGGAATTTGTCGGCGATCTGTTCCGGCGTGCCGACGAAGTTGCCACGCGGCGTGGCGAAGCGCTGGGCCACCTGCCGCAGGGTCAGGCCGTCACGCTTGGCGGCGGCCACGATCTTCAGGACGGCGCTCTGCGTGCTGTTGTAGGCGTCGGCCCCCACCTCGGGGAAGGGCGCATCCAGATCGTACTGGCTGAAATCATGGTCATTGAACGGCCGGCCCAGCATGGACAGGGCGTTCTCGATGGACACCAGGTTGGCCAGTTCCTGGTACTTGGCCTCCGCCTCCGCCTCGGTGGCGCCCACCACCGGCGCCACGCCCGGCAGGATGAAGACACTGTCCGGGTCACGGCCGAAGCCGGCGGCCCGCGCCTTCACGTCGCGGTAGTAGGCCTGCGCCTCCTCCAGGTCATCCTGGCCGGCGAAGATGGCGTCGGCGTGCTTGGCGGCGAAGTTCTTGCCGTCCTCGGACGCGCCGGCCTGGAAGATCACCGGCTGGCCCTGGGGGGAGCGGGCGATGTTCAGCGGCCCCCGCACCTGGAAGAATTCACCCTTGTGATCCAGGGTGTTGAGCTTGGCGGGATCGAAGAAGACGCCCGTCTCCTTGTCATGGACCAGGGCGTCGTCCTCCCAGCTGTCCCACAGGCCCTGCACCACGTCCAGATACTCCGCCGCCAGGCGGTAGCGCTGGTCATGGGCCAGGTGCTGGGTCTTGCTGTAGTTGGCGGCGCTGCCCTCCAACCAGCTGGTCACCACGTTCCACCCCGCGCGGCCACCGCTGATGTGGTCCAGCGAGGCGAACTGGCGGGCGACGTTGTATGGCTCGCTGTAGCTGACGGTCAGCGTGCCCACCAGGCCGATATGGCTGGTGGCGCCGGCCAGCGCCGACAGGATGGTCAGCGGCTCGAACCGGTTCAGGTAGTGGGGGCTGGACTTCTCGGTGATGTAGACGCTGTCGGCCACGAACAGGAAGTCGAAACGCCCCTTCTCCGCCAACTGGGCCTGGCGCTTGTAGAAGGCGAAGTTGGTGCTGGCGTTGGGCTGGGCGTCCGGATGGCGCCAGTCACCCCAGGTCCGGCCCACACCGTGAAGGATGAACCCCAGTTTCAGCTGCTTGCCCGCACTCATGATCGCCTCCGTAAGATCGAGGCGGCCAGCATCCAAGCGGGACCGGCGCCACACAAACGAGTCTTCTCAAACAAACTGTTGAGTGACGCCGGTAATGGTTGGGGGTCAGAACTTCTCCACCCACGGCCGCAGTTCCACCTCCCAGGTCCAGGCGCTGCGGTGCTGGGTGTGGACGTGCAGGTACTCCCGGGCGATGGCGTCGGGGTCCAGCCACTTGTCCTCGGGGCCATCCTCCCCTGGTTTGGACCAACTGCTGGCCACGCCGCCGTCGATGATGAAGTGGGCGACATGGATGTTCTGCGGCGCCAGTTCCCGCGCCAGGCTCTGCGCCATGCCACGTAAAGCGAACTTTCCCATGGCGAAGGGCGTGGACCCGGCCAGGCCCTTCACGCTGGCGGTGGCGCCGGTCAGCAAGATGCTGCCCCGCCCCAGCGCCCGCATGCGGACGGCCGCAGCCTGGGCCACGAGGAAGCCGGCGAAGGCGGAGACGCGCAGACTGTCCAGCACCTGGGTCGGATCCAGATCCTGCACCGCCCCGCGGGTGCGGGCGCTGGCGTTGAACACCACCAGTTCCGGCATGCCCAGGTCCGCGTCCACCTGCCGGAACAGCCGGGCCACGGCCTCGGGCTCCGCCGCGTCGGTGGCGTAGGCCTTGGCCCCCGTCTCCGCCACCAGGGCGGCCAGCTTGTCCGTGTTTCGCGCGGCCAGCGCCACGCGATAACCCCCGGTGGTCAGCAGGCGGGCCAGCGAGGCGCTGATGCCCTTGCCGGCACCCACGATCAGTGCGTTCCTGGTGCTCATGGTTTCCCCCTCACGCGTATTGCGCTTCGCCATTGCCGAAGGACCAGTTTTCCTTCGCGACCTCCACCAGGCTGATGAACACATCCTCACGCCGCAGGCCCAGCCGTTGGTGCAGGCCATCGGCCACGGCCTTGTAAAAGGCCTTCTTCACCTCCACCGTCCGGCCCTGGTTCAGGGTGACCTGGATGATGACGCAGTCGGCGGTCCGCTGGATGTCCAGGTAGGTGGGATCGGCCACGAAGTCGCTGCCGGCGTGTTCCGTGATGATCTGGAAGCGGTCGTCCTTGGGCACGTTCAGCGTGCTGATCATGGCGTCGTAGAGGACGTCGCCGATGGTGTGGCGATAGTCGGCGGACTTGCCTTGAACCAGGTCGATGCGGGCGAGTGGCATGGGGTTCCCTCCTCCGGTTTGGCGGCGCCTTGCCGACGCCAGGAGAGAGCATGCCGGATTTATGGGTAATTGCCCATATGATCGTTGACAGCGGCGCCGACCGCGCGCCTGATAGGCTGGCGCCCTTTTCCACCAGGACCCCGCATGCCTGACACCTTTCCCCCGCCCGAACCCACGCAGTGCAACTGCACCGCCCTGCGCCAGGCCTCCCGTCGGCTGACCAAGTTCTATGACGACGCGCTGGTTGCCACCGGCCTGGGCACCAATCAGTACGCCATCCTGTCGCGCCTCAAGCGCCATGGTCCCCGGACGATCCAGGAATTGGCGACCATGCTGGTCATGGATCGCTCCACCCTGGGCCATCTGCTGCGACCGCTGGAGAAGCGCGGCCTGGTCCGCCTGACCATCACAGCGGCGGACCGCCGCCGCCGCGTCATCGTGCTGACCCCGGAGGGAGAGGCCGTGGTGGCGCAGGCCCTGCCGCTTTGGGCCGCCGCCCAGCAGCGGTTCGAGCACGTCTTCGGTAGCGACAACGCCCTGACCCTGCGAACCATCCTGCGCCAAGTGGAAATGGCCGACTTGTCAGCCCAGCCCTGACCAGTTGTGATTAAATAAAATTCAATTTAATTGACAGCATGGCGGCAGAATGTCGCAGCAATGGCCGGACCGCCAGGAAGAGGTATCTCGAAGGGTAGAAACCAGAAGAAAGACCCCCATGTCTTCCACTAATAAAGGGGCGCCCTTTATGTGGAAAATTTTTGGGGGCCCAGCGCAATCCGCAACAGGAGCCGATATGCCGCGTCTGGTCGATTTATCCTTGCGCACCCGTATTTTCGCGGCCTTCACCCTTGTCTTGGTGGTCACTTTGGGGCTTGGCGCGTTCGCGCTGGAACGCCTGTCGACCATCGAGCGCGCCGCCGCGGAGCTGGGTGGGGACGCCATGCCCTCCATCGTCGCCAGTAATGAACTGCTGCAGGCGGTGCTGGAGACCCGCCGGTTCCAGCAGGGCCTGCTGCTGGCCCCCACGGACGCTGAGCGGGCGGAGCAGGAAAAAATGGTCGCCCAGCAGTTCGCCCGGGTAACCAAGAGCCGAAAGGACTATGAGCCGCTGGTGACCATCGAGCGTCCGCAGATGGACCAGTTCGATGCCGTTTGGCCGCAGTTTGCCGCATCCTCCGCCCAGGTGCTGGACGCCCTGCACAAAGGCGACCGCGACCAGGCGCTGAAACTCTACTCCGGCAGCAACCGGGAACAGACGCGACAACTGGTCAAGGTGCTGACGGATGCGGCGGACCTCAACTACCGCGCCGGCCGAGACGCTTACGCCACGCTGACGCACACCACCGATACCTCCCGCCTGGGCACGCTGTTGGCTTTGGGCGCGGCGCTGGTCACGGCCTTGGCCGCCGGTGCCGTCACCGTGCTGACCATTGGCCGGCCCACCCGCCAGCTGACGGCGGTGATGAACAGCATCAGCCAGCGCCAGCTGGACACCGCCATCCCCGGCACCGACCGCCAGGATGAGATCGGCGCCATGGCCCGGGCCGTGGAGGTCTTCCGCGATGGCCTGGTGGAGGCCGGCCGCCTGGCGGCGGCGCAGCAGGCGGAAGAGGCGGCGAAAGCCCGGCGCGTGGCCGCCATCGACGCCCTGGTGGGTGATTTCGACCGCCAGTCCTCGCACATCCTGCAGCAGTTCAGCGGCGCCGCCGCCGAACTGGACGCCGCCGCCCAGAGCATGTCCAGTGTGGCGGAGGAGACCAACCGCCAGTCCTCCACCGCCGCCGCAGCCGCCGACCAGACCACCGCCAATGTCCAGACCGTGGCCGCTGCGGCGGAGGAGATGGCCGCCAGCATCGCGGAGATCAACCGCCAGGTGGGCCACGCCCAGGCTATCGCCAGCCGCGCCAGCCAGGACGCGCGGGAGACCATGACCACCGTCGCCGGCCTGACCGACGCCACCCAGCGCATCGGCGAGGTGGTGACCCTGATCCAGACCATCGCGGAGCAGACCAACCTGTTGGCGCTCAACGCCACCATCGAAGCGGCGCGCGCGGGTGAGGCCGGCAAGGGTTTCGCCGTCGTGGCGGCGGAGGTGAAGGGCCTGGCCAACCAGACCGCGAAGGCGACGGAGGACATCGCCGCCCAGATCCTGGCTGTACAACAGGTGTCCGCCCGCACTTCCGGCGCCATCCAGGCCATCGGCGGCATCATCGAGGAGGTGAACACGATCTCCACCTCCATCGCCGCCGCCATGGAACAGCAGGGCGCCTCCACGACGGAGATCAGCCGCAACGTCGGCCAGGCCGCCACGGGCACCCAGGGCGTGGCCGATGCGCTGGGCGCGGTGACGGAAGCCGCCGGCCAGGCCGGCGCCGCCGCCACCCAGGTGCTGGGCGCAGCCCACGACCTGTCGGAACAATCCGGCGTGCTGCGCGACCACGTCGGCCGCTTCCTGGCCGCCATCAAGGCGGCTTAACGCGCCAAGCTCCGGCGGACGCGGCGTCCTATTGAAGAGAATGGCCGGCGAGGGACGATACCTCGCCGGCCTTGTCTTATGGTCACGGCGACGACACCGGGATCGTTGATGCCGTCTCTTGCGGCGGAATGCCGTTAACCAACTCCCGCCTTGGCCGGCGCCGGGGATGACCGTATGGTGCCACCGGTTTCCGCCGCCCTTGCAGGAGCACGCACGATGCAGTCCCCTTATCGCGCCGCCGATGATCGCTACACCGCCATGCCCTACCGCCGCTGCGGGCGCAGCGGCCTGGACCTGCCCGCCATCTCGCTGGGCCTGTGGCACAATTTCGGCGGGGCCGACGTGTTCGAGACCGGCCGCGCCATCCTGCGCCGCGCCTTCGACCGGGGCGTCACCCATTTCGACTTGGCCAACAACTACGGCCCGCCCTACGGCTCGGCGGAGGAGAATTTCGGCCGCGTGCTGGCCAGTGACTTCAAGGCCTACCGCGATGAGATGGTCATCTCCACCAAGGCGGGCTACGACATGTGGCCCGGCCCCTACGGCATCGGCGGCTCGCGCAAATACCTGATCGCCAGCCTGGACCAGAGCCTGCGGCGCATGGGCCTGGACTATGTCGACATCTTCTATTCCCATCGCGTCGACCCCACCACGCCGCTGGAGGAGACCATGGGCGCGCTGGCCCAGGTGGTGCGCCAGGGCAAGGCGCTGTACGTCGGCATCTCCTCCTATTCCGCCGAGATGACGGCCAAGGCCGCGGCGTTGCTGAAGGAGATGGGCACGCCCTGCCTGATCCATCAGCCCAGCTATTCCATGCTGAACCGCTGGATCGAACGCGACCTGCTGGCCACGCTGAAGGACACCGGCGTCGGCTGCATCGCCTTCTCCCCCCTGGCGCAGGGCCTGCTGTCCAGGAAATACCTGAACGGCGTGCCGGCCGACGCCCGCGCGGCCAAGGGTGGGTCATTCCAGGAAAGCCTGCTGACGCCGGAGGCGCTGGAGCATGTGCGGGCCTTGAACGCCATCGCGGAGCGGCGTGGCCAAACCCTGGCCCAGATGGCGATCGCCTGGGTGCTGCGCGACCCGCGCGTCACCTCCGCCCTCATCGGCGCGCGCACGGTCGCCCAGCTGGACGACAGCCTGGACGCGTTGAAGAACCTGGCCTTCACCGATACCGAGTTGGCGGAGATCGACAGGCACGCCGTCGATACCGGCCTGAACATCTGGCAGCGGTCCTCCGACGCCAGCACGCCGGAGTGAATGGCTATTGATAAAGCGATGCCCGCGCCCCGGATGTCGGGCGCGGGCATCGAAGGATGGCGGCGCGGGCGGGGGACCGCGGAATGCCGCCTTGGGGAGGAAGACGACGGAGATGGGGAGTTGGGGGACGATCCGCCGTCGCCCCAAAAGCTATCCCATGTGGCGACCGCGCTCTTGCACGGGTGACGGATGTTTTGTCGGAAAGGGCCGCCGAATCACGCCAGCAGGCGCGCCATCTCCGCCCGCACGGCCGCGGCATGGCGGGCCGCCGACAGATCCTCCTCGTCATTCAGGTCCTGGCGGCGGAAATAGTCCTCGTCCAGGCCGTCCCACTTCTCCGGATGGCCATCGGGATACGGGGCCAGGCCTCGCGCCTGCTTGCGCCGGAACTCTGCCCTGGACTTCACGGAATAATGGTTCAGCTGCACCCGGGCATGGGAAATGGCGGGCGTGAAGGCAAGGTCGCGAATGTCGACCGGCCGCCCCTGGTCGTCGACATAGCGCCAGCCGGCAGCCAAGCGGCCGGCATGGATCACCATGCGGTCCAGCGCCGCCGGGCGCGCCAGGGTCTTCATGTGCACGTGGCCGGAGAACAACGCCGGGGCGCAGCGGGTGAAGCGCTCAATGACCAGCCGGCCGTCCGGCGCCTGCAGGCCGTTGGAGCCGAAGTAGCGCCAGTTGAGCGCCACGGCCCCCGCCGCCGGATCCTCGCCATATCGCGCCGCCAGCGCCGGCAGGGACACCCCCTCATGGCTGACGACGAACTCATCGGCGTCGATGAACAGCACCCAGTCCGTCTCCGCCCCATAATAGGTCAGGAAATGGTTGTAGGCGCGCATCTGCGGGCCGATCGCCCCGTCCCCCCACCAGTCGAAGCGGCGGGGATCGGGAATGGACAACAGCCGGGCGCAAGCCTGGGGAAAAGACAACACGGTGCCCTCGCCGCCGGACGGCCAGTCTATGGCGGTGAGGTCGATCCGGCCCGCCAGCCGATCGAGAAGGGCGCGGCCGCCGTCGGTGCTGCCGTTGTCGTAGATGACGAAGCGGTCCACGCCCATCAGGCGGTGATAGGCCACCCACTCCAACAGGCCGTCGGCCTCATCCTTGATGATGGCGCAGAGGGTGACGCGCGGCGGCACCCCGCTCACCCTTGCCGTGACACAAGCGCGTCCATGTGGCCCAGGTAGCGATGGATGGCCTGATCCAGGGGGGTGACGTCGCTGTTGACGCCGAGTGTCAGGAAACCGCTGTCGACCTCCTCCGCCACAACCACCTCACGCTCCAGGAACATGTCATAGACGCGAACGCGCAGGGGATAGGCCTCACGGCCACGCACCCCGATCGGATCCCAACCGGCATCCCGTGACGGGTGGATGGCGATCAGCACCTTGAAGGTGTAGAGATCTTGGGGATACACGCAAAGACGCAGACCCGGCAGATCCACCGGCACCTTCCGTGGCGCGATCGTCACATAGAAGGCCGGCACATTGCCCAGCGCGCAGGGGTCAAAAAGCCGCACGCTGTAATCGCGCCCCTCCAGATCTGCCGCCACGTGGCGCGACACCTTATCGGCAGGTCCGCGTCGACCGACACGGTCGATGCCGTCCCGAAAGTTCCCCCCAAATCCGCCGCCAGGGCATCTGCCGTGAAGGCGGCCATGGCTTCCATCTCGTCCCGCAACTCCGGCGGCAGGACGACGGGGCGCTTGCGGATGAATAGCCGCCCCTCTCCGCGCGCCGCAGCCACATTCTCCAACGTGCAATACATATCTGAGTTGCCGCACAGGTGTGGCCACGCCACATAGGTGGCGTTCCAGGAATGGATCCGGTGCCGTCCCGCCCGCTGCCCCGTCATGAGCAGTGTCTGCAGCATGGTCTCATCCGGTTGGGCCGATCGGGCGAAGGGCTCGGCTTCGCCGGGCTGGCCCATCCGGTCTAACAGATCGGCACAGGCCAGGCGATCCAGCACCAGCCAGTTGCTGCCATGGTAGAGCGTTTCGCGGAAAGCCGCGTCCACGGCCTGGGGCGCCACGCCGAACATCCCCACGCCCGGCAGTTCACGGAAATCCAGCGAGAAGCGGTGCAGGACATCGTCCTGGCCGCCTGGATACATGCCTGTAACCAGGCTGGCGTCGCTGAACGACCACCCGGCTGGAGCGTTCCACCGCCCATCGTCCTGGCTGAAAAGCGGTAAATGCTGCTCGCTCAGCCAGAAGAAATGGCGCCAGGGCACCGGTGCCGCCAGCGCCACCCTGAGCGCCATGGCGGTGGTGGTGACCATGGAATAGCCGCCCCAGCTGTAGGGCTGGCCCGGCAGGGCGATGACATTGGGAAAGCGAACGCCCAGACGCGCCACGAAATCACGGACGGCGGCCGGCGCCTTGGGATCGCAGTGGAAAATATACAGATGCTGAGATCGGTAAATGAAACGAAACAGGTCGGATACGTGATCCAGCGCCCGATGGCAGGTGATGAAATAACAATTGGCCATAAAGCGATCTTCCCGCAACCCAGCGACCCACAGTGCAAACCCCGGAACCCAAGGTGCAATCAGCCCACCCCTGAAAGCAAGGTGTCTTTCAGGCCGTCAACTATCGCTCGATACGGTACACAAAGGCAAAATCGCCCGGCGCCACCTTCGGCAGGGTGAGGTGCAGGCCATCGCCGTCCTGATGGAAGGTGACGGGCAGGCCGGCGCCGCCGTCCAGCAGGGTCACCGCCTTGACCGGCTCCGCCGCGGGCAGGGCATGGATCACCGCCGCCCCATCCTCCGGCCAGCCCATCTCGATGGCGTACAGCGTGTCGCCCTTGGTGGTGAAGCGAAAATCCTCAGGCCCGAAGGGCTTGTCCGTCTTGCCCTCCTTGAAGGAGCCGGCGGCCATCTGGGCGGGGCCTTCGCCGTACCGCCGCCAGGGCCGGGTGCCATAGATGGCCTCGCCGTTCGTCTTCAGCCAGCCGCCGATGGCCAACAGGCTGTCCTGCGCCTGCTGCGGGATGGTGCCGTCGGCGCGGGGACCGATGTTCAGCAGCAGGTTGCCGTTCTTGGCGACGATGTCGGCCAACAGGTGGATGACCTTCTCCGGCGACTTGTACTGTTCGCCCTCGATGTAGCCCCAGCTGTAATCCCCCAGCGAGGTGCAGGTCTGCCAGACGCGGGGCTGGATGTCGGGCATCAGGCCGCGCTCCACGTCCGCCACGCCGCTGCCCGCGGCCAGCGCCCCTTCCTTGTAGTTCACCACCGCGGAGGCGCCGCGCCGGCTTTGCGTATTGTAGTAGTAGGCCAGGACCTTGGGCAGGGCCAGGCGGAAGGCCGGCTGGCTGATCCACCAGTCGAAGTAGATCAGGTCAGGGTGGTAGGCCTCCACCAGCTCGGCGGTGCGCGCCGTCCAGTCCTCCAGCCAGGCGGGGGAAACGTGGGTGAAGTCCCCGGTCATGTCGGCCTCGCCCGTGTCCTCCCCGGTCAGGCGGGCCTGGGCCGGACCGTAAAGGTCGGCATACCGGGGGTCGTTCACATCGGACGGGATCTTGCGTCCCTCGCCGAAAAACCAGTCATGCTCCGCCCGGTGGGAGGATAGGCCCAGACGCAGGCCCTCCGCGCGCACCGCCCGCGCCAGATCGCCGATCAGGTCGCGCTTGGGGCCCATGCGCAGGGCAGACCAGTCCGACAGCCGGGTGGCGTACATGGCGAAGCCGTCGTGATGCTCCGCCACCGGCACGACATAGCGGGCGCCGGCGGCACGGAACAGCGCGGCCCAAGCCACGGGGTCGTATTTCTCCGCCTTGAAGCGGGGGATGAAATCCTTGTAGCCGAACTTGTCCGGCAGGCCATATGTGGCGACGTGGTGCTGGTAGACCTTGCTGCTCTGGATGTACATGCGGCGCGAATACCATTCGCTGTCGAAGGCCGGCACGGAATAGACACCCCAATGGATGAAGATGCCGAACTTGGCATCGGCGTACCATTGCGGCACCTCCCAGGTGCGCAGGGAGATCCAGTCCGGCCGGAACGGTCCGGCGGCATCGCCCGCCGCCACTTTCTTCAGCAGCGCGTCACGCTCCCGCGCCGTCTTCGCCGCCGCCTGGCGCCACGCGGCGTCCATCTGCTCCGGCGTCAGCGTGGCGGCGGTCGGCGCCGTGGCGCCCCCTTGGGCCAGGCCGGAATGCGGCAAGGCGAAGGCCGCCATCACCAGGCCCGCCACACTGGCGACCGCGGAACGAAGTTGGCAGAGGTGGGGGCGCGTCATCGGGGGTGCCATCCGTCTTCGTAGGCCATGAACCGACAGCCTCGCACATCGTCCGCCACCCGGCTGCGACAAATGCGCGAGCGGCGCCCGCTGGCGCCTCCGGCCTTCTACCGCACCCTTATCGTCGCCTTGGCGCGCTGTCCGGAGGAATCGATGACGGCGATGTCGGCGAAGCCGATGCCGTCGGGCACCCAGCCGGCCTCTTCGCCGGCGGAAGGCTCCGGCAAGGGCAGGCCGTTGACCAACCAGCGCAGGGGGGGCCGCCCACCCAGGGCCTCCAGCGGCACCGGCGCCGGCGTTCCGCCTTGGCCGTCGGCCCGTTCCACCTCCGCGCCATCCGGGGGGAAGGCGATGCGCAGCGGTGCCACCGCCTCCGCCATCGTGGAGCCGGGCGCTCCCCGGTCGAACAGGGCCAACGCCGGCGGCAGGGCATGGCCGGGCCCGGCGTCGATCACACCGGGTGGCGGCACTGGCGGCGTCCCCCGGTCTGGCAACAGGTCCACCACGCGGAACAGCAAGGGGGCCGCGACATCCCGGCCGGCGGCGCCGGGCCGGGGCGTGCCATCCGGCCGGCCCACCCACACGCCCACGACATGCGTGGGGGTGAAGCCCACCGCCCAAGCGTCGCGGAAGCCATAGGACGTCCCGGTCTTATAGGCCACCCACCGCCCGCCAACGGCCGCACGCCCGTCCGGCCGGGGCGTCTGCGCCAGGATGTCGGCCACATACCAGGCGGCGACCGGGCTCATCAACCGGCGCGCCGGCCGCCTGGCCGCCCGTTCCCCCTCCTCCGGCCGCGTCAGCAACAACGGCCGGGCCTGGCCGCCATCCGCCAGATCGGCATAGAGGTTGGTCAGGTCCGCCAGATTGAGCCCCAGGCCCCCCAGCGCCAGGGGCAGCCCGGGGGCGGCATCGGGCTGGGGCAAGCCGACCTGCGCCCCCACCTCGCGCAGGCGCCCCAGGAATCGAGCGGGGCCCAGGCGGTCCAACACCTTCACCGCCGGCACGTTCAGCGACTGCTGCAAGGCCTCCCGCACCGTCACCAGGCCATGGAAGCCACCGTCGAAATTGCGCGGGGCATAGTCGCCGAACACGGTGGGCGCGTCGTTGATGCGGGTTTCGGGATGCAGGGGCAACGCCTCGAACCCCAAGCCATAGACGAAGGGCTTGAGCGCCGAACCGGGGGAGCGGGGGGCCGCCACCATATCGATCTGGCCGAAGGGGCCGGTGAAGCTGCCGCCGACGTAGGCGCGGGCCTTGCGGCTGCCGGTCTCCATCACCAGCACGGCGACCTCCGCCGCCGGCTCCAGCGTGCTCTGCGTATCGCGCGTCAGCGCCTCCACCCGGCGCTGCAGGCCAGCATCCAGGGTGCTGGCGATGACGCTGCCCGGCGGCGCCGCCCGGCGCAGGCGGTCGGCCAGGTGCGGCGCCAGGAAGGGCAGCGGCCGGCGACCCGTCGGCACCGGCTCCGACATGCCCTCCTGCGCCGCCTGGCGAGTCAGCACCCCCTTGGCGGCCATACGGCGCAACAGGGCGTCCCGGCCGGCCCGGGCCGCCTCCGGCGCCAGATCTGGCCGGCGCTTGGTGGGCGATTGCGGCAGCGTGACCAGCAGGGCCGCCTGCCCGGGGGTTAGCGTCGCCGGCGGCCGGTCGAAATAGGCCAGCGACGCCGCCCTGGCACCCTCCAGGTTGCCGCCGAAGGGCGCCAGGGTCAGGTACATGCCCAGGATCTCCCGCTTGGAAAACCGGGCCTCCAGCTGTACCGCCCGGAACATCTCCACCAGCTTGGCCCCCACCGTGCGGGGTCGGGGTTCCAACAGGCGGGCCACCTGCATGGTCAGGGTGGAGCCGCCGGAAACGACGCGGCCATGGCGCACCGCCTGCGCGATGGCCCGCGCCAGGGCCAACGGGTCAACGCCGGGATGGCGGTAGAAGCGGTGGTCCTCATACGCCACCAACATCTTGAGGTAGCTGGGGCTGGCATCCGCCACCGTCATGGGCAATCGCCACGCATCATCGTCGGTGATGAAGGCGCGAAGCACCTCCCCCCGCTCATCCGTTACCAGGGTTGAGCGGGCCTGCCAGCGCCGAAGGTCTGGCGGGAACAGCCTGTCGGCCACCAGCGCCGCAGTAACCAGGGACACGGCAACCAGGGCCAGCACCCCGGCGACCAGACGCCCTCCCCACCGCAGACGTGCTCCGGATGCCGTCCAAACGCCCAGGCGGGGTATCACGGCACGGCGTCCACCACGGTACGCCCGGCGGCGGTGCGGGCGATGGCCGCCGGGTCGTACATGTCCTGGGTGGAGGCCGGTGGCAGGGCGAAATCGCCGGGCGTCACCGCCCGCACCACATAGGCGAAGCGGAAGTCCCGCGTCGGCCGGTCGTCCTCCTTCACGTCGTCGCCTGCCTCCTCAGTTCCGTTCGAGTAGACCCAGGAGGTCTGGCCCGCGTCCAACACGCCGACGAAACGGTCATCGCGGCCCTCCGCCACCGCCGCGTCGCTGATGTTCTGCAACCAGCCCAGCCCCCTTGGATCCCCCTTGTACCCCGGGCGCAGCACGGACTCGATCTCCCATCCCGCCGGCAGCGGATCGACCGTCACCAGGGTGCGCTTCACACGCTGGCGCAGCACCCCGGTCAACACCACCACCAGCCGGGTGTTGCGGGCGACATGGTCGGTGCCGACCGGCTTGCCGTCCATGGTGTAGACCTGCTTGGTCAAGGTGATGCCCTCCGACACCGGGCCAGGACTCTCCTTGGGCACGCCCCGCAGTTGCACCGTACGCCAGACCGCGGCGCCGCCGCTGTTGGCCACGCCGAATCCCGCGGCCAGCTGCGCCGGGTTGGGACTGTAGGTCAGGGTACGTCCGGTGGCGGCCTTGGCATAGCCGGTGGTGGTCAACGCGATGGGCTGGCCCTTGGCCAGGATGGCTTGCGAGGCCAGCAGCAGCCAGCTTTTCTGGTTGGTGTTGTAGTGCCAGGGCTCCTTAAGGCCGGACAGCGCCAGATGCAGCGCCGCCTCCTGCAGCGGCACGGCGTTGGCCTCGGCCGCCACCGCCAGGGTGGCGGCGGCGTCGCGCAGCGGACTGCCGTAATAATCATGCGAGGCTTGGCCCAGATGCCTGCGCGCGCGCTCGAACGCCGCGTCGGCCCGGACCTTGTCCCCCGCCGCCAGCAGCGCCGCCCCCAGCTGGGCATAGGCCAGCGGGCCATCGGACAGCCGCTCCGCCGTCACGTCGTGGATGTAGCGCAGGTTGGCCGGGTTGGCATTGCCGCCACGGGCCAGCAGGTACTGGCCGTAAACCAACGCCTCCCCCTGTTCGCCGGTGGCGCCCACACCCCGGTCGGTCTGTTGCGTCACCCAGTCGGCCAGCGACTGCATGGCCACGTTCGGCACGAAATAGCCCGCCCCCCGCGCCCGGCTGAGAAAATCGAACACGTACATCTGCAGCCAGGGGGACCCCAAGCCGTCGCCCGACGACCACAGGCCGAACTCACCTGTCGAGCCCTGACGCTGCAGCAGGTGGTCGATGGCGGTGTTAACCCGGTTGTCCGGATCCTTGACGTTGCCTTCCAGCCCCAGTTGGCGGGCCAGGTCGCGGAAGGCCACCAGCGGCAGGGCCCGGCTGGTCGTCTGTTCCGTGCAGCCGTACGGATACTCATCCAAGTCCTTCATCAGGCCGGCCACGTCGATGCCGGGCAAGTTGGCGTAGGACAGGGTGACGCTGCCGGTGCCGGGCAGGAACAGATCCAGCAGGTTGGCTGGCAGGGTGAAGACCTCCCCCGGCGCCTGCTGGCGCTGTTCCGCCATGACGATGGGTGCCTCCGCCGGGCGGATGGTGATGGGCCAGGACCGTTCCAGCTTCAGCCCGCCCGGTCCCTCCACCGCCAAGGTCAGGCCGCCGATGCCGGCCTCGCTGCCGCGCAGCGCCACCGGCTGCACCACGCGCTGGCCGGTGGCGAGCGTGACGGTACGCTTAGGATCCGCCGCCAATTTCAGGGCGCCGTCGGTCACCAGCGTCACGCGGTAATCGCCCGCCACCCCCTCCAGATTATGCAGCAACAGGGTGCCGCTGGCCGTGTCGTTCGGCGCCAGGAAACGGGGCAGGATGACCTCTGCCACCACCGGGTCGCGCACCACAAGCGCGCCCTCGGCCATGCCCATGCGCTCCTTGTCGATGGCCACGGCCATCAGGCGTAGGCTGCCGTGAAGTCGGGAATGTCCAGCGGCACCTTGGCGTGACCCTTGGCATCCAGCGCCACCAGGCCGGAAAACAGGGCCACCGTGCGGGTGGGCACCACTGGCAGGCCGACGCCGCCCGGTGAGTTATCGCCGCCCTGGCGCAGCACGCCGGTCTGGCCGGCCTGGCTTTCCAACAGGTTGCCGTAATCGTCGCGCATCTCGGCCGCCAGCTTGCGCTTGGCGAAGAAATGGGCCAGCGGGTCGGGGCTGCGGAAACGGGTCAATTGCAGAATGCCCTCGTCCACCGCCGCCACGGTGACATAGGCGCCGGCCCCGGCGCCCACGGCATCCACCTGCACGTCCACCTTCTGGCGCGGGCGCAGGGTCTTGGGCGCGGTGATGCTGACGGCCAGCGCCTTGGCGGCGGACTCGATCGGGATCCAGGCAAGGCCGACGGCCCGCACCGGCTGGTGGCCGGCCCCCTTGTCCGCTGGCCTGATGAAGGATACCAGGGCGTAGGCGCCGGCCCCCCATTCCGCCCGGACGGGAATGTCCACCGTCACCGGCTCCGCCCCCACCGCCCGGGTGGTGAGGATGCGGACGTCCTGGCCGGCGACAGCCACCTGCATCTGCCCGGCGAAGGGGGGCTCGATACGCAGGCGCGCCGTCTCCCCCACCTTGTAGGCAGCCTTATCCAAGGCGGAGGGCACGACGTCGGGGGCGTCCGTGCTGGCGCCCGCCATGTACCAGCCGCTGTAGAAGGATGCGGAGGAGACGGCG
>NZ_BACU01000379.1 GCF_000333275.1 Azospirillum sp. B4 | reverse complement strand
TTTATTGGATATAAAATCCCGATAAGGAGCAGGGGCATGAAGAAGATGGCAGTGGCGGCAGTGACGGCCGTGGTGTTGACCTCGGTGGCCGCGGCCGGATGGGCGGCGGACGAGAAGAAGGAAAAGGGCGAAGGCGGCGGCCGCAAGGCCGACAAGGTGGCGGAACAGATCGAAGAGGCCACGGCCCGCGCCCCCGTCGCGGAAACGGCCAAGACCAGCGCCCACAGCGTCACCATCCACGGCAAGACCATCAAATACCAGGCGACGGCCGGCACCCTGACCATCCGCGACAATGACGGCAAGCCCACCGCGAGCGTCTTCTACGTCGCCTACACCGCCGACGGCGTGCCGGCCGCCAAGCGGCCGGTGACCTTCCTCTACAACGGCGGCCCGGGGTCGGCCAGCCTGTGGCTGCATATGGGCCTGGGGCCCCTGCGTGTGCGTACCAACAGCCCGGACACCACACCGCCGGCGCCCTACACCTACGCCGCCAACGATGAAAGCATCCTGGACAAGACCGACCTGGTCTTCATCGACGCGGTGGAGACGGGCTATTCCCGCGTGCTGGGCGACGCCAAGGGCAAGGACTTCTGGGGCGTGGACCAGGACATCGACGCCTTCGCCCGCGCCATCAACCGCTATGTCACCATCAACAACCGCTGGAATTCGCCCAAATTCCTGTTCGGCGAATCCTACGGCACCACCCGCTCGGCGGCCTTGTCCAACCGGCTGCAGCAGGACGGCATGGACCTGAACGGCGTCATCCTGCTGTCGTCCATCCTGAACTACGGCATCCGCCAGCCCGGCTTCGACAACATCTTCGTCTCCTACCTGCCCAGCTACGCTGCCACCGCCTGGTACCACAACCGCATCGCCAACAAGCCCGCCGACCTGGCGGCCTTCCTGCAACAGGTCCGGGCCTGGGCGCGCGGCCCCTATACCGTGGCGCTGGCCAAGGGCCAGGACATCACGCCGGAGGAGGAGGACGCGGTGGCCAAGCAGCTGGCGGCCTACACCGGCCTGTCGGTGGAGTACGTGAAGCAGGCCAAGCTGCGGGTGAACCTGCAGCGCTTCCGCAAGGAACTGCTGCGCGACCAGGGCAAGACGGTGGGCCGTTTCGACAGCCGCTATCTGGGCATCGACACCGATTCCGCCGGCGAAGGGCCGGAGTACGACCCCTCCTCCAGCGCCATCACCAGCGCCTACATCTCCAGCCAGCGGGCCTACCTGGCCGGCGACCTGGGCTACAGGACTGACCTCGATTACCGTCGCAGCGCCGACGGCGCCATCGGGCAGTGGGACTGGCATCACAAGATCGGCGGCCGCCGCATGGAATCGCCGGACGTGGCGCTGGACCTGGCGGAAGCCATGCGCCAGAACCCGCACCTGCAGCTGCTGTCGCTGAACGGCTGGTACGACATGGCGACACCGTTCTTCGGCACGGAATACGACATCGGCCACATGCAGCTGGACGCCGCCCAGCGCAAGAACGTCACCTTCAAGTATTACCCGTCGGGCCACATGGTCTACCTGAACCCCGACGCCCTGAAGCAGATGGTGGCCGACCTGGACGCCTTCTACGACAAGGCCACGGCGCCCGCGCCGTAAGTCGCTCTGGTTCAGGCGTGTCTTCCGGCCCACCGGCTTCGGCGTCGCGGGCCGGAAGGCCCGCCCTGATCGGCGTGGTCGCGCCGATCTGCGACAAAAAGGCGTGGATAGGAAAAATCGAGACTGAAACGACAGTGTTATAATATTACATTCCCTATTGCCGAGCCTCCGGATGCCCGGTTCAACAAGGAGTAGGGAATGCGTAGAACGGTTGTGGCCGCGTTGACGGCGGCGCTGCTGACCTCCGTCGCCATCGGCGGCTGGGCGAGTGGGGCGGAGGACAAGAAGGGCAAGGGCGACGACGACGCGCCCAGGAACGAGAAGGTGGCGGACCAGATCGAGGCGGCCACCGCCCGCGCCCCGGTGACGGAGACGGCCAAGACCACGTCCCACACCGTCACCATCAAGGGCAAGAGCATCCGTTATCAGGCGACCGCCGGCACCCTGACCATCCGCGACAATGACGGCAAGCCCACGGCCAGCGTGTTCTACGTCGCCTACACGGCGGAGGGCGCGCCGGCGGCCAAGCGGCCGGTGACCTTCCTCTACAACGGTGGCCCGGGATCGGCCAGCCTGTGGCTGCACATGGGGTCGTTCGGGCCCATCCGCGTGCGCACCGCCAGCCCCGACAACAACGCCCCGGCGCCCTACAACTTCAGCGCCAACGACGACAGCCTGCTGGACAAGACCGACCTGGTCTTCATCGACGCCATCGGCACCGGCTATTCCCGCCCCCTGGGCGACGCCAAGGGCAAGGATTTCTGGGGCGTGGACCAGGACGTCGACGCCTTCGCCCGCGCCATCAGCCGCTATGTCACCCTGAACGGCCGCTGGAATTCGCCTAAGTTCCTGTTCGGCGAGTCCTACGGCACCACGCGGTCGGCGGCGTTGTCCGCCCGCCTGCAGGCCGACGGCATGGATTTGAACGGCGTCATCCTGCTGTCGTCCATCCTGAACTACGGCATCCTGCAGCCGGGCTATGACGAGGGCTACATCGGCTTTCTGCCCAGCTACGCCGCCACCGCCTGGTATCACAACCGCATCGCCAACAAGCCCGCCGACCTGGCGGCCTTCGTCCAGCAGGCGCGCGTCTTCGCCCGGGGGCCCTACGCGGCGGCGCTGGCCAAGGGCCAGACGATCACGCCGGAGGAGGAGGACGCGGTGGCCAAGCAGCTGTCCGCCTTCACCGGCCTGTCGGTTGACTACCTGAAGCGCACCAAGCTGCGCATCGACCTGTTCCGCTTCCAGAAGGAGCTGCTGCGCGACAAGCGGCAGACGGTGGGCCGCTTCGACAGCCGCTTCCTGGGTGTGGACACCGACGCCGCCGGTGAGGGGCCGGAATACGACCCGTCCGACAGCGCCATCAACAGCGCCTTCATCTCCAGCCTCCGCGCCTATGTCGGCGGCGACCTGGGCTACAAGACCGACCTGGAATACCGTCCCGGCTCCGACGACGCCAACGAGCAGTGGGACTGGCACCACAAGGTGCCGACCGTGGGCAAGCTGGAGGTGCCGGACGTGGCCCTGGACCTCAGCGCCGCCATGCGCCAGAACCCGCGCCTGCAGGTGCTGTCGCTGAATGGCTATTATGACATGGCGACACCGTTCTTCGCCACGGAGTACGACATCAACCATATGGAGCTGGAACCGGCGCAGCGTAAGAACATCACGTTCATGTACTACCCGTCCGGCCACATGATCTACCTGAACCCCGACGCGCTGAAGCAGTTGGTCGTCGACCTCGACGCCTTCTACGACAAGGCGGCACCGGGCGGGGCCTGACGGGAGGGGAAGCGGCCCGCCCGGCCCGAGGCGAACCGGTACTTGCCGGACGGGCGGGCCGCCCCCATCTTCGATCGATCCGCCGCCGGCCCCAAACCAGGCGCCGGCGGCCAACAATGTGCATGCGGACGGGGAAAACTGATGAAGCGTATCGCCCTGGCCTTGGGCCTGATGCTGGCGTCCACCACCACCTTGACCGCCGTGGCGGCCCCACCGCCGCCCGCCACCAGCCCGACGGCCCCGTTGATCGAACGCGCCAAGTTCTTCGGCAACCCCAGCCGCACCCAGGGCAAGCTGAGCCCGGACGGCAAGTGGCTGTCGTGGATCGCGCCGCGCGACGGCGTGCTGAACGTCTGGGTGGCGCCGGCCAGCGACCCGACCCAGGCCAAGGCCCTGACGGCGGAGAAGGCCCGCCCCATCCGCCAGCACTTCTGGTCCCCCGACAGCAAGATGATCCTGTTCATCAACGACAAGGGCGGCGATGAGAATTTCGTGCTGTACGGCGTCACCGTCGCCACCGGCGCCCAGCGCACCCTGACGCCGCAGGAAAAGACGCGGGTGGACATCGTCGGCACCAGCCACCGCATCAAGGACCGCATCCTGGTGGGGCTGAACAACCGCGACCCCAAGTGGTTCGACGTCTACAGCCTGGACCTGGCCAAGGGCGCCCTGACGCTGGTGTTCAAGAACGAGGGCTATGCCGGATTCACCGCGGATGAGGATCTCAAGCTTCGGCTGGCGGGCAAATCCCGACCCGATGGCGGAACCGACTTCTTCCGCGTCGTGGACAACAAGGTGGAGGCCAAGCCGCTGGGCGGCGTCGGCCTGGACGACAGCCTGACCACCAACCCCATGGGCTACACCGAGGACGGCAAGACCCTGTACTGGATCGACAGCCGGGGCCGCGACACCGCCGCCCTGATCGCCCAGGACGCCGCCACCGGCGCCACCACCGTGGTGGGCCAGAACGCCAAGGCCGACGTGGGTGACATCCTGGCCGACCCCAAGACCGGCGTGGTCCAGGCCTATGCCGTCGACTACCTGCGCACCGAGTGGACGGCCCTGGATCCCAAGATTGGTGCCGAGCTGGATTTCCTGAAAGCCCAGCTGAAGGGCGACATCCACGTCACCAGCCGCACCGACGACGACAGCGCCTGGATCGTGGTGGTGGACCCGGTGACGGCGCCGGCCGCCACCTACCGCTTCGACCGCAAGGCCCGCAGCCTGACCAAGCTGTTCGTCAACAGGCCGGAGCTGGAGGGGGCGGAGCTTGCCGCCATGCACCCGGTGGAGATCAAAGCGCGCGACGGGCTGACCCTGGTCTCCTACCTCACCCTGCCGGCGGGCACCGACGGCAAGGGCGACGGCCACCCAGACCAGCCCCTGCCCATGGTGCTGTTCGTCCACGGCGGGCCCTGGGCGCGCGATAGCTACGGCTACAGCGGCTACCACCAATGGCTGGCCAACCGCGGTTATGCCGTGCTGTCGGTCAACTATCGCGGCTCCACCGGCTTCGGGAAGAGCTTCATCACCGCCGGCAACCTGCAATGGGGGCGGAAAATGCATGACGACCTGATCGACGCCGTCGACTGGGCCGTCAAGTCGGGCGTCACCACCAAGGACAAGGTGGCCATCATGGGCGGGTCCTACGGCGGCTATGCCACCCTGGCGGGCGTCACCTTCACCCCCGACACCTTCGCCTGCGGTGTGGACATCGTCGGTCCCAGCAACCTGTCGACCCTGCTGAAGACCATTCCGCCCTATTGGGAGGCGGGCAAGCAGCAGTTCTACAAGCGCATGGGCGACCCAACGACGGAGGAGGGGCGCACGCTGCTGCACAACGCCTCCCCCCTGTTCAAGGCGGGCGACATCAAAAAGCCGCTGCTGATCGGCCAAGGCGCCAACGACCCCCGGGTCAACCAGGCGGAATCCGACCAGATCGTGACGGCGATGAAGGAGAAGAACATCCCCGTCACCTACATCCTGTTTCCCGATGAGGGCCACGGCTTCGCCCGGCCGGAGAACAGCATCGCCTTCAACGCCGCCGCCGAGCAGTTCCTGGGCGCCTGCCTGGGCGGCCGGGCGGAACCGTTCGGCACCGCCTTCAAGGGTTCCAGCATCACCGTGCCCGACGGCGCCAAGTTCACGCCGGGGTTGGAGGCGGCGCTGGCGGCGAAGTAAATTAAGGCTGAGCAAGGTCACGACGGGGATGGCGATGGTCCGCTGGTTCACAACCTGGATGGCGGCCATCGCCTTGGTCGCGGCCCAGACGGCATCGGCCCAGACGGCACCGGGGACGGCCCAGACGGCCGCCAGCGCCGACGATCCGGCCAGCACCTTCACCGTCACCGGCAACCGCTTCACGGCGGAAACGTTGACCCGGGCGGCGGAAGGTTTCGTCCAGGATCATGGCAAGGCCAGCCCCCGCCTGAACCAGCTGACCCGGTGGCAGGCCGCCGTGTGCCCCGAGGTCATGAACGTGCCCAAGGACGTGGCCTCGTTCCTGACCACCCGCATCAAGACCATCGCCGCCCAGGTGGGGGCGCCGACGCGGGAGAACTGCAAGCGCGACATCGAGATCATCTTCACCGACGCGCCCCAGGCGCTCATGGACGCCGTGGCCGACAAGCGGCCCTTCCTGCTGGGCTATCACTTCGTCAGCCAGACCGCCAAGCTGAGCCGGGTGACCCAGGCCATCCAGGCCTGGTACGTGACCGCCGTGCGCGACGGCGCCGTCACCGTGGTCGACGACCCCTATTACGTCTCGGGCGCGAACGATCCCCTGAGGGACCAGTTCCACGGCAACGGCGGCAGCCGACTTTCCCACGACATGGCCAGCGTCTTCGACAACATCGTGGTCATCGTCGATACTACCAAGATCGAGGGGGAGACGTTCGGCAGTTTGGCCGACTATCTCACCATGCTGGTCCTGGCCCAGCCAGTGGCCGATGGCCAGTGCAACCCCCTGCCCAGCATCCTGGATCTGTTCGCCGACAGCTGCCCCGACGGGCGGAAGACCCGGGCGCTGAGCCCGGCGGACAAAGCCTATCTGGAAGGGCTGTATGCCGTGAACGCGGACTCGGTCGGGTCCCAGCAGCGCGCCGCCATCACCACCCACATGCTGCAAAGCCTGGCGCCAAGCATCGCCCCAACGGACGGGGCGGCCCCGGCCGCGAAGTAGGACCGGAGACAGCCATACGGCGTCCGCATACACTTATATTCAATCTAAAGACGTCACCGACGCATATCCTTCATTAGCGCAGGCGGGCGCGGTGACGCGTGGGCGCATGGCTGCAATGAGAGGGTTAACAAAGTTACTAAGCGGAAATGTTAGAATCCATGTTGCGACCGTTTCTCATTATCAGTATCAGGAAGGGGTAATCCCATCCCTGAAGTGACGGTAAGACAATGAGAAAGTGCGCCGTGTCGGTGTTCGCCCTATTGGCGGCCCTGCAGTTTTCCGAGGCGCAGGCGGCCGACGCCGTGGACGCATCCGAGGCCACCGACGCCGGCCAGGAAAAGGCGCTGGACGACATCGTCGTCACCGGCGCCCGCGCCCCCTCCTTCCGGGCAGAGGTGGTGCAGGTCGGCGCCTTCCGTAACCAGTCGCTGCTGGACACGCCGCTGACCATCGCCATCGTGCCGCGCGCCCTGCTGGACGCCCAGGGCGCGCAAGGGCTGGAGGAGGCGCTGCGCAACACGCCCGGCGTGACGCAGCAGTCGACCAGCCCGCTGACCAGCAACAACTTCGTTTCGCGCGGCGTGCTGATGAACGCCCGCACCAACTACCGTCTCAACGGGTCGCTGCCCATCATCAACCTGGGCCCCATCCCCATCGAGAACAAGCAGCGCGTGGAATTGCTGAAGGGGGTGTCGGCGCTCTACTACGGCATCAGCACGCCCTCGGGCATCGTCAACGTGGTGACCAAGCGCGCGGGCACCGACCCCGTCACCAGCTTCACCATGAACGGGGACGCCAACGGCAGCTTTGGCAGCGGCTTCGACATCGGGCGGGAGTTCGGCGACCACAACGAGTTTGGCGCCCGCGTCAACGGCTACGCGTCGCGCATCGGTACGCCGGTGAACGACGTCGATGGCCGCCGCTGGCTGATGAGCGGCGCCTTCGACTGGCGCGCGACCGAGCGCCTGACCTTCAAGCTGGACACCGAATACTACCGCCGGGAGATGGATGAGCCGGGCGGCGTCACCCTGCCCAGCGCCGTGGGCGCCAAGAACGGCGTGGGTGGCACCATCACCCTGCCCGCCGTGCCCGATCCCTCAAAGCGCCTGGCGCCGCTGAACGCCCCTTACAACACTTGGGCGACCAACGTGGTGGGCCGCGCCGACTATGCCATCACCGACGACTGGTCGGCCCGCGCGGAGTTCGGCGTCGCCTCCACCCGCCGGCAGCGGACCATCGCCAACCTGGGCTCGGTGAACCTGGCGACCGGCGCCGGCACCATCTCCGGCACCTACACGCCGGACCAGGAATACCGCAACCAGAACCTGCGCCTGGAACTGGCGGGCAAGGTCGACACCGGCCCCATCAACCACGAACTGCTGGTGGGATTCAGCCGCAACCGCCAAACTCAGGAGGACCAGCACCAGCAGTCCTATACCGCAGTGAAGCAGAACCTGTACGATCCCGTCGACATCCCCTACGACAGCCTGAAGTTCACCACCACCAAGCTGAACGCCGGCAGCGTCAACATCGATACCGGCGGCTATATCATGGACATGGCGCATCTGGGCGACAGCTGGCTGCTGATCGCCGGCGCCCGCTACGTCGACTATGACACGTCATCGGCGGCGAAGAACTTCGCCGTCACCACCGTCACGCCGACCGCCGGCCTGGTCTACAAGCTGACGCCCAAGTCCAGCCTGTACGCGACCTACATCGAGGGGCTGGAGAGTGCGGGCACCGCCCCCGACGGCACCACCAACGCCGGCAGCATCCTGGACCCCGTGGTCAGCAAGCAGGTCGAAGTGGGCGGCCGTATGGAGGTGGCGGGCGCCATGGTGTCGCTGGCCTGGTTCCACATCGACCGGGGCCTGGCCTACACCGACAGCAGCAACACCTACGTCGTCAACGGCCGCGCCATCCACAAGGGTGTCGAGGCCTCCCTCCAAGGGGACATCCTGCCCGACGTCTCGGTCATGCTGAGTGGCCAGTTCCTGGACGCGGTGCAGGAGAACACGGGCATCGCCGCGCAGGACGGCAAGCGGGTGGAGAACACGCCGCGCTGGTCGGGCTCCGTCTTCGCCGAATACCACCCGGACTTCCTGGGCGGCGTGGCGCTGAACGCCGGTGTCTATTATACCGGCGACCGCGCGGCGGAGGCGCAGAACCGCGCCTATCTGCCCGCTTACACCACGCTCAGCCTGGGCGCCAGCTACAAGACCGTGGTGCGGGGAAGTGGCCTGACCCTGCGCGTCAACGCCGACAACGTGACCAACGAGCGCTATTGGGCCACCGGCGGCAGTACGCTCTACGCCGGCATGCCGGCGACGGTGCGCTTCTCGGCCACGCTGGACCTGTAAGCCCCCCCGCGTTGAAAGTCGTCATCGCTCACTGATAGTGTTCGATCCGGCCACCCCCTGCCGGATCGAGCGCCGCCGCCATGCCCTTCTACCAGTCCATGAAGACGG
>NZ_BACU01000380.1 GCF_000333275.1 Azospirillum sp. B4 | reverse complement strand
GCACCATCATCAACGGCATCATCGAGCAGATAGGCTACGTCCCCAGCCCCCAGGCGCGCGGGCTGGCCTTTCAGCGCTCCTTCCTGCTGGGCCTGGTCTACGACAACCCCAACGCCCAGTTCATCGTGAACATCCAGGAGGGCGTCCTGGCCGCCTGCCGCCTGGCGGGGTTCGAGCTGGTCGTGCACCCCTGTGACCAGAAAAGCCCCCATTTCCTGAACGACGCCAAACAGTTCATCCAGCGCCAGAACCTGGATGGCGTGATCATCGTGCCGCCCGCCTCGGAGAACCCACAACTGGTCGAGGTGTTGCGCGATCTCGGTTGCCGCTATGTCCGACTGTCCGCCGTCTCGTTGGATGAGGCCGCGAACATGGTGGTCTACAATGACCGCCAGGGGGCCGCCGAGGTGGCGGAGCATCTGGCGGGCCTGGGCCATCGCGACATCGGCTTCATCGCCGGCCCGTCGCGCCACCGGTCCGCCCATGAACGCCGCGAAAGTTTCGTCGGCACGCTCAAGAGCCACGGCATAACGCTGCGCACCGAGATGGTGGAGGAGGGGGCCTACACCTTCGAATCCGGGGAGGTTTGCGCCACCCGCCTGCTGACGCGGGAGCCCCGGCCCACCGCCATCTTCGCCAGCAACGACGAGATGGCGGCCGGCGTCTACAAGACGGCGCAGCGCCTGGGCATCAGCATCCCCCGCGACCTGACCATCGTCGGCTTCGACGACAGCCCCATCGCCACCCGCCTGTGGCCCTCGCTGACGACCGTGCGCCTGCCGGCCAAGGATCTGGGGCGGCTGGCGGCGGAGAAGCTGATCATCCGCATTTCCAGCGATGAGGAGGAAGGGCACATCGCCACCGGTGTCGTCAGCCGCATGGTGGTGCGCGAGTCCTCCGTGCCGCCCCGGGGCTAAAAATGCCTTAGTGGGATTTTCTTATGCCGAAAGTCGCGATGCGAAATTGACACCGGTTACCAAGACCGGTACGAAATGGGACGGGAGGAGGACGGATCCGGCGTGCCGGATACCGCCCCGCAAAAGACGGCTGACGCATGCCCGGCTCCGCGTGAAGACGGACGGGAACAGCCCGGTGACACTGAAGGAAGGCCCCTCATGGCCCAGCACCTGACCCTGCACGAAGACCGCCTGTTCCCTGCCGACCCCGCGGTGCGCGCCATCGCGCGGCGCCTGTACGCGAAGGTGAAGGGCCTGCCCATCATCAGCCCGCACGGCCACACCGACCCGTCGTGGTTCGCCGGCAACGAGGCCTTCCCCAACGCCACCGCCTTGCTGCTGCAGCCCGACCATTACCTCTACCGCATGCTCTACAGCCAGGGCGTCACGCTGGAGCAATTGGGCATCCCGGCGGCCGGCCAGCCGGCGCCCGACGTGGATCCGCGTGAGGCCTGGCGCCTGCTGGCCGCCAACTTCCACCTGTTCCGCGGCACGCCGTCCTCCACCTGGCTGAACCACGTCTTCACCCAGGTCTTTGGTCTGGACGTGAAGCTCAGTGCCGAAACGTCGGACCTTTACTTCGACACCATCACCGCCAAGCTGGCCACTGACGCCTTCCGTCCCCGCGCCCTGTTCGAGCGTTTCAACATCGAGGTCATCGCCACCACCGAAAGCCCGGTGGACACGCTGGCCCACCATGAGGCGATCCGGGACAGCGGCTGGAAGGGCAAGGTCATCACCGCCTACCGCCCGGACGCGGTGATCGATCCGGAGCATGAGAACTTCCGCCACGCCATGGAGCGGTTCGCCGCCATCACCGGCGAGGACGTGTACAGCTGGCGGGGCTATCTGAACGCCCACCGCAAGCGGCGCCTTGACTTCAAGGCCGTGGGCGCCACCAGCAGCGACCATGGCCACGTCACCGCCGCCACCGCCGACCTGTCGCCGGCCGAGGCGGAGTCCTTGTTCACCCGGGTGGTGAAGGGCACCTTCACGGCGGCGGATGCCGAGCTGTTCCGGGCCCAGATGCTGACGGAGATGGCGGGCATGAGTCTGGAGGATGGGCTGGTCATGCAGATCCATCCCGGCTCCTTCCGCAATCACAACCGGCGCATCTTCGAGACCTACGGCCGCGACAAGGGCGCCGACATCCCGCTGCGCACGGAATATGTCCACGCGCTGAAGCCGCTACTGGATCGTTACGGCAACGAAAAGGACCTGTCCGTCATCCTCTTCACCCTGGATGAGACGGTCTACGCCCGCGAACTGGCGCCGCTGGCCGGCCATTACCCGATCCTGAAGCTGGGGCCCGCCTGGTGGTTCCACGACAGCCCGGAAGGAATGATGCGCTTCCGCGAGCAGACGACGGAGACGGCGGGCTTCTACAACACCGTGGGCTTCAACGACGACACCCGCGCCTTCCTGTCCATCCCCGCCCGCCACGACGTGGCCCGCCGGGTGGATTGCGCCTTCCTGGCTCGGCTGGTCGCGGAGCACCGCATCGATGAGGACGACGCGGCGGAGGTGGCCGTCGACTTGGCCTACCGGCTTCCGAAGCGCGCCTACAAGCTGGACTGAAAACAATAGTCACGGGGAGAAGGACCATGTTCAAGAAGGTGTATCAGGCGACCCATCCCGACATGATGGACGGCGCCCGTAACCAGCAGCTGCGTGACCGCTACCTGATGACCGGCCTGTTCGTGGCCGGTGAGGTCAGCCTGAACTATTCCCATAACGAGCGCTTCATCATCGGCGGCGCCGCCCCGGTGGACGCGCCCGTCAGCCTGCCCCTGCAGACGGAGCCGGCCTCCGCCGCCGGCAAGCCTTTCCTTGAGCGGCGGGAACTGGGCATCGTCAATGTCGGCGGCGCCGGCACGGTGACGGTGGACGGCACCGTCTACGACCTGGCGTCGCGCGATGGCCTCTATGTCCCCATGGGGACGGAGACGGTGGTGTTCGCCTCGGCCGACGCGGTCCATCCGGCCAAGTTCTATCTGGCCAGCACGCCCGCCCATGCGCGCTTCAAGACGGTGAAGATCTCCATCGACCAGGCCGTGCCGCTGGAGCGGGGGGCGCTGGAGACCAGCAACGAGCGCACCATCTACCAGTACATCGTGCCCCAGACCTGCCAGTCGGCGCAGCTGCTGCTGGGCCTGACCATGCTGAAGCCGGGCAGCGTCTGGAACACCATGCCGCCGCACCTGCATGACCGCCGGTCCGAGGTCTATTTCTACTTCGATATCAAGGATGATCAGCGGGTCTTTCACTTCATGGGTGAGCCCGAATTGGCCCGCCACATCGTGGTGGCCAATGACGAGGCCGTGGTGTCGCCGCCCTGGTCCATCCACATGGGCTCCGGCACCGCCAACTATTCCTTCATCTGGGCCATGGGCGGGGAGAACCTCGACTACACCGACATGAAGGTCCTGGACATCTGCCAACTGCGCTGAGGGAGGGCGATCCCATGGCTTTCAATCCCTTCGACCAGAATCCTTTTAGCTTGGCAGGCCGCGTGGCGCTGGTCACCGGCGCCAACACCGGCCTGGGGCAGGGCCTGGCCGTGGCCCTGGCGCGCGCCGGCGCCGACATCGTGGCGGCTGGCCGCAGCACGCCCACCGAGACCGAGGCGGCGGTCAAGGAGGTGGGTGGCCGCTTCCACTTCGTCCATGCCGACCTCGACAGCGTCGGCGTGGTGCAGGGCGTGGTGGACGAGGCCGTCGCCGCCTTCGGTCGCATCGACATCCTGATCAACAACGCCGGCACCATCCGCCGGGCCGACGCCCTGGAATTCTCGGAGGATGACTGGGACCTAGTGATGAACGTCAACCTGAAGACGCCCTTCTTCCTGGCCCAGGCCGTGGCGCGTCAAATGGTCGGGCAAGGCGGTGGGGGCCAAGGGGGCGGGAAGATCATCAACATCGCCTCCATGCTGTCCTTCCAGGGCGGCATCCGCGTGGCCTCCTACACCGCCAGCAAGAGCGGCATCGCCGGCCTGACCAAGCTGCTGGCCAATGAATGGGCGGCCAAGGGCATCAACGTCAACGCCATCGCCCCCGGCTATTTCGCCACCAACAACACTGAAGCCTTGCGCAACGATGAGACGCGCAACCGCGACATCCTGGCCCGCATCCCCGCCGGTCGCTGGGGTCGTCCGGAGGATCTAGGCGGGGCGGCGGTGTTTCTGGCCTCATCCGCAGCGGACTATGTCCACGGCACCGTGCTGGCCGTGGATGGAGGATGGTTGGGGCGGTGACCGCCTTCCGTGATCCAGTACCCAAGCCCGGGCCCCTGGTACCGGGCTTTTTCGTCTACGGCAGCATCCCCAGCGTCCTGATCCCCATAAGGCCTCGCGGCGGTGCGATGGCGCCGCAGGGCCAGCCCGATCACATTCCGGCTGGATTGAGCAGAACCCAGAGCCGCGCGATCTTGCCATCGATGATCTCGGCCGCGTCCGTACCGCTGACCAGCACCGGCCCGCCGTCGGGACCGGCGCTCCAGGGCAGCACGCCCAGCCCGTGATGCCCCACGGCTTGGCCGGCCGGCCGGAAGCGGAACGTCAGGCCGAATTGGTCCAACAGCTTGCCGGCGATGTCCGAGATCGCCGCGCGGCCGGTCACGACGGCCGCCGGCTCGTACATGACGGGTTCCGCCACATACAGAGCCGCCATGGCGGCCGCGCGCGCCGCGGCGTCGCGCTCGTTGAAGACGCGCTCCAAGTTGGCGCGCAGAAGATGGTCGTAGTCCGGCTCTTGCGCCGTCGGTGCGATGGTGGACATGGCGTGGTTCCTTTCCTGTCAGCCGATTTTCACGAGGTTCAGGGCGGGCAGGGGGCCGCCGGGGAACTGGACAAGGCGGCTGCCGATGGCAAGCGGGCCCAGGTCGATGCCGAAGAAGCCCAACTGGTCGATGAGCGTGCCCACCTGCGCCTTCGCGTCCGCGTCGTCGCCGGAGTAGAACAGCACCCGCTTGCCGCCGTCCCCGGCCGGGTCGCTGGAGATCAGGTGCGCCTGCAGGTGGTTGAACGCCTTCACCACCCGGGCCTCTGGCACCAAGCCGGCCACCACCTCCGACGACGACCGGTTGCCCAGGGGGATGGGTTTGAACAGCGGCGCCTCGATCGGGTTGTTGGCGTCGACGACGACGCGGCCCGCCCAGTCCGGAAGACCGGCCAACGCGGCCGGCAGCTTCGACCAGTTCACCGCCACAAGGACGATATCCTGGGCGGCCGCCTGGTCCCGCGTACCCGCCCGGATGGTGGGGCCCATTTCGGCGACAAGGGCGGACAGCGTCTCCGGACCGCGGCTGTTGGCGATGACGGCTGGAATGCCCTTGGCGGCGAGGGCCGTGGCGAAGGCGCGGCCGATTTGGCCGGCGCCGATAATGCCGATCGTGTTCATGGCGCTTCTCCATGGGGTTGCGATGGCTGGAGTGTCGCCCCGTTGACCTGATTTGATTAGTCGTTAATGGCTTTGATCATTTAAAAGTAATCATTTAAAATCAGCCGCATGGAAACGCTGGCCAACCTGGAATCCTTTGTCCGCAGCGCCGAATTGGGCAGCTTTTCCGCCGCCGCGCGGCGCCTGGCCCTGACACCGGCGGCGGTCGGACGCAATGTCGCGATGCTGGAGCGCAATATCGGTGTGCGGCTGTTCCACCGCTCGACGCGCAAGCTGACGCTGACCGAGGCGGGGGAACGCTTCCTGATGGGGATCAGCGGCAACCTGGATGCCCTGCAGGCGGCCATCGCCGAGGTGGCGACCAACGCGGAGGAACCTGCCGGTGTGCTGAAGGTCAGCCTGCCGCCCAGCTTCGGCGCCGCCCACATCCTACCGCTGCTGCCCGCCTTCCTCGCGCGCTATCCACGTATTCGCCCCGAATGGCATTTCGAGAACCGTACGGTGGATCTGATCGCGGGAGGGTACGACGCGGCCATCGGCGGCGGTTTCGACCTCGCGCCCGGCGTTGTGGCGCGTCCGCTGGCGCCGGCCCACATCATCGCGGTGGCGTCACCAGCCTTCATGGCGGGCCGACCGGCCCCCTCCGACCCCGCCGGGTTCAGGGGCTGGGCGGGCGTCGTCATGCGCGCCGCCCACACGGGCCGGGTGCGGCAGTGGGTTATGCGCGACGCCGCTGGCGCCGAGATGCCGGTGGCGCTGTCGGAAACCGTGGTGGTGAATGATCCCGCCGCCATGCGCGAGGTGGCGCTGCTGGGATTGGGTGTTGCGCTGCTGGCTGTGCCGGATGCGCTGCCGCACCTGCAGCGGGGCGAACTGCTACGGCTGGCGCCCCGCTGGTATGCCGACGCCGGCGCCATCTCGCTGTACTACGCCAGCCGCGCCCTTCTGCCAGCCAAGACCCGCGTCTTCATCGACACCGTGCTGGACGCGTTCCGCCGTGATCGCCTGGCGGAGCGTTTCGCCGGCAGTCTGGGCTAGGCCTCATATCTCCGCGTGGAAACGCAGGCCCAACACGTTGGCGGGGCCGCGGTCGCGGTTGTAGGCCGGGTTGGCGATGAACTGATAGTCCAGGGTCAGGTTGAGGCCAGTCCACAGGGCGGCGCTGTAGTAGGCCTCCACGACGCGCTCGCTGCTGTAGCTCAGCCGCCCGTCACCCACCAGGATGCCGGCGCCACCGGCCGCGAGGTAGGCCCGGGCGTCGGCGTTCATCATGTTGACCACGCCGGCCATGCCGGCGGTGTCCTGGGTACGGCCCCAGGCGGCACCGGTGGTGGAGGCGCCCACGGCCAGGGACTTGTTCACGTCGGTGAACTCATAGGCCTCCTTGGAACCGTCGTTGGCGCTGGCGCGCAGGAACAGGCCCCAGTCGTCCCCCATCTGCTGTTCCGCGTTCAGCGCGAAGCCGGCGCGGGTGGCATAGCGGCGGACGTCGCCGCTGTCGGGGGTGCCGCCGGTCAGGGCCGCCTGGCGCACGGCGTCGGCATAGCCGCCCATGTTGGCGTGGTTCTGGAAGACCAGCAGCTTCACCTTGCCGTCGCGGCCCATCAGCTGGTGCCGCTCCTCCGCCTCCACCACCAGTTCGTATTGGCCGAAGCCGCGTTCCAGCGCCTTGTCGTTGGGCTTGCGCGACAGATCAAAGACGCCGGCCCGCAGGGTCCACCAGCTTTGCGTCCATTCGGCGGCGGCGCCATAGCTGTAGCCCCAGGCGTCCGCGGCGTAATCGAAGGCGCCGCTGTCCACCACCGTCCAGTTCAGGAAATCCTTGCGCGGGTCATGGGCATAGCTGTTGGTGTCGAAGATGTCGGTGACGGAGAACTTGCCGGCGGTGATGACCAGGTTGTCGGCTGTGCGGCTGCCGCCCAGCTGGTTGGCGCCGGCCTCCAGCGGCTGGAGGTCACCGCCCAGGTTGAAGGTCTGGCGGAAGAAGGCGCGGTCCAGGCGGATGTAGGGCTCGCTCTCCCCCACCTTGTAAGCCTCGGCACTGGGAAAGCCCGCCACGCCCAGCGTGTTGCTGAGGCCGAAGCCCTGGTCGATCTCGGGATTGGCGTAGAACTCCATGCCCGGCCACAGCCGCGCGCCCGCGTAGAGCGTGGCGTCCGTCGTCTCGTTGCCGCGCGCGGCCGGGTCCAGGCTGTTGGCGCCCCGGTAGGGGGAGGTGAAGCTGGGGTGGTACTGCTCCACCAGCGTGAACTGGCCGTGCAGGCTCCAGCTTTCCGCCTCAGGCATGTCCGCCTCGGCGGCCAGCGCCGCGCCGCAGGACAGGACCCCGCAGGACAGGACAAGGATAGGCGTGATGGTGAGAAGCGTTTTCATTTAAATAACCCGCCCGCCGGAGCATGAATTCAACAACCGCGTTCCTTTGGCAAAGTTCCGTTACGGATTTGCGATGGGAAGCGCGGTTGTTATACGGTTTCGGCGGGCGGTATGCGCCCATACGAAGGTTTGGGCAAGTCGGGCGTTTTGTCGCATCTCCCCTTGATTGTTCTGTTATTTCATAACGTTAGTGACGTTATTTCATAGCATTGGGCAGCCAAAGCGACAGGAATGGTATGTAGGAGACGAGCATCAGGACCACGCCCGCCGCCAAGTAAAACGGCCAGATGGAACGCATCAGCTGCCCCACCGGTACCCGGCCGATGGCACTGCCCACGAACAGGACGGAGCCGATGGGCGGGGTGATCAAGCCGATGCCGCCGTTCAGCATCATGATGACGCCGAACTGAACCGGGTCGATGCCGAAGGCCTTGCCAACCGGCAGGGAAGATGGGGGTGCAAATGATGATCTGGGGGCCCATGTCCATGAAGGTGCTGAGCAGCAGCAGGATGATGTTCATGATCAGCAGCACCATCACNTTATCGCTGCCAACGCCCTTCAACGCGGCCACCGCCGCCGCCGGTACTNGCAGATAGGACATCAGCCAACCGAAGACGCTGCGGGCGCCGATCATGAACAGGATGATGCCCGTGGTGTGGGCGGATCCGGCGCAACATTCCTTGAAATCCGCCCAGGTCAGGCGGCGGTAGACGACGACGGTGACGAAGACCGCGTAGACCACGGCGATGGCCGCACTCTCCACCGCCGTGAAGATGCCCGCGCGCACGCCGCCGAACACCAGCACCACCAGCAGCAGACCGGGGCTGGCCGACAGCAGGCGGCGGCCCACGGCGGCAAAGCCGGGGAAGGGCTCCACGGCGTAGCCGCGCTTGCGCGCGATGAGGTAGGCCGTGACCATCAGGGCGCCCGCCATCACCACGGCCGGCAGGATGCCGGCGGCGAACAGGTCGGCGATGGAGATGCCGCCACCGCCCGCCGCCGAATAGAGGATCATGTTGTGCGAGGGCGGCACCATCAGCGCCACCAGGGCGGACGTGATGGTGACGTTGACGGCGTAGTCGCGGTCGAAACCGCGCGCCACCATCTGCGGGATCATGGTGCCGCCGATGGCCGACGCGTCCGCGATGGCGGAGCCGGAGACCCCGCCGAAGAAGGCGGAGGCCAGCACGTTCACCTGGCCCAGGCCGCCGCGCAGATGGCCCACCAGGGCCGACGCCAGGCCGATCAGCCGTTCGGAGATGCCGCCCCGCATCATCAGTTCCCCCGCGAAGATGAACAGCGGGATGGCGATCATGGCGGTGGAACTGATGCCGGAGGTCATCTGCTGCACCAGCACCATGGGTGGCAGGCCCATGTACGCGATGGCGGCGACGGCGGCGGCGGCCAGCGAGAAGCCCACGGGCACGCCCAGCAGCAACAGGATGGCGAAGGCGCCGAAGAGGATGGCGGTTTCCATGGGGCTCAATCCTCCACGATGACAGGGGCCGGGGTGGCAGGGGCCGGGGTGGTTGGGGGCACCAGCAGCCGCTCCAGGGCGAACAGGGCGATCAGGGCGCCGCCCAGCGACAGGGGCAGGTAGTTCAATCCTTCCGGCAGCGCGGTACCCGGCATGGCGATGGCCCAGTTGTCGGCCATAAGATCCCAGCCCCAGATGGCCAAGGCGGCGCCGATGGCAAGCACTACCAGGCGGGAGAAGCCGGCCAGCACCGTCTGCGCGCGCGGCGGCGCCACCTGGGCCAGGGCGATGAAGCGGAAGTGCATCTCCCGCCGCGTGGCCACGGCGGCCCCCATCATGGCGGTGGTGGTCATGAGCAGCAGGGTCAGCGGCTCGGTCCAGCCGGGACTGTCGTTCAGGACATAGCGGGCGAAGACCTGCCAGCCTTCCGCCAGGCTCATCCCCACCATGCCGACGGCGGCCAACACCGTGGCGGCGTGTGATAGGCCGGTCAGGATCAAACCGGCGATTCCCGAAGGCGCGGTCGCGGCGTGGGTCGCATGCATGGGCTCAGGCCTCCTGGCGGATGCGGCGGTAGAACTGCTGGATGTCGGGATTGGCCAGATAGGCCTTCAACACCGGCTCGGTCGCGAGGCGGAAAGCATCCTTGTCCACCTCCGATATCTGCACGCCATTGGCCACGCAGTGGGCCTTGGCCGCAGCCTCGTCCTTGTCCCACAGCTCACGCATGACGGCGACGGAACGGGCCGCCAGGTCCAGGACCAGGTCCCGGTCGTTCTTCGTCAGCGCCCGCAGGCTGCGTTCGGAGATGAACAGCAGTTCCGGCGACATGGAATGGTGGGTTTCCGCCCAATGGTGCGCCACCTCGAACTGGCGGGTGGAGTCCAGGCTGGGCCAGTTGTTTTCCGCGCCATCGATCAGGTGGGTCTGCAGGGCTGTGAACACCTCGCCGAAGGACAGCGGCGTGGGATTGGCGCCCATGGCCTGGGTCATGGACATGAAGATGTCGGACAGCGGCACCCGGATTTTCATGCCGTGCAGGTCGCGCGGCTCATGCACCGGGCGGCGGCCGTTGTAGATGCAGCGGGCGCCACTGTCGTAGAAGCAGGCAGCCACCAGGCCGCGCTGGCTCATGGCCGCCAGCAGGTCCTTGCCCACCGCACCGTCCAGGGCGCGGCGCATGTGCGCCGTGTCGTCGAAGACGTAAGGCAGCGTCAGCACGCCGGAGACGGGGAAGATGTTGGTCAGCGCCGCGAAGTTCACGCGGGTGAAATCCAGCGCGCCATAGCGCGTCAGGTCTATGGTGTCGTTCTCCCGTCCGATCTGGCCGGAATGGTAGACGCGCAGGGACAGGCGCCCCTCCGTCTCCTTGGCCAGTTGGTCCCCGATCCAGTGTATGGCCTGGACGGTGGGATAGTCCTGCACATGCACGTCGGACGCGGTGAAGGTGCCGGGCGGCGGGGCGCCGGCCAGGGCCTCATGGGCGCCCAGCGCCATGCCCACGCCGGCAGCGGCCATGCCGCCCAGCAATTGTCGGCGCTTCATCACAATCCATCCCTCCCGTTCATTATTCTTCAGGGGCCTGGCGGCGGCCTGGTGGCGGATCGGCGCCGTCAGGGTGGAT
>NZ_BACU01000381.1 GCF_000333275.1 Azospirillum sp. B4 | reverse complement strand
CACCTCCGCATGGCCGCGCAGTTCCAGCGCCGTCGCGGTGGGCGCCAGCCCCTGGGGGGAACGGGTGAATAGGGCGGCGCCCAAGGCGCGCTCCAACTCCTCCACATGGCGGCCCACGCTGGGCTGCGTCAGGCCCAGCGCGCGCCCGGCCGCCGACAGGCTGCCCTCACGCAGCACCGCCAGGAAGGAGCGGTAGAGTTCCCAGCCGGGTTCGGATCTAGTCATAAATTTGCGCTCAAGCGATTTCCCGAAATATGATAATTGGCGTAATTCCTAAATAGCCTCCCGGTCTCCCCATAACCATCCGCCCCATTAGCGACAGTATTTCCGTTACTAATGCCACAACCGTCGTGGCTCTCTCCCGGGCCGCCGCCTCCCAGTTTTCTGATATTTTCTGTACAAGATCCGTGCTGATCGTTGCACCAACATCCGCATCGGCGTCTTTAATACCAATGACCGTCCAAACTCCAGGAATAATATATCCATATTTCATTATGATATTTCCTGGAGAAATAACCATATTCTCTTCATCTAAAGCCATCCACGATATGCTTTTATTATCTCCATCATCATAAATTGTTGCTTGCACCGTATATGGCATTATTTTAATAATTTCCATCCCAAGTTTGTTATTTTCTAATTGTCTTTCATCGATATTTTCAGATTCACCTATTCCAATTCTTTTAAATATAGTTGGCATTTCCCATGCATCTTTTGAAATTTTCAAATTTTTTACGCTCAAAAGCCCACTGACCTTGACAAATTGACCGATGCCGGCAGTGTTAATGTCCTTGCTGATAAGGGACTTTGAATCCAGAATTCTGATAAAGTCCATGGCATTTTTCCATAATGGGTCATAAATACGCTCCGCATTCTGGTTCCATTGCTCTCCAAGTTGATCTTCTCTACTTCCCTGGATATTTGCGACGCCAGGCACGCCGCCACCGCCGCCAACAACGGATTTCTTAGAAGTATTTTCTCCTGATTGCGCCGATTTACGCAGAGATTGCAAATGCCCATTCGGATCAATTTGCGACAAGAACGAACCTATGCGTCGCGCGTCGTGATATAGGAAATCATACACCGATTTAATTTGCTCATTGTCACTATTTACTTGCCTATATTTCTTCATACAACCCTCCATTGCTATCCTAGGGATAACGTCTGATTTAATTTAATAATAAACTTACGCCATCTAAGATGGTATAAATTTATATAGGTCTGGCCAATAATCT
>NZ_BACU01000382.1 GCF_000333275.1 Azospirillum sp. B4 | reverse complement strand
CTTGCGAGGCCCCCCGGGCGGAGGAGGTGATCATGCATCGTCAGCGCGTCGCCGCCTTCCAGCGGGCGCTGGAGGCCATGCCGCCCTTGCGCCGGGAGGTGTTCGTCCGCCGCCGCCTGCAGGGGGAAAGCTTGCGTGACATCGCGCTGTCCCTGAAGGCGCCATGCTGTTCAACGTGCTGCGCAACGCGGCGCGGCGCGGCCGGTGCGATGAGGCGCACGTCGACCGTTCACTGGCGCGGCTGGAACGCCTGGCGATTCTTGGCGATGAGGACACCGAGCGCCACGCCTGGTCCACGGCCCGGCAGATCGCGCGCGAGGAAAATCTGACCCTCTATGACGCGGCGTATCTTGAGCTGGCGCTGCGCAAACGGATCCCGCTCGCGTCCTGTGACGCGGCCCTTATCGCCGCCGCGAAACGTCGCGCGGTGGAGGTCCTGTCCGCCTGAGGCCTTTTGGCTCAAGCGCCGCCCATTGACATCCGCCGGCGTTCGACGTTTTCTCAATGCCAGTGCGCATTGGGGCGCCACCTGTCCGCGGCAAGGGGGCCTGGCCTCCACCCAACCGGCTTGATGCCATCTCATAGCCATCCCTTCTTCCGGCCCTTTTCGAGCGGACATCGGGCGTTATTCGGAAAGAAGGTTCCCCCATGACCGCTCGTGCCCTGTCCGCCAACACCACCGTCGAGGCCTTGCGCCGCGAGGCCAAGCGCTGGCTGAAGGCCATCGCCGGCGGCGACACGGCCGCCGCCGTGCGCTTCCTGGAAATCTTTCCCGGCCACACCACGGCGCCCACGCTGCGCCAGGTGCAGCAGGCCCTGGCCCGGGAGCATGGCTACGCCAGCTGGGCGGCCCTGCGGCAGGAGGTGGAGGACCGCGCCCGGACCACGGCGGAGCGTGTCCGCCTGGTGCTGGAGAAGTCCGTCAACCGCTATGGCACCGACCCCGCCACCCGTACCTGGGGCGATTATGAGCGCGACGGTCCCGGGCGCGGCGCCGTGGCCGCCCGCCTGCTGGCCCGCCATCCGGAACTGACCAGGACCAGCATCCACATGGCGGTGGTGGCGCATGACCTGGAGGCCGTGCGCCGGCTGCTGGCCAAGGACCCGGGGCTGGTGCGCGATCGCAGCGATTTCGACGGCTGGACGCCGCTGTCCCGCCTGGCCTATGCCCGCCTGCCGCCCGACATGCTGGATCAGGCGGTGGAGCGCCACGCGCTGGCCATCGCCACCCTGCTGCTGGACGCCGGCGCTGACCCCGACGCCGGCTGGTCCGACGCCAGCCCGGAGTTCACGCCCCTGGTGGGCGTCATCGGCGAGGGTGAGGGCGGGCAGGCGCCCCACCCCCAGGCGGGGGCCTTCGCCCGCCTGCTGGTCGACCGGGGTGCCGACCCGTTCGCCGCCCAGGCGCTGTACAACACCTCGCTGGCGACGGACGACACGTTCTGGCTGGAGTGGCTGTGGGCGGAATCGGCCAAGCGGGGCGGGACCGGCAAATGGACGGGGCCGGCGCCCGACGCCCTGGGCGGACGAAAGGCCCGCAGCGCAGTCGATTATCTGCTGGGCAACGCCGTGGCCAACAACCATCTGCGGCGGGCCCAATGGCTGCTGGAGCATAGGGCCCAGGCCACCGGCGTCAATTTCTATTCCCGCCAGCCGGTCATCAAGCATGCCCTTGTCCATGGCCATGAGGCGATGGTCGATCTGCTGGTCCGCCATGGCGCCGTCCGCCCGACGCTGACGGAGGATGAGGCTTTCGTGGCCGCCGCCGCGGCCGGGGATGTCGCCACCCTGCGCCGGCTGGCGCGGGCGCATCCGGAGTTCCTGCGGGCGATCGCCCCGATGAGCATCGCCATCCAGTCGGGCCACGCCGACCGGGTGGCGGCCTTGCTGGACCTGGGCATGTCGCCCGACGTGGCCGACGACCACGATTGCACCGCCCTGCATTTCGCCGCCCAGGCCGGTGCCATCGCGATCGGCGAAGTGCTGATCGCCCGGGGGGCGATGGTCGACCCGTTCGAAACCCGCTATGGCGGCAGCCCCCTCACCCACGCCGTCTATAATGGGCGGCGGGAGATGGCGGCCTTTCTGGCGGGGCACAGCCGCAACTTCCGGGGGCTGTGCTTCGCCGGGGCCGTGGACCGGCTGCGCGCCCTGCTGGCGGAGGAGCCGGATCGCGCCAACCGCCAGGACCGGCCGGGCGAACCCGCCTTGTTCTGCCTGCCGGACGACGAGGCCCTGGCGGTGGAGGTGACCGAGCTGCTGCTGTCCTTCGGCGCCGATCCCAGCTTCCGCAACCCGCTGGGCCAGACCCCGGCCGAAGCCGCCCGCCGCCGGGGCCTGGACGACGCGGCCGACGTGATCGAGGCGGCGGCGTAGGGGAACAGGGGAGCGGGCGCCGGCCCATCTCTGTTAAGGTGCAGGCCCCATCCCTGCGCTGGTGCCCGCTCCCATGCGCCCTTCCCTCCTGCTGTTCTGCCTGGCCCTGGCGTTGTCCGCCGGGGCATCGGCCCAGCCCTCACCCTGGCCCGGCGGCGCGCCGCAGATCGATGCCGGCAAGGACTTCTTTCGTCACGCCAACGGCGGCTGGCTGGAGGAGACGGCCATCCCGCCCGATCGCCCGGGATATTCCACCGCCACCCAGCTGACCCAAGCGGCCGAGGCCCACGTGCATGAGATGCTGGAGGATGCGGCCCGTGCCGGAGCGCCTGCCGACGGCGAGGCGGCGCAGGTGGGCGCCTATTACGCCGCCTTCATGGATGAGGCGCGGGTGGAGGCGCTGGGCGGCCGGCCGCTACATGGGGAGCTGACGCGCCTGCGCCTGGCCGCCACCCGCGCCACTCTGGCGGAGATGATGGGCCAAGCCAACGCCAGCCTGCACGGATCGTTGTTCCAGCTGTCAGTGGGCCGCGACAGCCGCGACGCCACCCGCCACGCGCTGTACCTGGGCCAGGGCGGCCTGGGCAGCCTGGACCGCGCCTTCTACCTGGATGCCGGTAACGCGGCGCGGCGCACGGCCTATCGCGCCTACGTCGCGCGGCTGCTGACCCTGGCGAACTGGCCACAGGCGGACTCGCGCGCCGACGACATCCTGGCATTGGAGACCAGGATCGCCGCCGCCAGCTGGACCCCGGCGCAGCAGCGGGACGAGCGTGCCATCTACAACCCGATGACTCCAGGGCAGTTGGCCCGCTTGGCCCCGGGCTTCCCCTGGGGCGCCTACCTGGCGGCGGCGGGGATGGGCCAGGTGGAGCGCATCGTGGTGGTGGAACGCACGGCCCTGCCGCCCCTGGCTCACTTGTTCGCCACAACGCCCCTGCCGGTGCTGCGCGCCTGGGCCACCTTCCATCTGATGGACAACGCGGCCCCCCTGCTGGCCAAGGACTATGCTGACGCCTGGTTCGACCTGCACGGCCGCACGGTGGAGGGCAAGACGGCGCCGCCGCCGCGCTGGCGCCAGGCCCTGGCCCAGGTGTCCGGCGGCGGCTGGAAGGACATGGCCCACAGCCGGGGTGCCCTGGGCGACGCGGTGGGCCGGCTCTACACCGCGCGCTGGTTCGACAACCGCGCACAGGCGACGCTGGCCGGCTTGGTCACCCGGATGAAGGCCACGTTGAAGGTGCGCATCGCCGCCTCTCCCTGGATGTCGGCCGAAGCCAAGGCGGAGGCGGCGCGCAAGGTCGACGCCTACCGCATCCTGATTGGCGTGCCGGCTTCGGGCGACCGCTACGACGGCCTGGTCATCCGCCGCGACGACCTGTACGGCAACGTGGTACGGGCCACGGCCTACGCCTGGGCGCGTGACCTTCGCCGGCTGGACCAGCCCGTGGATCCGCAAGCATGGACCATCACGCCGCAGACGGTGAACGCCTATAACGACGGCGCCGCCATGACGGTGGTGTTCACCGCCGCCCTGTTGCAGCCCCCGGCCTTCGACACCAATGCCGACCTGGCCATCACCTATGGCGGCATCGGCGCCATCATTGGGCATGAACTGACCCACGCCTTCGACGACCAGGGCCGGCTGTTCGACGCCGCCGGCCATGCCCGCGACTGGTGGACCAAGGCGGACACCGCCCGCTTCACCACCCTGGCCGACCGGCTGGTGGCACTGTACGGCGGCTGCCAGGTGGCGCCCGGCCTGATGGTCAACGGCCGTCTGACCCTGGGTGAGAACCTGGCCGACGTCGGCGGTCTGCAACTGGCCTACGCCGCCTATCATGCCGCCCTGGCCGATGGGGAGGCGCCGGTGATCAACGGCTTGACCGGCGACCAGCGCTTCTTCCTGGGCTTCGCCCAACTGCGCCGGGGCAAGCGCCGGCCGGAAGCCCTGCGCGCCGACGTGGCCAATGACCCCCACACGCCGGACGCCTGCCGTGTGAACCAGGCCGTGCGCAATGTCGACGGCTGGTACACCGCCTTTGGTGTGGGGACCGGCGCCGCGCTGTACCTGCGGCCGGAGGACAGGGTGCGGGTGTGGTAAGGGCCTGGAACCCGTGAGAAGCGGCTGACGTAATCAAGGCTGCGGAAAGCCGGCCCTGAGGAAAAGCTGACAGGCGCGTCCCTATCCCGAACGGGGCAGGCCGCCCTCTACCACCGGTGGACAGGGGGGATGGATTGGGGAGGACGGACCCGGAAACTATGGGCCGGCCCCGGCGTACCAGCGGGCGACCCGGCAGGGACAGTCCGTCCCCGCCGCCGAACCGATGGAGCGTTTCCATGCGCAAGGTATCAATTCCCGCCGCCGGCCTGATGGCCCTCGCCACCATGCTGGCCACCGCCGCGCCGGCCCTGGCCGGATCACGCAGCCGCAGTTGGTCCGTCACCGGGGCCGGTGGACACAGCTACAGCCGTTCGGTCAACGGCTACAACGACGGCGGCGGCAACGTGGGCCGCTCGGTCACCGCCACCCGTCCCAACGGCCAGACCGCCAGCAGCACCGCCAGCCGAAGCGTGAACAACGGCACCATCACCGACAGCCGCACCGTCACCGGCTTCAACGGCGCGACCAGCACCAGCACGATGACCCGCACCCCCGGCCAGGGCGGCACCGTCACCCACACCAATCCCGGCGGCCAGACCTATTCGGCCACCACCACGCCTTATGATAACGGCAATGGCAATATCGGGCGCACCACCGTGACCAACGGGCCGGCCGGAGCCACCACGCGGGCCTTCACACAGACCAACAACGGTGATGGCACCTATACCGACAGCCGCACGGTGACCACGCCAGACGGCCAGACCCACACCAGCAGCCATACCGGCTGGTGATCCCTCACCAGTGGGCGAAATCAAGGCGTGGGCGGAATCCCAGCTCGGTGGCGGCCCGGGTCGCGTCGTAGACACGATCCAGCCGCGCCGGCAGCGCCCAGCCCCGGCGGTCGAACAGGGCCGCCACGCGCGGCAGCCGGGCGCGGATGAGACCCGCGGCGTCCATGGCCAGCGCCGCCGCTTCCTCCCGTCTGAACGGCGTGAGGGCCGAGATGACGAAGGTGCCGGAGACGGCCACCGACACGGCGTGCACATGCGCCGCCGCCGCGTCGGCCATGGCCAGGCCCCGGTGCAGGCGGTGGGCGGCGCGCACCCCCGCCGGCTCCCGGAAGCAGCGGGCGATGCGCAGGATGGCCAAGCCCCGGGCAAAGCCGGACGCCGCGTCGGCGCACAAATCCTCCGCCGCCCGCTTGGTCGCGTCATAGATGTCGCGCGGCCGGGCGGGCGTGTCCTCATCCACCCAGACCAGGCCGCCCGCCGGCGGCACCAGGCTGTGGCCGTAGAGGGAGGTGGTGGAGGTATAGATGAAGCGCCCCACCCCCGCCTCGGCCGCCAGGCGCAATAGCGTCGCCGTCCCTTGGACGTTCACCCGATGGAAGTCGGCATCCGGCACTTGGCCCACCTGGGGCGCGTGCAGGGCCGCCACATGGATGACGGCGTCCTGGCCCTCAAGGGCCCGCGCCAGCGCGTCAGCATCCGCCACATCCGCCTGGACGTCGGTGGTGGCCGCCACCCGGATGTCCAAGCCGCGCACCCTCCAGCCGCGCGCCCGGCCCTGGCGCACGATGGCGGCGCCCAGAGGGCCGGAGGAACCGGTGACCAGGATGCGCATGGAGCCCTCAAAGCGAACGGGGGACAGGTTTCCCCGCCCCCCGCTTTTACATCAATCAGTCCCGAAAGGCTCAGCGCCGCCAGGCGATGACCGTCTGCTGTTGCGTGCCCAGCAGGTCGGAACCCAGGCGCATGACATCGCCGGCTTTCAGGTACACCGGTTCCGGCTTCACGCCCATGCCCACGCCCGGCGGGGTGCCGGTGGTGATCAGGTCGCCCGGCTGCAGGGTGACGAAGCGGCTGATGTAGCTGACCAGCGTGGCCACGCCGAAGATCATGGTGCTGGTGTTGCCGGTCTGGCGGCGGGTGCCGTTCACGTCCAGCCACAGGTCGATGTTCTGCGGGTCGGCGATCTCATCGGCCGTCACCAGCCAGGGACCGACGGGGCCGAAGGTGTCGCAGCCCTTGCCCTTGTCCCAGGTGCCGCCGCGCTCGATCTGGTATTCACGCTCCGACACGTCGTTGACCAGGACGTAGCCGGCCACATGGGACAAGGCGTCGGCCTCCTCCACATAGCGGGCGGTCTTGCCGATGACGATGCCCAGTTCCACCTCCCAATCGCTCTTCACGCTGCCCTGGGGCAGCATGACCTCGTCATTGGGGCCGTTCAGGCAACTGACCGCCTTGGTGAACAGCACCGGCTCCTTCGGCAGGGGCAGGTTGGATTCGGCGGCATGGTCGGCGTAGTTCAGGCCCACGGCCAGGAACTTGGCGATGCCGGTGTAGGGCACGCCCAGGCGCGGGTCGCCGGACACCACCGGCAGGCTGTCGACGTCCAGCGCCGCCAGCGCGGCCAGCCCTTCGGCCGACAGCTGGGCGGGGCCGATGTCGGCCACATGGCCCGACAGGTCGCGGATCTGGCCGGCGGCATCCAGCAGGCCGGGCTTCTCCTGGCCCACGGGGCCGTAACGCAGCAGCTTCATGGGAAATCCTACCCCTAGAATTGGAAAGGCATGTTAGCGGTCGCAGTTTCCGTCCAAGCCGACACCGCTGGCAATGTCGATCCTGTCATGGCGCGGCGGCGTTACTGGCCGTTGCGGATGTAGGCGGACAGCCCCTCGGCCAGGTGGTCGTACAGCAGGCGGACACGCCGGATGGACTTTAGATCCGGGTGCATGACCAGCCAGGTGTCGAGGTCGAAGCCGAGGGTGCCGGGCAGCAGGTGCACCAGGTCCGGATCGCGCCGGCCCAGCCCCACCTGGCAGATGCCGATGCCGAAGCCGGCGCGGATGGCGGCCAGCTGGGCCAGGTCGCTGTCGGCGCGGAACGCGAAGCGCTCACGCTCCAGGTACAGGCCCCGGGCGCGTATCGCCCTGATGGGCGCCGTTTCGGTATCGAAACCGATCAGGCTGTGCGCCATCAAACCGTCCAGCGAGGTGGGCGTGCCGTGGGTGTCCAGATAGCGGCGATGGGCGTGGAAACCCAGCGCGATCACTCCCAGGTGCCGGGCCACCAGCGCGCCCTGCGTCGGCCGCACCATGCGCACGGCGATGTCGGCGTCGCGGCGCAGCAGATCCTCCGTCTCAT
>NZ_BACU01000383.1 GCF_000333275.1 Azospirillum sp. B4 | reverse complement strand
CTAAACTGGATGTCCTGCTCAGCCGCGCGGCGACGGAGTTATCGGACGCTTTCGCCGACGTGGAACGCGACGCAGCCTTCGTCACCATAATGCTTTTCGGCCGGACGAGGGCAGGTAAAAGCACAACCATGGAGGCCCTCACCGCCGGCGATGGCGCTTCCATTGGCGTCGGCAGACAGCATACCACAACCGAGATCCGCACCTATTATTATCCCCGTCAGCCTGACGGTGGCAAACCTAATACGCCCGCCCTCCGCATCGTGGACACCCCCGGCATCGACGGCTTCGAGGGAGACGCCCTCGCCGAGATGGCTGAGCGGTTCATAGAGAGGAGCGACCACATTCTCTTCCTGCTCACCGACGACAAGGCGACTGCGGACGAGCTTGAACGATTCGGGGCCATCAGGACGCAGAGCAAGGGGGTGACCGTTCTGCTCAACGTCAAAGCCAGCGATGAAGACCTGGACCTCCTGGTGGACAACCCGGTGCTCGTTTTCAAGCAAGATGAGATCGATGGGCACACACGCCGGATTTGTGGCTATCTGGAGAAACGGTTTGGGATGCTCCCGCCGCGCGTCATTCCCATACACGCCAGGGCTGCGTGGCTTGCCAAGAGCCAAATGGAACTCCCTGAAGGCGTCGGCGACCGTTCCCTCCTCAGAAAGCATAGTCGCCTCTCCGACCTTGAAGGAAGGATTGAAGACTTCGTCAGACAGGATGCGCGGCTGGCGCGGCTGCGGACACCCAGGGACTTGCTGCTGAGCTATCTCATCTCGCTGAAGGACGAGTTGCGGCCTTTGGCCGGGGAGTTCCGCCAAGTGATGGGGAACATGGACCAGATATCTCGGCGGCTCCGAGACGGCACTGAGCGTGCCAGGGGGCGCGTCGCCAGACGCTTCCCTCTGCTACGGGCGCGCTTTCAGACTGCCAGCGATGCGATCCCAGGAATGATCGACGAGGTGATTGCGGCTGGAGGGCGTGGTGCCGAGCTGGACGCGGAGTGGAAGGATCTGTTGAGGAGGAACGGGGTTACCGAGGCACCCCAGTGGTTTGTCGCGGCCGCCCAACAGGATTTTAAGGAAGAGGTCGAAGCCGAAGTGCAGGCCGCCAATTTCGACTTTCAGTTCTCGAAGGCCGACGGCATGGACGAGCGGCTGGGGCGGTACTATGAGTCCCAGGACGGAGAGAAAAAGAACAAGTATGCGCGGGCAGGGATAAGGGTGGTAGGCGGAACTGGGGCCTCCCTCCTCGCCGGGTGGGCAGTCACCAATTTCTGGAACCCGACAGGATGGGCGGCGTTGGCGGCGGTGGTGGTGGTCGGCGTCGTCGGATTCGCCGGGGAGGAACTGGCCCGCAAGGCAACGGAGGAATGGGAGCGCTCCTCCAAGAGGGACATGTATGAGAAGCGTGAAGAGATAGCCTTAAAGCTCCGCGAGCGTCTCTGGGCAGATTACCGCGCCGTCCGCACACGATGCGACGAATGGCTCGACAAGGCGAAGGACATGCAGACGCAGATGGTCGAGGAAATTGCGCGTCCGGTCAGCGACTCGTCGCGCCAGTTGTGGCAAGCGACCGTGCATACCCTAGACGGGTTGGACGAAATTGCGGATCGGGTGAACGAAGGTCTGGTTCGAGACCTGTTCGCGGCTGTGGTGCATGAATGCGAAAGCGGGGCCGTAAGCGTCACGGCTGTGACCCGCGAGATCGGGCACCGGACCAAGGTAGCCGTTTCGTCTGCGATCAACAGCGTGAATGCAGTGGCCGCTTGCGTAGGCAGCCAAGGATCGCGCATTCGCCGGATAGCGGAAGCCCTCGGCAACGGCAAACTCGACTTGGTCGACGCCGGGGAGGATTTGGAAACCCAAGTAATCCAGGCCCTGGGCCTACGTGCGAGAGAGCCTGCCACCGTCTCGATTTCCATCCGAGAGGGGCAGACAACTGCGCGCGTACGCGTCGCCTCGCCCACCGTTTTACGGGCTGCGGTCGGGCCTCGCGGCGTTAACGTGCGGCTCGCAAGCAAACTGATCGGCGTTAACATTGTTGTTGTGGAGAAGTAAATGACGATAGCCTTCTCGCGGTACTTCGAGGAATTGGTTGCGGTGATGGGCGAAGCAGAAAAACTCGTCACGCAGGCCGACACCCCCGATTCAGCGCTTCTCCGCAGCCTTATGTCAGACGCCCGAGAACGCGTGGCCACCAACGCGCCACTTCGGATCGCTGTCATCGGCGAGTTCAGCGCCGGAAAGTCGTCTCTGATTCGCGCCCTAACGGGGACCGAAATCAAGATTGACGCTGATGTCTGCACCGCTGAAACGTGCGAGTATCCATGGCAAGGCATCATGCTCGTGGACACACCCGGCATCCAGGCGCATGAAGACGATACCGACCACGATAGGATCGCTCGGGAAGCAACTGTCGGGGCGGACCTTGTGCTGTTCGTTATCACGAACGAGCTATTCAACCCACGCCTTGCTAGGCATCTGAGGTTCATTCTGGACAAAGGGGGGCTTGATCTGGCGAAAAAGACCGCTCTAATTCTGAATAAGGTCGACCGCGAGTCCAACCCCGAGGAAACTCTCCGCAGCGAAATTCAAAAGGTACTCGGCCCCCATCAGGACGTCCCCATCTATTTCTGCTCGGCGTCGAAATACCTCCAGACAGGCATGACCTCAGCCGAAATTAAAGAGCGTTTCGTCAGGCAGAGCCGCATCCCGGAGCTTACCGAGGGCATCAACCGTTTCGTAGACGACGCGGGAACTCTCGGTCGGCTGACGGCGCCGCTACAAATCGTCGTCAGCGTTCTGGATTCATTGCAGGCATCTCTCGCGCCGTCAGATATGGACAGGAAGCGGCTGGAGATCGTCCGGCGTCAACGAGCAGTGCTCCAGCGGTTACAAAGCCGACTTCTCGATGTCCGGAAAACATGGAAACAACACGCATACTCGAAGGTCCTCAACTTGGCTGATGCTGCCGTGAAGCAGATCGACGAACTCACCACGGGTGAGAACCTGGAGGAGTTGTTCCAGCTTGGAATGAAAGCTGCGACCGGAGAGTTGGACAGCCTGCACGACACTGTGGCCGCCGACGTTTCGGCTGCTCTGAACGATGCCCGAGCCAAACTTGACGAGATCGGTGACAGTCCGCTGGCCAAGGAGGTAGGCGCGTCGGGCGAACGAGGTGCCACGGTCGGCGTGAAATTTGATGGGGAAAGGCCGGGTGGGAACGAACTCGCTGCGAAACTAGGCAAGACCGCAGCCAAGCCGCTTCAGGAAGGGTTGGAATTGGCCGCCAAGAACGCGAAGGGGATTAGGGACGTCGTCTATAAAATTGGCAAGGCCATGGGAAAGAAGTTCCGTCCCCATGAAGCGGTCAAGGCAGGTGAAAAGCTGGCGAAGATTGCCGGTAAAGTTGGAAAAACTATTCCCTACCTAATAGTCGCGCTGGACTTCTACCTAGAGTATAGGGAGGAGAAGGAAAAAGACGAAAAGGCGAAGTATCTCGCAGAAATGAGAATCTCTCTGCGCAACACGTTCGCGGACCAAGCCAAACTGGAAGCCGACACCCTGGAGGCTGGCATAATTGCCATTTCGCAAGGCCCCGTCGCTGAAGCGTTGGCGACGTTAGACGCAGAGCAGGCCGCAGTCGCGGTGAAGGGGTCGCAGATGGAAGAGACCGCCAGGAAGATCGCCCGCGTCATGGAGCGATGCACGCATCTTCGCAACACCATAATGCGAGGCATATATGTGGAGCCTCCTGAAGGTGAACCAAGCCAGTTATGATCGCCGGTCCGATTGCATCGCGAAGGTAGGCGTGATACAAATGCTCGGCATTTTTCAGTTATTGCCGAGTATACGGAACATGCCAGTCGCTGCCAACGAAACGCGGCCAAGGGAACCCCTGAAGGACCGCGCGCTCACCATCGCGAAGGAGCGTGGCATTGCGCGTGCGCGTGATTTCGATGCGGCGGGCGTTCCGCGCGCCACGCTGCGGCGGCTACAAGACCAGGGCCTTCTCGTGCGCATGGGCCGTGGCCTCTACCAGCTTGCCAACGTGGAAAGCTCCGCATCCCATAGCCTCGCCGAGGCGGCCCGGGCCGTGCCCCATGGCGCTATCTGCCTGCTGTCCGCGCTCAAGTTTCACAGCCTCACCACGCAACTGCCCCATCAGATTTGGCTGCTGATCGGCCACAAGAAATGGGCGCCCAAGAATCCTCCGGTGTCGCTGCGCATCATACGCGCCACCGGCGAGGCCCTGACGGAGGGCGTCGAAATTCACGTCATCGAGCAGGTGGAGGTGCCCATCACCAACCCGGCCAAGACCGTCGCCGACTGTTTCAAATATCGCAGCCAGATCGGCCTCGATGTTGCCATCGAAGCGCTAAAGGACTGTATCCGCACCCGCCGCGCCACCGCCGATGACCTCTGGCGGTTCGCCGCCATCGACCGCGTGCAGAACGTCATGCGCCCTTATATGGAGGCGATCCTGTGACCGCCAAACCGCCGCTCAAAAACATCGGCGCTTCCGTCCGGGCGCGTCTCACCCGCATCGCCCAGGAGCGCAAGGAAGACGTCCAGCTCGCGCTTACCCGCTACGCTATCGAGCGGTTTCTCTACCGGCTCGGCGTGTCCGCCTATCGGGATCGGTTTGTGCTCAAGGGCGCCATGCTGTTCAACGTGCTGCGCAACGCGGCGCGGCGCGGCCGGTGCGATGAGGCGCACGTCGACCGTTCACTGGCGCGGCTGGAACGCCTGGCGATTCTTGGCGATGAGGACACCGAGCGCCACGCCTGGTCCACGGCCCGGCAGATCGCGCGCGAGGAAAATCTGACCCTCTATGACGCGGCGTATCTTGAGCTGGCGCTGCGCAAACGGATCCCGCTCGCGTCCTGTGACGCGGCCCTTATCGCCGCCGCGAAACGTCGCGCGGTGGAGGTCCTGTCCGCCTGAGGCCTTTTGGCTCAAGCGCCGCCCATTGACATCCGCCGGCACGGGCCAGGCGGAGGGCGTGCAGATCTTCATCGGGGCGGAGAACAATCTGTTCAGCCACGCCGGCTGTTCCCTGATCGTCTCGCCCTACACCAACGGCAAGGACCAGATCGTGGGCGCCATCGGCGTCATCGGCCCCACCCGCATCAACTACGCCCGCATCATGACTCTAGAGGTCCCCGGGACCGGCTGAAT
>NZ_BACU01000384.1 GCF_000333275.1 Azospirillum sp. B4 | reverse complement strand
GCCGCGTTTCAAGCAGGGCATGAAGATCCAGTTGNCNGAGGTCAAGAAGATCGCCGAAAANCCGGCGGCACCCACCTTCGACAACACCCTGGTGGCGATGGAGCGGTCCGGCCGCATGCTGGACCGGGTGAACCAGGTCTTTTTCAGCGTGGTGTCGGCCAACACCAACGACGCGCTGGACAAGGTGCAGACCGAGGTGGCGCCCAAGCTGGCCCAGCACCAGGAAGGCCCTGGGCTATGACGACAGCCTGGACGCCTTTGGCGTGCACGGTATCGGCGGTATCGTCGGCGCCATCCTGACCGGCGTCTTTGCCAAGATCGCCGTGGCCAACAGCGAGGGGGCTTTCGCCGCCGCGCTGAAGGACGCGCCGGACACGAAGCTGGGCCTGATCGAGGGTAACGCCGCCCAGGTCGTCACCCAGCTGGAAGGTGTGGCCTTCACCGTCGTGTGGTGTGGCGTCATCACCTTCGTCCTGCTGAAGATCATCGATCTGGTGATCGGCCTGCGCGTGGACGAGGATGTCGAGCGCGACGGCCTGGACATCGCCCTGCATGGCGAGTCTATCCACTGAGCCTGGCCACTGAGCCTAGCCTAAAGGGCTGAGGAGCAAGGATTCGAGGGGGAACAAAAGTCGGCCGGTGATGTTAGACTGATCCGGCCGACCGCCCCTCGGCGATCACGAATATCCAATCAGGGAGTGGTCTGATGAAGTTCATTATCGCGGTGATCAAACCCTTCAAGCTGGACGAAGTCCGCGACGCCCTGACCGGGCTGGGGGTGCAGGGCCTTACCGTCACCGAGGTCAAGGGCTATGGCCGCCAGAAGGGCCAGACCGAGATCTACCGGGGCGCGGAATACGCGGTCAGCTTCCTGCCCAAGATGAAGATCGAAGTGGCCGTGCCCGACGATCTGGCCGACAAGGCGGTGGAGGCCATTCAGGCCGCCGCCAACACCGGCAAGATCGGCGACGGCAAGATCTTCGTCCTGGAACTGGCCCAGGCCGTGCGCATCCGCACGGGCGAGACCGATACCGACGCGCTGTGACATGGGCGTCGGGGTGTGGGGAGCTTCTGGTTCCACCGCGCCCTGACAGCGCCGCATCCGGCTTCCCCGGCGATCAGGCCACGGGGAAGGCGCACCGGCATTGTCCCCAAATACGCTTCTGAAAAGGGCGGCGGCCTGGAGCGAAGGGCGATCACCCGTGATCGCCTTCCGTTCTAGGGCCTGCCGCCCTTTCCCTCATGCTCAGCCGGCTCTCCCGCTCAGCCGGCTGCCAGCAGCGCCAGGGCGAAAGGCTGCGGCCCCTGGGGCACGTTGGACCCGATAACCTGCACACTCCAGACGCCGGCGGCCGCCGCCGCGACGGCGATGACTTCAACATTGTTGCTGCTGTCCATGGTCCGGCCGTCCGGGCCGGCGTTGCCGGTGCGGATGGTGCCCTCGGGCCCGCGGAGGACCAGGTTCAGGTTGTTGACCAGGGTGGCGCCGGGATAGTCGCTATAGGCCATCACCACCCGCAGGGGATGCCCCTCCACACCCACGGTCAGGCTGTACTGGTAAAGATCGCCGGTCGCCACCGCGTTCCCATCCAGGAATGTCGCCCGCACCGGCGCGGACGGCGCCAGGATGGTGTCCAGGTTGACGCGCCCGAAGCCCTGGTCGTTGTCCGGCAGGCTCGTGTCCGTGCCGGTGAGTGGGACCGCGCTGGCGATCAGCGCCGCCTTCAGCAGGGCGGCGGAGGGGGCGGCCAGGCCCGCCCGCGTGCGCAGATATTCCCGGATCAGGGCGACGGCGCCGGCGGTCAGGGGGGCGGCCATGCTGGTGCCGGTGTCGTACATGTAAAGCTCGGTACTGTCGTCATAGCGCCCCTGGCCGTAAAAGGCGGGGTCCAGTTGGCGCGACCGGGTCGACAGCACATAGGTGCCGGGCGCCACCACATCGGGCTTCACCCGTCCGTCCTTGGTGGGGCCCCGGCTGCTGAACGGGGCCAGCAGGTCGGGTCCGCCGGCCACCAGGGCGTCCACCGGCACGGCCTTGGGGCCCCATTTCTTGCCGTTGGTGATGGTGATGGTCTGCCGGTCGTTGGCGCAGGCGCCCACGGTGATGCAATTCTTGGCCGTGCCCGGTGGTGTGACGCTGCCCGGGTCGATCTTGCCGTCGCCATCCGTGTCGGATCCGGTGTTCCCGGCGGAAAAGACGATGCCAAAAGTCCGGGCGATTCCAGATGAAGTGTCGATGTCCGTACAGTAGGAATTATAAGACTGGGGCGTGCCGCCCCCCCAGGAATTGAAATGGATGCGGGCGCCCTGGTCATAGGCCCAGCCGAACAGTTCCTTCAAATCCGTGGGCAGGCCGGCCAGGGCGTAGGCCGGCGGGGCGGACCCCTGCTGGTCGGATTTCCACTCCAAATGCTGCTCCACCGCCTGCATCACCAGCTGCGCCTTGTGGGCCAGGCCTCGGACGGGGCCGGCCAGGTTGGCCAGTTCCGCGCTGGCGGTGCCGTCGCCCAGGACCGAGCCGGCGGTGTGGGTGCCGTGGCCCCGGTTGGTGTCGGCCGGGCCGTCATCGGCGCCGGGGTTGTTCACCCGCGTGGCATAGCTGGGGCCGATGGGATAGCTGCGGATGGCCAGGACGCGGCCGGCGAAATCCGGATGGATGGCGGCGGGGTCGCCGCTGTCCAGGCCGGTGTCGCAGACGGCGACGATTTCCCCCGCGCCGGACAGCCCCAGGCCTGGCGCCGCCGCCAGGGCGGATGCCGTGCCCATGATGCGGGCGGCCTGGTCGTTGGATAATTGCGGCATGACTTGGCGCCCGATCCGCTTCACGCCGTGCACCTGGGCCAGCGCCCGCAGCTTGTCCCGCAGGTCGCCGGTCGTGGGATCGGTCGTCTGCACCACCAGCAGGGCGCTGCCCGCCGCTTCCTCCAGGATGGTGAAGCCGGCGGCGATGACGGCGGCGTGCTGTCCGGTGGCCTGTGCCGGGGTGAAGAACGCCACGGTATAGGCGTCGGGCATCACGTGGCCGTGATAGGCATCCTCCGCCGGCGGTGCCGCCAGCGCGTCCACATCCCGGGTCAGCCGGGCGGCATAGGGCAGGTGCCCCACCCAGCGCACATAATCCAGCCGCGTGATGGCGCCCGCCTGGTCGGCGGTGGCGCGGGCGATGATGGCGAAGTGCTGGTGGGGCCCCATCACCTCCGCCCCCAGGGCCGCCACCCCGGCCAGCCAGCCGTCCCGCACCGGGCCCGTGAACTGGACGATGTAGTGGTGGGCGCCCTGCGGCAGCGGGCCGTGGCTGTCATAGGCCGGGTGCACGTGGTGGCTGCCATCGGCGGCGACCCGGGGGACGTCGGTGGCGATGGTCTGGCCGCCGGCCTGCAGGGCATACTGGTCGGTGATGTCCTCCACCAGGCCGGTGGCCATCACCGCCGCGGTGGCCGCGTCATCATCCGTCGCGACGATATGGAAGGCGGGATAGCTGTGCAGCAGGCGGACGCCCGGCATGGCGGCCAGGGTATCCGCCGTGGCGTCGAGAACCTTGATCACACGTGACATGGCCTGGGTCCCCCGGGCGGCGGGTGCGACGGCGCCGCCATCCGTTATGGCTGTATTTCCTATTCCAGAACCATCTTAAGGTGGCTGCATTTCACCGCCAACCCCTTGTCGCGGGCAGGCTTCAGCTAAGCCCCTGGTTAAAACTTTTATCCAGGCCCCATTTTGCCGCCGCTTTTGTTAGGCTGCGGGCCCATCGGGTTGGTTCCCCTGGGCAGGACGGGGGGAGAGTCGGCGTCACGGAAGCGGGGTCCGGGATGCCGCTGAGCGGTCCGACTAATGAACAATGGGGGTTATCAATGAAGAACAGGCGTTGGGGACTGCTGGTGGCGGCCGTGCTGGCCGTGACGGTGCCGGCGGTCATGGCACCGGCCATGATGGGGGCCGCGCAGGAGAAGAAGGACGACAGGCAGGACCATAAGGACGGCGATAGGAAGGCCGGGCCAGAGGCACCCAAGCGCGTGACCGTTGACCGCTCCGGCACCTTCAACGGCAAGCGTGTCGACTACACCGTCACGGCGGGGGAAACCTACCTCCGCGACGACAAGGGCGAGCCGGTGGCCGCCATATTCTCCGTCGCCTACACCAAGAAAGGTGCCAACCCCAGCACCCGGCCGGTGACCTTCCTCTATAACGGCGGCCCCGGTTCCGCCAGCCTGTGGCTGCACATGGGTGTCTTCGGGCCAAAGCGCGTGCAGATCCCGGCCGATGCCGAGAACCCCGGCCCGCCGCCCTTCCCCCTGATCGACAACGCCTATTCCATCCTGGACGTGACCGATCTGGTGTTCATCGACCCGGTCGCCACCGGCTTCAGCCACGCCATCGGTAAGGGGGAGGAGAAGGACTTCCTGGGCGTGAAGGAGGACGCGAGGTCCATCGCCCAGTTCGTGCGCATCTGGCTGGGCGACAACAAGCGCTGGAACAGCCCCAAGTTCCTGGGCGGTGAAAGCTATGGCGGCATCCGCACCGGGGCCATGCTGCCCGAACTGAGCGGCACCACCTCCACCGTGTCGCTGAACGGCCTGATCCTGATCTCCCCGGCCATGGACTACACCTCGCTGACCTTCGCGCGGGGCAACCTGGTGCCCTATTGGTCCTTCCTGCCCAGCTACGCCGCCACGGCCTGGTACCATAAGAAGGTGGCCGACACCTCCATGGGCTTCGACAAATTCCTGGCCGACGCCCGCCAGTTCGCGGCGACGGACTACGCCTCCGCCCTCATCCTGGGCAACCGGCTGAGCCCCGACCAGCACAAGGCGGTGGTGGCCAAGCTGGCCCACTTCACCGGCCTGTCCCCGGCCTTCATCGAGCAGTCGAACCTGAAGATCCAGGATCACCGCTTCATGAAGGAGTTGCTGCGCGACCAGGGCAAGAGCATCGGCCGCATCGACGGCCGCTACCTGGGTGAGGACTATGACAGCTCTGGCGAGCGGCCGGACAACGACCCCTCGCTGAACGGCATGAGCGGGGCGTTCAGCGCCGTGGTCAACACCTACTTCCGCAACGACCTGGGCCTGGACATGGGCGGGCGGGAATACAAGGTGCTGGGCTCCCTCTACCGCCGCTGGAACTATGGCCAGGCGGAGGGCGGCGGCAGCGAGCCCTATCGCGGCACCGATGTCGGCCCCTTCGTGGGCGACGCCATGCGCCAGAACAAGGGCCTGAAGGCCTTCGTCGCCATGGGCTATTACGACCTGGCCACGCCGTTCTTCCATACGGAGAACAGCCTGAACAGCGCTGGCGTGCCCACCAACCGCGTGGTGTTCAGCTATTATCCCGGCGGTCATATGAT
>NZ_BACU01000385.1 GCF_000333275.1 Azospirillum sp. B4 | reverse complement strand
CGAAAAGGCCGATGCGGGTACTCGTCGCCGACGACCACCCGATGTACCGCGACGCGTTGGAACTGTACCTGATGCGCGACTGGCCGGAGGCCAGCCTGACGTCCGTCGGCTCGCTCGAGGAACTGGATGCCCTGGCGGACCGGCCGGACCGGGGGGACTTCGACCTGGTGGTGATGGATTGGCAGCTGCCGGGCGGGGAGGGCGGCGCCGGGCTGGACCGGCTGGACGCCGCCGGCATCGACGCGCCGGTGGCCGTGGTCACGGGCCATGAGGACGCCGTCATCGCGCGGGAGGCGCTGACCCGCGGCGCCTGCGCCTTCCTGCCCAAGACCCTGCCCAGCGTGGCGCTGGTGCAGATGCTGAAGGTGGTGGCGGTGGGGGGCAGCGTGGTGCCGGCCGACGTGGCGCTGCGCATGGCGGGCGCCCTGGCACCGGCGCCGGGATCGGTGGCCGCCCCGGTTTCCGACGGCGGCCTGCTGACGGAGCGGGAGTGCCAGGTGCTGGAATACCTGGCGGGCGGCGCCACCAACAAGGAGATCGGCCGCATCCTGGATTTGCAGGAGGTGACGATCAAGCTGCACACCCGCCGCATCCTGCGCAAGCTGGGCGCCAAGAACCGGGTGGAGGCGGTGACGCGCGCCCGTGACCTGGGCCTGCTGGGCGGGACATAAGCTGTTGGCCCCGTAAGCGCTTGACAAAGGGGTGGCCGGCGCCCGGTGCGGGGCATGGTGCCCATGCGGAATCGTGGGATAGCGGCGCGCTATCCCCGCTATCCCTAATTCCCTGACCGATAGCCTTCGCGACGGATGCGGGCGGCGAACGGTTGCGGTGATATGCGGTTCACCAAGGACCGCCTATTCCCCGGATCCATTCCCGAAAGCCTATCCCTATGAGTGCCATCCTGGTCGTCGACGACAACGCCTATTTCCGCGACTATCTGTGCGAGGCGGTGCGGCGTCTGGGCCATGCCCCGATCATGGCCGCCTCGGCCCGCGAGGGCCTGTCGGTACTGGCCACCCAGCCGGTGCGTGCCGTCATTTCGGATTTGCTGATGCCGGAGATGGATGGATTGGAATTGGCCCGCGCGATCCGGTCGACCCACCCGGACATGCCGCTGCTGATGCTCAGCGACGGGCCGGAGGCCATCACCGCCCCCTGCCTGCGCGCGGCCCAGCTGATATACCGCGCCGCCGTCTCGGAGAAGAGCGCCGGCCTGGGCGCGCTGCTGGCCGAATTCCTGGCCTTCCCGGGGAAGGAGGCGCGTGAGCCGGCCGCCTGAGACCCTCTTGGCTGACTTCCCCCCGGCCGGCACTCCCCCGTCCGCCAACCTCCCGTCTGGCACACCCCCATCGGGCACACTGGCGGCGCGGCCGCCATTGGCGCGGGGTGGCGTCACCACCCGGCTGCTGCTGATCCTGGTGCCGCTGGTGCTGCTGGCGGCGGCGGGTACCGCCTTCGTGGCCATGCGCACCAGCCGGGCGGTGGTGGAACGCTTCGCCGTGGACTACGGCCAGGACCTGGCCAGCAAGCAGGCGAGCGAGATCGCCGCCATCACCCGGGAAAAGATCGCCTTCGTGGAAGGCCTGGCCCGCCAGGTGGAGGCCATGGTGGCCACCGGCACGGCCGACCGGCGGGTGGTGGCCAAGTATGTGGAGCGCACGGCGCTGGCCCATCCCACCCTGGTGGGCTTCTGGTTCCTGGCGGAGCCGGATTTCATGGGCAAGGACGGGGACTTTCGGAACGGCGACACCGTTCTGGGCCTGTCCGAGACCGGCCGTTTCGCGATCTACTACGTTTCCGACGGACAGGGCGGGGTGAAGCCGGGTGAGATCCGGCCCGATTTCTACCGCGACGAATATTATGTCCGTCCCGCGCAAAGCCGGGCGCGCCAGGCCATCCCGCCCTATCTCTACACCGTGTTGGGCCGGCCGGTCTGGATGATCTCCTACACCATCCCGGTCATCGTCGACGGCCGGCTGATCGGTGTCGCCGGCACCGACCTGTCGCTGGAGCAGCGGGCGGAGGAGCTGGACGCCCGGCGGCCGCTGGGCGGCAACATCTATATGATCAACCGCGAGGGCAACTGGACCTACCATCCCGAGCACGCCCTGCTGGCGACGAAGGCCACGGTGGGCGAGGGGCCGCAGTTCCAGCTGGCCCCGGATGAACTGGCCCACGTTCTGAAGGTCGAGGGCTATGAGGCGGAGCGGCTGGATACTGGCGGGCGCCGCATCCGCCGCTATGCCGTGCCCATGACTTTCTTCCCCGGGGACAACCGCCGCATGCTGTTGTTCGACGTGCCGGTGGCGGGCCTGAGCGCGCCCTTCGCCGGCATTGGCACGGCCATCATCGTGGCGGCGCTGGGCGCCGGCCTGCTGATCAGCCTGGTGATGGTGGCGGCCGTCCGTTCCATCGTCGGCGTGCCGCTGGCCCGGGTGGCGCGGACCATCGACCTTCTGGACCGGGGTGTCCCGGTCGTCGTGTCCGGAACGGAGCGGAAGGACGAGATCGGCGGCATCGCCCGGGCGCTGGACCGCTTCCGCGGCACGCTGGCGGAACGGGATCGCCTGCAAGCCCAGGTGGAGGAGCGCACGACCGCGCTGGAGCGCATGCTGGCGGGCGTGGGGGCCGCCAAGGACGCCATCGTGCTGTTCGATCCGGGCTATACCGTTCTCTATGCAAATCCGGCGGCGATATCCCTGCTGGGCGCCCCCGACGCCGAGGCGGTGGTGGGCCGCCAGTGGCTGGAACTGCTGACGCCTGAGACCGTGGCCCTGGCGGAGGAGGGTCGGTTACGCCGTCGCGACGACCTGCTGGCCACGGGCTACGCGCACACGGTCAATGAGAAGTGGGAAAGCATCTGGGGCCGCACCATGGAGGTGTATGAGACGACGCTGAGCCTGCGGCCCAACGGCGACATCGTCCTGGTGCTGCGCGACGTCTCCGCCGCCCGCCGCGTGGCGCGGGAGCGGGAGGAACTGCAGCGCCAGCTGCTGCAGCAGGACAAGATGGAGGCCATCGGCCGCCTTGCCGGCGGCGTGGCGCATGACTTCAACAACCTGCTGGGCGCCATGCTGGGCTATGTCGAGTTCCTGCTGGATGATCTGGACCCGCAGGACAAGGCCCACAGCTACGTCGCCCGCATCAACGCCGTGGGCAAGCGGGCCAAGGAACTGGTGGGCCAGATCCTGACCTTCGCCCGGTCGGACAAGGGGGAATTGCAGGCGGTGTCGCCGGTGGCGGTGCTGGAGGAGGCGCGGGGCATCCTGCGGTCCGCCGTGCCGGCCACGACGGAGATGACCTTCCAGATCGCGGGCTCGGTGCCCAATGTGCGCGCCAACCCCACCCAGCTGGTCCAGGTGCTGATGAACCTGGTGATCAACGCGCACGACGCGCGCCGGGGCGAAGGCGGGCGCATCCGCATCCGCCTGTTCCCCGGGCCGGCGCCGGCCGACGCCCGCGTGCTGGAAGGCCGCTGGCAGGAGCATGAGGCCCTGCCCTTCGACAAGAGCCGGCCGCACGTGGTGCTGGAAGTTGAGGACGAGGGCCACGGCATGCCCATGGAGGTCATGACCCGCCTGTTCGAGCCTTTCTTCACCACCAAGGGAAAGGGGCGCGGAACGGGCCTGGGCATGCCCGTGGTTTATGGCATCGTCCGCGCCCATGGTGGCGGCATGACCGTGCTGTCGGCGGAGGGGGAGGGCACGTTGCTGCGCGTCACCCTGCCGGTGGGCGGGCCGGGCGCGGTCGCGGCCCCCCTGCTGGCCCCGGCAACACACAAGACCACGCCCCGCCGCCGCCTGCGCATTCTGGTGGTGGATGACGCGGCGGAGATGGGCGACATGCTGCTGGAGGGGTTGTCCCGCCGGGGCCATGAGGTCGCCATCTGCGAAACGCCGGCGGAGGCGCTGGAGGTGTTTGAGGAGAACCCGCTGGCCTTCGACGCGGTGGTCAGCGACCAGACCATGCCGGGCATGACCGGCATGGCCCTGATCGCCCTGCTGAAGACGCGCCGGCCGGATCTGCCGTGCGTGTTGTACACCGGTTACAGCGAGCGGGCGGATGAGAAGGCGGTGTTGGCGGCCGGCGCCGACGCCTTTTTCCTGAAGCCGGTGGTGGTGGAACGCCTGGCCGCGAAGGTGGAGGCGCTGTGTGCCGTCCGGCCATCGGCCCCCCCGTCCCCGGGTGTGTGAATCGGGCGGATGCTGGCGGCTCCCCTTCGCCGGACGGGCGGCGACCGCAGCCGCCTGAAGGGTATCAAGGCGCCAGCTTGCCTGCGGGTGTGGGCAGGTTCAGGGTGGCGATGGTGCCGTTCAGCAGGGAGCTGGACAGGTCCAGCTGGCCGCCCAGCATGCAGGCGATGCTCTGTGCGATGGGCAGGCCCAGGCCCAGGCCCTGCTGGCGGGAACGGGCCTGCAGGATGACGCTGCCGAAGGGCACGGCGGCGGCCTGCAATTCCTCCGCCGACATGCCCCGGCCCTGGTCGATGACGCGCAGGGTCACGGCGTCCAACCGCTGCCCGATCTCCACCACCACCGGCTGTTCGGCCGGGGAATAGGCCAGGGCGTTGGCCAGCAGTTCCATCAGGGCGCGGCTCAGCAGGTTGCCGTCCACCTCCAGCACGCAGGGCGCGGTCGTCTCCGCGTCATGCTGGATGCGCACCCGCTTTTCCCGCCCGTTGCCCAACTGGCGCACCAGGCGGGTGATGAAGGGTTCCAGCTCGATCAGCTGCAATTCGGTGGCGGCGACGCCGGAGGCCAGGCGGGTGTAGTCCAGCAGGCGGTTGACGGTACGCAGCAGGCGGTTGCCGGCGCTGGTGATCTCCCGCAGGTAGTCGTCACGCTCCGCCACCTCATCCTGGTCCAGCTGGCCGATCAGATCGCCGAAGCCCAGGATGGCGTGCAGGGGCGTCCGCAGCTCATGCGTCACCAGCGCCAGGAAGCGCTCCTTCGCCTCATTGGCGCGCTGGGCCTGCTCATTGGCGGCGCGCAGCGCCTGCTCCACCTCCTTGCGGGCGGTGATCTCCTCCACCGTGCCTTCGTAATAAAGGGGCTGGCCGTTGGCGTCGCGCACCTCGCGGCAGGTTTCCGCGATCCAGATGATGGTGCCGTCGCGTCGCCGGATACGGGATTCGAAACCCTGGATCACCCCCCGCGACCGCATTTCGGCCACGAAGGCCTCGCGCCGGCCGGGATCGACATACAGCTGCGCGCCGATGTCGGTCAGGGCCCGCAGCATGTCCTCGCGGCACTCATAGCCGTACAGCCGGGCCAGCGCGGGGTTGGCGTCCAGGTAGCGGCCGTCGATCGTGGTTTGGAACAGACCCCAGGGCGCCTGTTCGAACAGGCGGCGGTAGCGGTCCTCGGGGTGGGACCGGTCCGCCTCGACACCGGCCTCGACGGCCGGGGTGGAGGCGTTCGCCGCCGACACCATGTCCTGGGAAGCCGGTGTGGATACCGTCATGGGGGATGGATGCTCAATGCGCAGGGAAACCGGCAAACCTGTCACCTAACCATGCCTCCGCGAGCCCGTGGCGTCCCCCGTGGCCTCTCGAGAGGGGATGCGGACATCCAAGCGGGCGCCCACACGCGGGTCGGAAATCAGAATAATATCGGCACCGGCGGCAACCCAGCGCCGCGACCCATCATTATTTTTCGATTTTGAGCGCGGACGACCCCGGAGGGCCGTCCGCTCAAGACGTAGTGTAGCGTATTAGCCGCCGAAGGGCAGGATCAAATCGAAACCGAAGGTGAACTGGTCATCCTTGGTCAGATTGTCGTAGGCGGCGTGGTTGGCCTTGTCGTAGCGCACTTCCGGACGCAGGGTCAGGCCGTCTAGGACGCCCAGGTCCGCCGGCTTCCAGGTCAGGCCCAGGGTCAGCTCGCCATAGCTGGTGCCAACGCCTGGACCGATGGCGCCCTTCTCCAGCGGCTCGCCCTTCTCCAGGTAGACGAAGTCGCGGTTGCCGGGGAAGGCCGCCACGAAGAAGCCGTGGCCATCCCGCCACCATTCGACACGCAGGTTGGCCGTCAGTTCGGGCGACAGGGCATAGCTGACATATTGGGCGATGCCGCCGCCGTCGACGTTGAACAGATCATCCTTGATGTAGTTCAGCTCGGTGATCAGCGTCAGCTCATCCGTCGCCTTGTAGGTGGCGGTGATGTCGCTGATCCAGCGGTTCTCGTTGTTGGCGTCGGCATAGCCCAGCGGCGCCTTCAGGCTGGGGTTTTCCGGACCCACGTGGGTCAGGGCCAGCACGGTCAGCTTGCCGTCCGCCAGGTTGTTCAGGCCGATGCCGAAAATGCCGGCGGCGGCACCGTTGTTGTCGCCGTCGCTCAGCGTCGTGTTCACACCGCTGTCGACGCCGCCATACAGGTCGATGTCCGGCGTCAGGTGCAGGGTGGCCAAAGCGCCCGTGTGCTTCAGCGGCAGGCCGAAGTTGAAGATGTAGCTGTGGCTGTAGAACAGGTTGGACGGAGCGGCGATCACCTCCGCGCCCAGCGGCGTGGAAAAGGCGCCGACCTTCAGGTCCAAGCCGCCGGCGCCGGGGCTGGGGAAGTGCAGCAGCACGTTGGCTTCGACCAGGTCGAACTGGGTGCGTTCCTTGATACCCGTGTCCAGGATGCCCAGGAAATGGGTGTAGCGCGCGTCGGTGCCGTAATAGCCCTGAACCTTGAATCCCCAGTCGAAACCCTCGGCCTTGGGGTCCAGGTCCTTGGAAATGGTGCCCGACAGCTGGTTCAGGACCAGTTGGTTGGTCTTGTCGGTGAACAGGTGTCCATAGTTGGTGCCGCCCGACGGGCCGTCGCTGTTGAAGGTGACGCCGGCTTCGGCATACGCGGACCACTTGATCCCAGGCGGTTCGGCGGGGGCCGCCTCGTCCGCCAGCGCGGGCGTGGCGATCGCGGACAGACCCACCATCAGGCCGAGGGCGGTCGCGGCGGTGGCCGTCAGCAGCGCGGCTTTGGTGGTGCGTCCACGCGGGGCCGGCGCGCGGTTGCCAAGCGGACGGTCGACTTCAATCTCCCGAACTGAGGCCATTGGTTATTCTCCGTGAGGCTTGTTGTTTTATGTAAGCGATGACTGCGTATTGCGACGCAGCAAGATCGGTGCCAGTAGACGTTGACTGCCCGAATTTAAGGCATGCCGCGCGTGTCCGGATGCTGGGACGCTTGGCCGCAGGGTGGTCACGCCGTCCCCAAAAGGTTGATTTGCCGGGCGTAAGCTCGGAGGAATGGGTTTTCACGCCGGAAGGTTGTAATAATGCCCCGTCACAGTGAAACTGGTTTCCATAAGTTGTGCGATCGGGCTGGTTTTTGAAAAAATGTGCACCATTTTTATGCACCAGACGAAATCATGCGTTTAGCTGCAAGCCGGGCGGCGCAACCAAGGGGCTCAGTCTCTTGAAAGAGCTTCAAAAATAACCTGAAACCGCAAGCTGTGTCCGGATGGAAATTGCCCATAATATAGGCAATCACCACCGGGGCTGGCTGAGCCCACGGGAATCCGTGCGGATTTTTTAACCTTTTGGCAATAAATGGCTCCCATCGGCCTGCCTCTTAAGACCAGCGTTCCTGCCCATTCGGCGCCTATTCGCAGTGCGGCACGAACTTTGAAAGGAGGGTCGGGTTGGCTGACGGCTGGATCGGTTCCCGGGGGCAGACCTGGGGGTACCCGAACCGGCTAAACGAACGGGAATGGGGAGCCAGATGAACCGTTTGCTTGGGAACCGTTTACTTGGATTGGCGGCCATGATGATGGCCGGCTTGGCGCCGGCCTTGGCCTTTGCACAGGAAGCGGCGGCACCCGCCGCTGAAGCCGCCGCGGCGGCCGCGGCACCAGCCGCTCCCGCCATCAGCGGTGGCGACACGGCGTGGATGCTGACCTCCACCGCCCTGGTGCTGATGATGACCATCCCCGGTCTGGCGCTGTTCTACGGCGGCATGGTCCGGAAGTTCAACGTGCTGGCCATGGTGATGCAAAGCTTCGCCATCACCTGCCTGGTGACCGTCCTGTGGGCCCTGGTCGAATACAGCCTGGCCTTCTCGGCGGCCAGCGACGCGGCGGACGCCAAGGAATTCATCGGCGGCTTCAGCCGCATCCTGCTGGCGGGCATGGACCCGGCCGGCACGCACGCCCTGGCCCCGACGATCCCGGAGCCGGTGTTCATGATGTACCAGATGACCTTCGCGATCATCACGCCGGCGCTGATCACCGGCGCCTTCGCCGATCGCATGAAGTTCTCGGCCATGCTGATCTTCATCACGCTGTGGTCGCTGCTGGTCTACGCCCCCATCGCCCACACGGTGTGGCACCCCAACGGCTATCTGGCCAAGCTGGGCGTGCTGGACTTCGCCGGCGGCACCGTGGTGCACATCAACGCCGGCATCGCCGGCCTGGTGGCCTGCCTGGTGATCGGCAAGCGCAAGGGCTACCCGAACGCCGACTTCAGCCCGCACAACCTGGTGCTCAGCCTCATCGGCGCCTCGCTCCTGTGGGTGGGCTGGTTCGGCTTCAACGCCGGTTCGGCCCTGACCGCCGGTCCGCGCGCCGGCATGGCCATGACCGTGACCCAGGTGGCCACCGCCGCCGCGGCGCTGGCCTGGGTGTTCGTCGAATGGGCTGTTAAGGGCAAGCCCTCGGTCCTGGGCATCATTTCCGGCGCCGTCGCCGGCCTGGTGGCCATCACCCCGGCCGCCGGCTTCGTCGACACGGTGGGCGCCTTCGCCATCGGCATCGCCGTCGGCATCATCTGCTTCTTCTCCGCCACCTCCTTGAAGAAGGCCCTGGGCTATGACGACAGCCTGGACGCCTTTGGCGTGCACGGTATCGGCGGTATCGTCGGCGCCATCCTGACCGGCGTCTTTGCCAAGATCGCCGTGGCCAACAGCGAGGGGGCTTTCGCCGCCGCGCTGAAGGACGCGCCGGACACGAAGCTGGGCCTGATCGAGGGTAACGCCGCCCAGGTCGTCACCCAGCTGGAAGGTGTGGCCTTCACCGTCGTGTGGTGTGGCGTCATCACCTTCGTCCTGCTGAAGATCATCGATCTGGTGATCGGCCTGCGCGTGGACGAGGATGTCGAGCGCGACGGCCTGGACATCGCCCTGCATGGCGAGTCTATCCACTGAGCCTGGCCACTGAGCCTAGCCTAAAGGGCTGAGGAGCAAGGATTCGAGGGGGAACAAAAGTCGGCCGGTGATGTTAGACTGATCCGGCCGACCGCCCCTCGGCGATCACGAATATCCAATCAGGGAGTGGTCTGATGAAGTTCATTATCGCGGTGATCAAACCCTTCAAGCTGGACGAAGTCCGCGACGCCCTGACCGGGCTGGGGGTGCAGGGCCTTACCGTCACCGAGGTCAAGGGCTATGGCCGCCAGAAGGGCCAGACCGAGATCTACCGGGGCGCGGAATACGCGGTCAGCTTCCTGCCCAAGATGAAGATCGAAG
>NZ_BACU01000386.1 GCF_000333275.1 Azospirillum sp. B4 | reverse complement strand
TCGCCGCCAGGCCGTCATCTCCGGCGTGTTCTCGCTGACCCGCCAGGCGGTGCAGCTGGGCTACATGCCCCGCATGGAAATCCGCCACACCTCGGAAAGCGAGATCGGCCAGGTCTATGTGCCCCGCATCAACTGGGCCCTGCTGGTGGCCGTGGTGGCGCTGGTCATCATGTTCGGCAGTTCCGCCAAGCTGACGGACGCCTATGGCCTGGCCGTCACCGGCAGCATGGCCATCACCACCATCATGGCCCTGTTCACCGCCCGCGACGTGTGGGGGTGGAGCCGGCCGCGCGCCGCCGTGGTCTTCGGTTTCTTCCTGTTCATCGATTTCAGCTTCCTGACCGCCAATTGCCTGAAGATTCCCCAGGGCGGCTGGCTGCCGCTGACGGTGGGCATGGGCGTGTTCCTGCTGGTTTCCACCTGGCGGCTGGGGCGCAAGGTGCTGTACGACCGTATCTATCGCGACGCCCTGCCCATGTCCCTGTTCCTGGAACGGGCGGACCGCACGCCGGTGCGCGTGGCCGGCACGGCGGTGTTCATGACCGGCAGCGTCGACAAGGTGCCCCACGCCCTGCTGCACAACCTGAAGCACAACAAGGTGCTGCATGAGCGCGTGGTGCTGATGCGGGTGCTGACCGAGGAGGTGCCGTGGGTGACGCGGGAGCGCCGCGTCTCTATGGAAAAGCTGGGCAAGGGCTTCTTCTCCGTCACCGCCCATTTCGGCTTCATGGAGCAGCCCAACGTGCCGCGCGCGCTGGCCGAATGCCGTCCGCTGGGACTGGCCATCGACCTGGCGGAGACCTCGTTCTTCCTGGGACGCGAGACGCTGGTGCCGTCCAGCCGCTCCGACCTCACGCGCTGGCAGGAGCAGGTTTTCATCGCCCTGTCCGCCACCGCCTTGTCGGCAACGACATTTTTCGACATTCCGCCCAATCGCGTGGTGGAATTGGGCACCCAAGTCGAAGTTTAATAGGCGCTTCGACCATTGGCGCTTCCGCGCCGAATAGCGAATCATTCTCGGGACTTAACCCGTATTCGGGGCGGTCCGTTGGTGCTATGCATGGCCCTCGCACTGGGCCCGCCTGAATAAGGAGAATAAGGTATGAAGGGCGATCCGCAGGTCATCGTTCACCTGAACAAGATCCTCACCAATGAGCTGACCGCCATCAACCAGTACTTCCTGCATGCCCGCATGCTGAAGAACTGGGGCCTGATGCGCCTGGCCAAGAAGGTCTATGACGAATCCATCGGCGAGATGAAGCACGCCGACAAGTTGATCGAGCGCATCCTGTTCCTGGAAGGCCTGCCCAACCTGCAGGACTTGCTGAAGTTGAAGATTGGCGAGGACGTGCCGGAGATGTTCGAAGGCGACCTGTCCATCGAGCGGCATAACCGCACCTGCCTGCAGGACGCCATGACCTATGCCGAGTCGGTGCGCGACTTCCAGAGCAAGGAGATCCTGCGTGAAATCCTGGAAGACACCGAAGAGCATATCGACTGGCTGGAAACCCAGCAGGACCTGATCCAGCGCGTCGGCCTGCAGAATTACCAGCAGGAACAGATGGGGTCGGGATCCTGATAAGGGTCCCCCCAGGCGCCGGCAGCCGTTGGCTGCGCCGGCCTTGTGACTTGGATGGCGCCACATCGTAAGTGGATGTGGTCACATCATACGACGGCATGAGGCTCAGCCTCATGCCGTTGGCATTTGGTACCTACGGCTTGCCGGTGACTGCCGGAGCCGGGTTCCGCGCCGTTTCGCGGCGCAGGGCGCTGATCTGTCGATAGATGGCCTGGCGCAGGCGGTTGACGGCGCCCAGCGGCTTGTGGTCCGGCAGGGCGTGCCAAGGGGAATAGGACAGGGCCTCGCACGCCACGTTCTGATCCGCCGTGTCGAAGGTCTGCTGTTCCACCGTGATGGTGGCGACGGGAACGAAGGGCGCCAGGGTCTCCGCCCATTCGTAACGGGAATCCTCCACGCTCATGGCGTCCGACGTGCGGGGCTGCACCATCAGTTCCATGCAGGCGCTGCCCGCCGCCAGCGTGGCGCTCATGGCGTGGCGCAGGTAGTTGGGATCGTCGCCGCCGGGGATGACCACGGGCCACTGCTGGCAGGGGCGGGCTGAATATTTCACCGCCTGCGCGTCCGCGCCCGTGCCCAGCTGGTAGGGCACCATGGACCAGTAGCGTGTGTTCAGCGGGTTGTCGATGAGGGAGCTGGCGGCGCCCACCGCGTTCATCGTGCCTTTCCAGCCGATGGCGGAGAATACCAGCAGGGGCTGCAGAAGCTTGGTCAGGCGGTCGTCGCTGTCGATATAACCCAACAGCGTCAGGTAATCGTCCGGGGATGCGACCAGGAAGGTGGGGTAGTTGATCAGGATGATGTCCTGCGACGGACGTTCACCAGGGGCGACGCTCAGCGGCTGGCCCGGCACATCATAGATCTTGATGGCCATGCCCCGGCCGTCTTTCTCATGGTCTGACCGCTGCGTCGCCTCGTTGGCGTTGGAAAAGCGGATGATGGCCGGATAGTCGGCCGCGGTGGCGAACAGGCCCCGCCGTAGGGCCTCGGGCACATCCGCGCGCACGGCGACGGTGGCCCGCACGCAGCCGTGGGCCTTGGCATGGGCGTCCCGCCGTACCGGGCCGGTGCCGTACAGGCGCATCAGATGGGCGTGGATGATCGCGGCCAGACGCGCCGCGTCGTCCACCTCATGCGGCGCCAATACCTCGCCCGGCCCGTTCGCCTCGGGATAGTCGGCTTCGGCGATGGGGCGGTAATAGGCGTCGCCCTTCTCCGAACAGGCGGCAACCAGGCAGAGGGCGGTGGCCGACAAGGTTTTCCGCAGGGCGGCCTTCCGGCCTTTTGACGGTGACAGGCGCACGGGACGCTCTCCCATAAAAGGCACAGAGCCGCGGGCGTTTCCGCTTCAACGCCCGCGGCTCCGGCCAGATATCATGCGCCCTGGCGGTCACAAGGTCTTCAGGTACTCGATCAGGGCCTTTTTTTGATCCGCGCTCAACTCGGTGCCGTAGGCGTGGCCGGTATGGCCGGCGTTCTTGTTGCCCGGCAGGCGGGTGTCGAACTCATAGGTCGGGTGCGACCCATCCTCGGCGGTGGAATAACCGACATCCACCGGATCGAACTCCCGGTTGCCGACGTGGAAGGTGGGCACGCGATCTTCCGCCGGGGTCAGCAGTTGGGCCAGCGACGGCACGGAGCCGTTGTGCAGGTAGGGGGCCGTGGCCCAGATCCCGGTCAAGGGACGCGCTTTGTAGGACCGCTGGTCGCCGATGTCCGGCACGCTGCCGCTGTAGGTCTTGCTCAAGCGCGCCGCCGCGATGGTCTTACCCATGTCTGAAAACAGGACGCCGGCCACCTGATCCACCAGCGCCACGGCGCGGGTGTCCAGCGTGGGGCCGTAGGACTTCCAGAACTCGACCACGTTCTGAGACTTGCCCTCCAGCTTGCCGCTTTTCCAGAAATTGGTGGTCTGGGTGTTGCGCTCCAGCATGTAGTTGTCGGCCATTGCCGGGTCGGTGCCCACCACTGACGTCTGGACCAGGACGGCGTCGTAGGACTTGCCTTCGTCCTCGAATTTCACGGGCTGATGGCACGAGGCGCAGTTCACTCCTTCCACGCTCTTGCCGGTGTAGATGGCCTCGCCCGCCTGGGCCAGCGCCTTGTCGATGGGGGGCAACACGCCCTCCGGCCAGCGGGGGGAGCGCAAGCCCGACAGCCATTTCTCGAGATGGCCAAGGTTGTTGGTCAGCACCGTGTTGGCGAAGCCGACGGTGGGGGTCGGCAGGTTCAGGGTCTCGAACGAGCCATCGGGCGTCGTCCACTGGCTCGGGTCCCGGGGCCGGACGTCGACGCGGCCATAGACGCCCAGCACCTCGCCCACGTTACGCCCCAGGGGGCCGACGCCCAGGCCCAGCACCGAGGTGTTCTCACCGAAGCCGTTCCATTGCACCCGGTCCGATTGTGGCGCCCCCCAGAGGAAGGGATAGCTGACCGGCGCGTTGGAAGGGGAGTAGTTGGCGTGCGCCACCGCGATGTTGGGACCGGTCACCTGGTTGAAAATGGCGCCGATGGCGTCAATGCGGCCGTTGCCGGGCAGAGGGACGTAGCCCTTGTGGTACACCTCGTCCCGGTTGATAGCCTTGGTGGGTTCGGTCTTGGCCTCGGCCGTCAGGGACTCGCGCACCGCGCGGTTGTTGGCGAGGTAGGCCTCATAGGTGGAGCCGCCCGAGGCGCGGGCCGTATCCACCACCGATTGCCCGCCCAGGCAGTCGCCCCCATGGCTGTCGCCGCACAGATTGTGCTTCAGATAGTCGCTGAGCCACATCTCGTGCTCCGCCATCTGGTTCTGCAGCTCGTTGCGCGCCTGGGGTGTATCCGCGGGCAGGAACTTGCGCTCCACCAGCGCCTTGACGAAGCGGTCGAACTTGGCCGGCTGTTCCGAGGTCGTGACCAGGGCGTCCAGCATGTCCATGTTCAGGTGGTAGAAATCGGCCAGGGAGGGGGCGCCGTCGATGATCACCGCCTTGCCCTGGTAGGTGACCTCGTTGCTGTGGCATGCCGCGCAGTTGGGGCCGGCCCAGGCGATGCCGGGCTTGCCGTTCTTGTCGGTCAGCGGGGGCGACACGGTGAAGCCGATGGGCAAGCCATCGGGGTTCCACACGCTCTTGGGGGCGGGGATGTAGCCCAGGCGCGCCATATTCTCCGGGGCGATGAACGGGGTTTCGCTACCCGATTGCTCCAGCGCCAGCAGCCAGCCGTAAGGGATCATCCACGAGCCTTGGGGCGTGAACCAGAAGGCCTGGCGCTGTTCCAGCGTCCAGCCCTGGTCAATCCCGTACCAGCTGCCCCAGGTATCCGGCGTCGGCAACCGCTGCACCGCCCCGGTGGCGGGCTTGTCCGACCAGGACGGCAGGGGCAGGGTGCCCGTCTTGCTGGTGCCGATCTGGATCGTATCGTTGGAGCCGCCGCAGCTGGTCAGCAGCAGCAGGGCGGTGAGCGGAAGGGCGGCCAGCCGGCGTGAGCCTTGAGTGGACTGCATGAGGGTCGTCCCGTGGTGACTTGTTAATTTCTTGAACGGATAAGGATGTGACCTAATTCTCTATCGCACGCTATAAGAGCATGTAAAAGGAAAAATTCCACCATAATGACTGTCATGGATCAGTCGGGGTTGGGGTGGGGCGACCCGGGTGCGCAGGTTGTCGTTTTGTGACAATGAGTGGTTGCGGCGGCGGCGGCCCGAAAGCCGTGGTATCCCGTCTCATCACGGCCGTTCCCCGAGATGATGCGATGATCGCCCGACTGCCCCCCATCCCCCGTCGCTCGGCAACGCGTCGGGCCGTGATATGGGGGGCCGTGATGCTGGGGGCGCTGGGGGGGATGTCGCCCGTTGCCCGCGCGCAAGGCGCCCCCCTGGCGGTGACGGCCATAGGCGAGCTACCAGGCTTCCAGCCGCGGGAGGTGGCGCCCTTCCTGGCCATCGTGATGAACACCGCCGGCAAGAACACGCCCGGCGGCGGGCAGTCCTTCGCCGCCGTCGGCCCCATCCCGTCCGCGCCACCCGACCGGGCCGCACCCGACCGGGTGGAATGGACCTTCCGCCCCAATCCTTACGCCGGGGGCGCTTCCCGTACTTTGGGTCCGCCACGCTCCACCGCCAGCCGCCTGTTCGGGGTGCACCGCCTCATCTCCGTGGAACTGCGGCTTTACCGGGATGGCCGCTACCAGACCCAGGTCTTCGGCCAGGTGGAGGTGCAGGGTGGCCGCCGGGATGCCGATTTGCAGACCTTCGTGTGCGATATGACCCGGCGTCTGCTGGACGCGGCGGCGCAATGAGGGGGCGGCGCAATGAGGGGGTGGCGATGATCCTGCGGGCCGCCCTGGTATCCACGGGCCTGCTGCTGGCGTTGGCGCGACCCGCCGTCGCGCAGGACGGCGATACGGCCACCCTTCCCACCGCCGATCCGGCGCCGCCCGGCTTCTGGCAGCGGGACAGCCTGACGGGCGACTGGGGCGGCCTGCGCACCCGCCTGTTGGACGATGGCCTGTCCCTGAACCTAGTCTACGTGGGGGAGGTGCTGGGCCTGACCGACGGCGGCGTGCGCCGTGCCACGGTGGGCGAGGGCCGGCTGGAGGCGACGGTGGAACTGGACGCCCAGACGGCGTTCGGCTGGCACGGCCTGCTGCTGCACGCCACCGCCTATGGCATCCATGGCGCCGGGCTCAGCCGCTGCTGCCTCCAGAACATCGCCACCGTCAGCAATATCGAGGCGCTGCCCGGTCCCCGCCTGTTCACCCTATGGGCGCAGCAGTCGCTGTGGGAAGGCCGCGCCTCCGTCCGCCTGGGCCAACTGGCGGCGGATGATGAGTTCGTCACCAGTCGCGGCGCCGCCCTGTTCGTCAACGGCACCTTCGGCTGGCAGGCCATCACCGGCGCCGACCTGCCCGGCGGCGGGCCGGCCTATCCCCTGGCCACGCCCGGCGCCCGTGTCCAGGTTTCGGCCACGCCGGACCTGTCGGTGCTGGGGGCGGTCTTCGCCGGCAACCCCGCCGGTGCCGCCGTGGGCGACCCCCAGGTCCAGGACCCCAGCGGCACCACCTTCAGCGTCTCCGGCGGTGTCTTCGCCATCGTCGAAGCCCAATACCAGCCGGCCGAAGGCGGCGCCCTGTGGGGGGACGGCGGCCAGGGCCCCGCGTTGAAGCTGGGCGCCTGGTTCCATGGCGGCCATTTCCATGACCTGCGCCGCGCCGCCAATGGCCTGCCCCTGGCCGACCCCCATTCCGACGGCGTGGCGGCGACCCGGGTGGACGACTGGGGCGTCTACGGGGTAGCCGACGTCCAGCTGACGCACAGCGGGGAGAAGCCGGAGGGCGGCCTGGCCGCCTTCCTGCGCCTGGCCACTGCGCCGGCCGACCGCAACCTCATCGGCTTCTACGCCGATGGCGGCCTGACGTGGAAGGGCCCGCTGCCCGGCCGGCCCGACGACACGCTGGGCCTGGCCGCCGCCTTTGCCCAGATCGGCGCCGCCGCCGCCGGCCTGGACCAGGACTATCGCCAGTATGGCCGGCCTTACAATCCGGTGCGCGACCATGAACTGGTGCTGGAATTGAGCTACCAGGCCGTGGTCGCCGGCTGGGCCACGGTGCAGCCGGACGTGCAGTACGTCGTCCACCCCGGTGGTCACGTGCTGGCGCCTGGCCGCACCACGCCGGTGGGTGATGGCCTGGTGCTGGGCCTGCGCACCAGCGTGCGGCTGTAGGCGGGGGGCTACAGCCCGCCCGGCAGCTTGGACCGCATGGCGTCCTTCCGGTCCAGCGTGCGCCCGTCGATGATGAAGGTGCCGTCGCCCACGGCGTGCAGCATCCGCCGTTCCCGGCGGGCGCTATCGATATGGGCGGCCACGCCCTCCAGCACGACGATGTTGTGCCGCTCCACGATGTCCACCACCCGGGCCTCGATATTGGCCAGGCATTGGCTGATCAGGGGGGCGCGGACATGCCGGGCCCGGGCCCGGGTCAGGCCGAACCTCTCGAACTTGTCCGTATCCCTGCCGGTGCAGGTGCCGATGCCGACGACCGTGTCGATCAGGTCGGCGGTGGGGATGGCCAGCACGCATTCCCGGGTGTCCGTCAGCGCGGCATAGGAATGGTTCCACGGCCCGGTGGTGATGGCGAACCGGGCGGCGAAGTCCAGCACCATGGTCCAGGTGATGGTCATCACGTTGTCCGTGCGGCCGTCGTTGGTGGTGACCAGGACCACGGGGCCCGGTTCCAACAGCGTGAACGCCCGGCTGAGCGGCAGAACCTCCATGGTCCTCTCCATCCCGATGGTACATCGTCCTTGGCGTGGCCGGCTGTGGGCCAGCGGCCCCAGATGCCGTTATACTCCCACCGGTGCGATGGTGCGCCAAGTGGATCGGAGGGGGGACGCGTGCGGCGGGTGCGGATGGGGATGCTGTTGCTCGTCGGCGTCTTGGCCTGGGGGTGGCCTCCGGCCCGCGCCGACCTGTCCCCGGTCCTTCCCGCCTGGCTCGCCGCCCATGTCGGGGAGGATGAGGGCCAGATCGCCCTGCCGGTCCTGGCCCGGGCGCGCGCGCTCTACCTACGCAAGGTGGCCGGCGGCGTGGTGCGCAACCCCTGCTACCTGGCCATGGACGCCACCCGCCCAAACACTGCGCCCGACGGCGGGCCAGGGCGCCGCTTCTACGTGATCTGCGAGGCGGAACGGACCTTCCAGGCCATCGCCGCCGGCCACGGCGCCGGCCGCCGCCTGGATGGCCTGGCCGACTTCGCCAATGGGCGGGAGTGCGCGCGCAACTTCGGCAATGCGCAGGATTCGGAACTGACGGCCGGCGGCGCCTATGTCACCGCCGAGATCAAGGACAGCTTCAAGGGCTATTACCGCGCGGCTGACGGACAGGACGCGCCGCTGGTGCGCCCCTTCCTCCAGTTCGATGGCGAGGGCGACACCGCCAACGCCCGGCCCCGCGCCATCGGCGGCCACGCCGCCGTCACGCTCAAGGGCCTGTGCCGGCGCAAGGATCCCATCAGCCCCCATGCCAACCACGACGGCTACGTCATCCAGGGCACGCTGGTCGATTACACCGGCGGCCGCAGCAACGGCTGCACCAGCTGGTCGCCATCGGATGCCGCCTACCTCGTCGCCCTGGCCAAGGACGATCCCACGACGCTGTACATCTACCCCGAGGCCGCCGACATCGCCGCCGTCGCCCACCGGGTGGCGGGCGCCTACTGGAACGCCACCTGCCTGCGCGACATCGGCACGCCGGCCTATTGGTCCAACGAGGCCCTGGCGCCGCTGATCGCGCGCTACCGCCGCGACCACCCACCCCCGCCGCCCCGGCCGCTGCCGTTCTGCGCGGCGGGGTGAGCCCGCACGCCGCGCTTGACGCATTGGGACGGTTGTCCTAGTTTCTCGATTGGGACGACCGTCCTACTGGCGTCGCCCGGGTGGCGGCGCTGGCGGGATGGCGGTGAATGCGGGAAAGGGGCGGGGGCCATGGCGGGCCAGGCGACGCGGGACCAGATCATCCGGTGCGCGGATCGGCTGTTCTATGAGAACGGGTTTGAGCACACCTCGTTCGCCGACATCGCCACGGCCGTGGGCATCTCGCGCGGCAATTTCTATTACCACTTCAAGACCAAGGATGAGATCCTGGACGCGGTGATCGCCCGGCGGCTGGATGACACCCAGGCCCTGCTGGCGCGGTGGGAGGCGGGTGGCGCCACCCCGGCGGACCGCATCCGCAGCTTCATCCACATCCTGATCGCCAACCAGGCCCAGATCATGCTGTACGGCTGCCCCGTGGGCACGCTGTCCACGGAACTGGCGAAGCTGGGCCATGGTGCCCAGGGACAGGCGACGAAGCTGTTCACCCTGTTCCGCGATTGGCTGGCCCGCCAGTTCACCGCCCTGGGCCGGGCGGACGCGGCGGATGGCCTGGCCCTGCATCTGCTGGCGCGCAGCCAGGGGGTGGCCACCCTGGCCCAGGCCTTCCGCGACGACGCTTTCGTCCGGCAGGAGGTGCGGCTGCTGGAAGATTGGCTGGACGCGCGGGCCACCGGCGCCTGAGACCAGCGGGATAATGAAAGGGGGAAGCCCATGTTCCTGGTGACATTGACGTTTTCCGACAACAGGGCCCAGGCCGCCCAGCATATGGACGGCCACAACGCCTGGCTGCGCCAGGGCTTCGACGACGGCGTGTTCCTGCTGTCGGGCAGCCTTCAGCCCAGGCTCGGTGGCGCCATCCTGGCCCACGCCACCACCCTGGCGGACCTGCAGGCCCGGGTGGCCGGCGACCCCTTCGTCGCCCACGGCGTGGTGGCGGCGGCGGTGGCGGAGATCACGCCCGCCAGGGCCGACGACCGCCTGGCCTTCCTGCTGGACTGACGGGGGCCGCCATGACCCTGACCACCTCCGCGCCGGACGGCCGCCCCCGTTGCCGCTGGTGTGACGCGGCCCCGGAATTCCTGCACTACCACGACCACGAATGGGGCTTCCCCGTGGGCGATGACCAGCGGCTGTTTGAGAAGCTGTGCCTGGAAGGCTTCCAGTCGGGCTTGAGTTGGCGCACCATCCTGGCCAAGCGCGATAACTTCCGCGCCGCCTTCCATGACTTCGATTTCAACCGGATCGCCCCTTCACCCAGGCCGACGTCGCCCGCCTGCTGAGGGACGAGGGCATCATCCGCCACCGTGGCAAGATCGAGGCCGTCATCAACAACGCCGCCCGCGCCCAGGACTTGGTGCGGGAGCAAGGATCGCTGGCCGCCTACCTCTGGCGCTTCGAGCCCCGGCCCCAGGACCGCGCCTCACCCCAGACCGCCTCCACCTCCCCGGCCTCCATCGCCCTGTCCAAGGACCTGAAGAAACGCGGCTGGAAATTCGTCGGCCCCACCACCGTCTTCGCCTTCATGCAGGCCATGGGGCTGATCAATGACCACGCTGAAGGATGCGTGGTGCGGGAGGAGGTGGAGCGGGCGCGGGGGGTGTTCAGGCGGCCGGGGTGAGGGAGTGAGGGTAAAGAGATGGGATTTGAGAAGAGACCTATTATTTCCGTTCTTTATTCTCGTCCATTCTAGGGATTGCAACCAAGGAAACTAGCTCAAATTTATCTTCCGTATCGCCAGAGTATTCTTTTATCTCAACGGTGACGCTGATGGTTGCAATATAGGGATCGCCAACGGTAGCCTTATTTCCGATGTCGGCGAGGCATTTTTGAGATATTTTTCCCCGATATGTATGTTCATTCGCTTCGAGCATGAAATATCTCGTTCTAAGACTAAGGCCAATTAGTTTTCCGACTACGGACAGTTGGTCTCCATCGTATATATTTTCTTTTTCTAGAGTTGAAAGAATTTCGGTCGCCTCTTGATATGTTATCTTTGCGGAGCGCGGTGATAGGTCGCCAGGCACAGCCGAACTGAATGTGACATCAACCTCAGCCAAAGATAGCGCCTTTGTAAAAGATTTATAGTGTGCGACGGCCCGTGCTCCGAGCGGTGATATCGCAATTCGAAGGTTATCTTTCTGATGCTTGGCCTTTAGAATTTCGTCGAGTTTTTCAAAGACGTGACCAGATAGAGATTCTCCCAATAAGTCTGCCTCCTTAGCTTCTAGGCGAATGCCAAAGGAAGACGGGTAGGCTGCAATGGCATCTAATTGTACCTTAGATCTAATAGAATCAGAAATCCGACCGCGGGTAGATGTGTTATTTTCAAGGGCTGCGGCAATCGAATCGACAAGATGCTGTAGCGCTTGCAGTGCTTTCCCAAGTACCGTAACGGGAATAATTCCATTATCAGTCCCATGTGTTCTGATAAATCTTACATCGGTCATGGGGCGGCGGTGTCGATTTGCGGCAATCTCAATTGGGAGTTTTGTCTTACCTTCAAAAGACAGAATCTGATTAAAAATCCAGGAATCTCGCGGCAGTTCCTGGAAAAGTAATTTTTGATCATCTAAGGTTCCTTGAGGAAGCCATTCGCTTGGGATCTCAGATGTCTTCAAAACTCTTATGGCTTCTTGGTTTTCGATATTTTCCCTAGCCTTCGAGGTTAATAAATATGGTGTGTTTTCTTCTTTGAAGTAATCGCCAAAATAACTGGCGTGAGATCGGATTTTTAAGTAATCGAAAATTGATACGGGGGCGTACAGCCAAGTTGTCGAATCTTCGCTTTCTTCGACATTAAGCGCAAGATAGTATCTGCCACTGTCCCCTTTGCCGAAAAACAGACGATCCCCGTCGTAGTATATAATAGTATCAATTATTTTAATTGATCTTTCCATCACACCACCTTAAAAAGCAAATGCCGATGGAATTCAATTGGAGGCCACCATGACCAGTGTCCTGGACCATTGGTCTGCTGCATTAGGCCAGCATTAACAACGCCAAATGCGATTAAACGCCCCGTCATTGATGGGATGTTTTTGCGTACCGATTTCGCATGCTCCTCTGTCTCCCATAAAGAAATGGAGCTTCTTTGGCATGAGTCCTTACTCCTGTGCGCTCCTTCTTCTTCCGTAGTCTTAAAATCGGCAGACTGGACGGGGTTATTTTTGACGAGCCTATATAGAGTTCGAGCTTGGCTCGATGCTGCAGGGGGAGGGCACAAAGGGTGCCTATGCCCCGTTGTCATCAATGCCAGAGTGGCAGGGGGTGACGCTAACACGGTGCTCGTGACAGTGGTACTGTTAACGACTATAGGGAGGCCATTTTTTGACGATGGTTTGGCTTGGGGCGAATTTTTATTGCCAAAATTATCTTTCTTCATAAAATATTCTCCCAAAAGACGAGATCATCAGCGTACGCATAATATTAACGTGTTTCAACCGTAATTATATTATCTCGAGGGTTGTTGTAAGTGTTGGTCGCTAGATAAAGCTGTTGTTTTTGGCGCTTCTCCAACTGTACCCCACCCATCCGCGAATGCCTCGCAGAATCAGTCTTGCCACTGCGAACGCCTCTCAGTATCTTAGGCCCCAGATCAGGCTCTGGGTGGGTGCTCGCGTCATGTATGTCTGCGTCTGTAACGCCATCAACTGCCGCACCGTCCGCACCCATATCGGCGCGGGGGCGCAGAGCGTTGGGGCGGTGTTCAAGGCGCAGGGGTGCTCGCCCCGCTGCGGCAAGTGCTTCGACACCATGCGTGAGATGATCCAGGAAGGCGAGGCGGCCAACACCTCCGAGCCCATGCTGCGCGCGGCGGAGTAAGCGCGCGCCCGCACCTCCGCCTCTTCTCCGGAACACGCCCAAAGGAAAAAGCCACCGACCCGGCTGGGGATCGGTGGCTTTGTCGCTTCCGGGGCCGGGTCCGGGCCTGGGTGCCGGTCGCCCGCCTTACGGCGTCCCGGCCGCCGTTCCACCGCCCGCCGTGACGGCGGTCGCGCCGCCGGCTGGCCGCAGGGTGCGGTCGAAGAAGTCCAGCATGGTGTTGTAGCGGTGGATGTTGGCGTAGGTGTCGTAGAAGCCGTGGCGCTGGCCCGGATAGGTCATCAGGTCAAACCGCGTCCCCTGCTGCTGCAAGGCGCGCAGCAGCTTGGTGGTGTTGTCGAAGAAGACGTTGTCGTCGGCCATGCCGTGGATCAGCATCAGGCGGCCCTGTATGTTCTTCAGGTCCTTGAAGACGGATGAGTCCTCATACGCGGTGCCGTCCTTGGGATCGCCCAGGTAGCGTTCGGTATAGGCGGTGTCGTACAGGCGCCAGTCGGTCACCGGGGCGCCGGCGGCCCCGGCGGCGAACACGCCGGGCGCGCGGGTCAGCATGATGATGGTCATGAAGCCGCCGTGGCTGTGGCCGTAGAAGCCCAGGTGCTGGCCGTCCACGAAGGGCAGGGACTTCAGGAAGTCGGCGCCCTTCACCTGGTCCGCCACCTCGACCGAGCCGAAATGGTGGTACGTGGCCGACAGGAAGGCCTGGCCCCGGTGCGGCGTGCCCCGGTTGTCCAGCACCATGACGACGTAGCCGTTGCGGGCCAGCACCTGGTTGAAGCCGGTCTGCGCGTCGCCCCAGGCGTGGGTCACCAGGGCCGCCGCCGGGCCGCCATAGGCGTTGACGATGGCGGGGTACTTCTTGCCGCTCGTCTTGGCCGCCTCGCGGGCCCCCGGGGGCACCAGCAGCATGTAATGCAGGTCGCTGCCGTCGTCGGCCTTCAGCACGCCGAACTCCGGCTGGATTTCGCCGGCGAGATAGGGGGCGAAGGGGTGGTTCCCATCCAGCTTGTTCTCGATCAGCCAGGTGACGCGGTTGCCCTTGGCGTCGTCCACCGACAGCTGCGGCGGCTGGTGCGGGCCGGAATAGCTGTGCAGCCAGGTGCCGCCCTTGGCCGCCATCACCGCGCCGTGCCAGCCGTCCTCATGGGTCAGGGCCGTCACCTCGCCGGTGCTCAGGCGCACGGAATAGACATGGTGGTCCAGCGGCCCCTCGCGGAAGCCGGTGAAGAAGACGCGTCCCGCCGCCTCGTCCACCCCGGCCACGGCGTCCACCGCCCAGTCGCCCCGGGTCAGGGCCCGGCACTTGGCCGCCTCATGGTCGCACAGGTAGAGGTGCTTGTAGCCCGTGCGCTCCGACGCCCACAGGATGCGGCCGTCGGCCAGCGCCCGCAGGTCCTCATGCAGGTTCAGGAAGGTCTTGCTCTCTTCCGTCAGCAGGGTGCGCCTGGCGCCGGTGGCGGGGTTGACGGCCAGCAGGTCCAGCCGCTTCTGGTCGCGGCTCAGGCGCTGGACCAGCACCTCCGACCCGTCGCGGCGCCAGTCCACGCGGGCCAGGTAATAGCCGGCGGGGTCGCCCAGGTCGACGCTGGCGACCTTGCCGGAGGCCAGGTCCATCACCCGCAGCGTCACCTTGGCGTTGGCGCCGCCGGCGAAGGGATAGCGCTGTGGCACCACCGTCACGCCCTCGGCGCCATAGTCATAGCGGCTGACCAGCGGCACGGCGGACTCGTCCACGCGGGTATAGGCGATATAGCGGGCGCCGGGCGACCACCAGTAACCGGTGTTGCGCTTCAGCTCCTCCTGCGCCACGAACTCCGCCGTGCCATAGGACAGGGTGCCGCCGCCGTCCTGGGTCAGCGCCCGTTCCTGGCCCTTGGCCAGGTCATAGACGTACAGGTTGTTGCCGCGGACATAGCTGACCAGGGTGCCGCCGGGGGCGAAGCGGGCGTCGATCGCCGCGTCCTTGGTGGTGGCGCTGTCGGTGATGCGCCGGGGAGAGCCGCCCAGCGGCAACACGAAGACGTCGCCCGCCATGGGGAACAGCAGGGTCTTGCCCTCCTCATCCCAACCATAGTCGACGATGCCGGTGTCGCGGATGCGCTGGCGCTCCCGCCGGCCGCGCTCCTCCTCGCTTTCCTTGGCGCTGAACTGGTTGCTGTCGACAAGCAGGCGATGCTCGCCCGCCTTTATGTCATATGCCCACAGGTCGGTCTTGTTGGCGTCGTCGGCCTTGGCCTTCAGATAGGTCACCAGGCCGCCGTCGGGGGAGAACTTAACGCCGCGCGCCCGGGGTCCGTTCAGCGCCGGGCTGGCCAGCATGCGCTCCACCGTCAGGGGGCTGCCGGTGGCCGCCGGCGCCTCGGCCGCCAGCAGGGGCGCCGCCGACAGGGCGCTTGCAAGGACTCCGCCCGCCAACACACCGCTGGCCAACACACCGCCGGCCAGCAGGCCGCGCCAGACGCCCATCGCCGCGCCGCTCCGGCTGGCGCGCCCCATCATACCCATATCGTCCTCCCGGGCGGCGCGCGCTTGCCTGCCGGCGCCGCTGGTTACAGGCCCAAACTGGCCGGCACCGTATCGAAGCGCCCCGGGGCTGTAAACGGTTGGCCGTCCCGACCGGCCGGCCCGGCCGTGGGGCTCGGCCGTGGGGCCCCTGGGGGCCGTGTCGCGACACGATGGCCAAGGCCTTGTTTGAAATG
>NZ_BACU01000387.1 GCF_000333275.1 Azospirillum sp. B4 | reverse complement strand
TCATCGGCGTGCCGCACCCCGACTTCGGCGAGGGCGTGACCGCCGTGTGTGCNNGCCAGAAGGGGGCGACGGTGGATGAGGCCGCCGTGCTGGCCGCCCTGGACGGCCGCTGGCCAAAGTTCAAGCAGCCCAAGCGGGTGCTGTTCGTGGACGACCTGCCGCGCAACACCATGGGCAAGGTGCAGAAGAACCTGCTGCGCCAGGAATACCAGGGCCTTTACAAAAAGTGAGCAGCCTGAAGACCCGCGCATAAAAAAAGGACCGGCAGGGGCATGCCCATCCGGTCCTTTCATTTTCGGCCCCGGCACCCGCATCGGGGTGCCGGGGCCCATATGGCCAATGGCCCGCGGTGGTCAGTGCCGCGTGTGTTCGTCGATTCTTTCTTTCAGCCTGAGTTTCTCGAACTTCATGCGCTGCACAGCGGCGCTGTCATGATAGGGGCGTGCCAATTCGGCATGGATCCGGTCTTCCAGATTGGCATGCTTCTGGCGCAGGCTTTCGACGAAGTTGTCAGTGGCCATAGTTCCCTCCAGCTGTCTGTTCAAGGGATAAAGGCGAGATCGCTTGGGTTCCTGAGTCGAAGGTCCGGTTCTGGCAGTATTTCCATTCCGTTTTTCGCCGGCGTGACAAGGTCCCCGCCAGCTTGTCTTTATTTTTATTGACGCATCGGCTATCAGGCAACGATCGTCGCCTTGAAGCGGTCACGCCGCGTTTCAAAAGCTTACGCCCATCATAGGCCGTCGTCTGCAACAAAATCGGATAGTCCTAGACGAAGGGCAGAGGACGGCGAGTCGGCTGCGCACGCGTCTATGACGTGGCTGTGACAGGCGGATGACGGCGGGAAGATGCTGTGATTGAACGGTTCTTGAAATATGGGTAATTGCCCGTATTATGGGTCGCGCCCCTTACCCCCATTGGATAAGCACATGCCATGGCCGATCTGACCAACCCCAAGTCCGCGCACGGCGCCGCCCCGTCCCTGGCGGGGCACTTGGCCCGGCGGGTGGCCGGCCACATGCATTACGGCTGGATCGCGGCGGCGCTGGCTTTCGCCACCCTATTGGTGGGGGCGGGGGTACGTGCGGCACCCGGCGTGCTGTTCGTGCCGCTGGAACAGGCGCTGGGCTGGGACCGCGCCACCATCGCGGCGGCGGTATCGCTGAACATCTTCCTCTATGGCTTCATGGGGCCTTTCGCCGCCGCCCTGATGCAGGCTGTCGGCATCCGGCGGACCATCCTGACGGGCCTGTCCTTGCTGGCCGTCACCACGGCGGCCAGCACGCTGATGACCCAGCCGTGGCAGATGATGCTGTCCTGGGGCCTGTTGGTGGGCCTGGGCACCGGCCTCACCTCCATGACCCTGGCGGCGTCGGTGGTGAACCGCTGGTTCATCAAACAGCGCGGCTTGGTCATGGGCCTGCTGACCGCCAGCTCCGCCACCGGCCAGCTGGTGTTCCTGCCGGGCATGGCGGCGCTGGCCACCCATTTCGGCTGGCAGGCCGTGGGCCTGACGGTGTCCGCCGCCGCCCTGGTGCTGGTGCCGCTGGTGGGCCTGCTGCTGCCCGACAGCCCCCGCGCCGTTGGTCTGGCGCCGGTGGGCGGCACCCTGGAGGATGAACTGGGGCAGAGCAGCGGCAACCCCATCGTCATCGCCTTCACCACCCTGGCGCGGGCGTCGAGGTCGGTGGATTTCTGGCTGCTGTTCGCCAGCTTCTTCGTCTGTGGCCTGTCGACCAACGGCCTGATCGGCACCCACCTCATCTCCGCTTGTTTCGACCAGGGGATCCCCGAGGTGCAGGCCGCCAGCCTGCTGGCGCTGATGGGGCTGTTCGACCTGGTGGGCACCACTGGTTCCGGCTGGCTGTCGGACCGGGTGGACAGCCGCAAGCTGCTGTTCTGGTACTACGGCCTGCGCGGCCTGTCCCTGTTTTACCTGCCCCTGTCGGGCTTCAGCCTGTACGGCCTGTCGTTGTTCGCGGTGTTCTACGGTCTGGACTGGATCGCGACCGTGCCGCCCACCGTGCGGCTGGTCACCGACCGTTTCGGCCGGCGGGACGCGCCCGTGGTGTTCGGCTGGGTGGGGGCCGGCCACCAGATGGGGGCGGCGCTGGCGGCCTACGGCACCGGCCTCATCCGCACGGAATGGGGCAGCTACTTTCCCGCCTTCCAGGTGGCGGGCCTGGCCTGTGTGCTGACCGCCGTCCTGGTGCTGTTCGTGAACCGCCGCCGCGACGGCGCCACCCTATCGCCAGCCGAATAGGGCGGATGCCCCGCCGGCGTTGGAGGCGACCTATAAGGGCGTGCGGAGAATGGCCACCAGGCCCACCAGGCCGCCGGCCACCAGCACCGCGTACAGGTCGTGGTGCAGCATCAGGACGGCGGCCGCCATCCAGCCATAACTCATCAACGTCTCCAACAGCGTGCGGCCCACCACCTTGGCGCCGGCGCCCTTGCGTGGCTTCAGCATCTGCTGCATGGCCGCACCGGTCATGGGCTGTACCCATAGGCTGGACACCACGGCGCTGGCGCTGGCGGCGATACCACAGCTGAGGATGGTCAGGGTGCCCCATAGGCTGATGGGGGCGGCCGCAGCGGCCACCATCACCACCACCGCCAGGGGCGGCAGGCCCGCCGCCTCCACCTTGGCGCGGCGCAGGCGCTGGGCCGGCATCGGGGCGGCGCCGATCAGGTCGGCGGCGCCATCGGCCAGGGCCAGCTTGGCCAGCGTGCCGGCCGCCAGCGCCGCCACGGGTACCACCAGGGCCATCAGCACCAGGGGCTCCGCCCGCCATTGGGCCTGCATGGAGATGACCAGGATGACGGCGCCGCTCATTTGCTGGAACAGCAATAGGGCCAGTTGCGGGTGGCGCGCCATCAGGCGCCATTCCTTGCGGCGCAGCACCGGGCCCAGGGCGTCCTGGAAACGATGGACCCGGCGGGGCGCCTTGGCCCGGGGCGTGGCGGCGCCGGCCGCCGCCGTGGCGGCGGCGATGAAGGCGGGCCCCCAGCGCATCGTCACCCCCGCGAAGACTCCGGCGCAGGTGACGACCAGGATGGCCAGCGCCAGCGGGTCGCCCAGCAGGGCGCGGCCGGGCAGCAGCAGGACCGTCGCCAGCGGCCCGTGCAGGCCGCTGCCGTCCACCCAATTCATGCGCACGCCGACCAGGTGGGGAATCTGGCCCGCCAGCGCCATGAGGAAGCCGGTGACGGCCGCCAGCGCCTGGCCGGCGACGCGGGCGCGGCGCACCCCCACCCAGCGTACCAGCCCCAAGGCCGCCAGCAGGGCGACGGCCGTCACCAGCAGGGCCAGCGCCGGCAGGGCCAGGTAGGCCGCCAGCCAGTTGGCATGGCCGAACACGGCACCCATGTTGGCGATGGGCAGGATGATGGCCGCCGGGAACAGCAGGGTGCCGGCCGCCACCGCCAGCGCCCTGGCCGGCAGGATGACCCCGGGCGCCAGCGGGCTGGACAGCAGCAGGTCATAGTCGCCCCGGCTGTAGATGGTGTCCATGGCCCGGTAGACCGCCGTACCGGCCATGAAGCAGCTGGCCAGCGCCGCCACCATGGCGCTGATGCCGGGCAGGGCGGCGTGCGCCCCCTGGCCCAGGCCGAAGGCGATGAAGCCGCCGATGACGTGGAACAGCGCCACCAGCGCCAGCAGCGACAGCCAGACGGCCACCGACGACAGCTTCATGCCCCGGATGGCCAAGCGCAGCTCATGGCGCAGCAGCCAGGGCAGGGTCCCGGCCGTCATGCCGGCTCCCGGGTTTCGGCTGCGGAATCGGGGGTGGCGACCAGGTCCAGGAACACCTCTTCCAGGGTGCCGTCGCCGCGGCCCACCCGGCCGCGCAGGTCGGCCAGGGTGCCCTCGGCCATCAGACGACCATGCTGGATGATGCCGATGCGGTCCACCAGCCGCTCCGCCACCTCCAGGATGTGGGTGGTCAGGATAACCGTGCCGCCGGCGCGCACCCGTTCCACCAGGATCGCCTTGACCTCGCGGGCGATGGCGGCGTCCAGGCCGGTCAGGGGTTCGTCCAGGATCAGAAGGCGGGGATCGTGGATCAAGGCGCCGGCCAGGGCCGCCTTCTGCTTCATGCCGCGCGAGAAGCCCTCACAGCGCTCGGCGCGGTGGTCCCACAGGTCCAGGCGGTGCAGCAGCTCTTCCGCCCGGGCGGCGGCCACCGATGCGGGCACGCCCCACAGGCCGGCGACGAACTCCAGGAACTCCAGCGGCGTCAGCTTGTCGTAGATCAGCGGCTCGTCCGGCAGCCAGGCCACCTGGCGCTTGGCGGCGATGGGGTCGGCCAGGGCGTCAACACCGAAGACGCGGATGCTGCCCGCGTCCGGCTGCAAAAGGCCCACCACCATGCGCAGGGTCGTGGTCTTGCCGGCGCCGTTGGGTCCCAGCAGGCCATAGAACTCCCCCGGCGCGATGGTCAGGTCCAGGCCTTGCACCGCTGGCCGGCTGAACGCCTTGGCCAGCCCGCGCACTTCCAACGCCGTCATGTGTCCCCCTTGCGGCGATGTCGTCCCCAAATCCCCCTAAGAGACCATCATTACCTTAAGTCAGGTGCCGGGCCGGGAACAAGGCGGGCGGACACCTTCCAAATCTATATGACATTTCAATGGCATCGGCAAAGACGTGTTGCGATCGGGCCGTGGATGGAAAACAACTGCGCGGGTCCTGGCGGGTTGCCCGCCGGGGTAAGCGGAAGGGGGAAGCGGTGACGCGTTGGTATTCCAGGATGACGGCGCTGTGCGCCGCGGCCGCCTTGATCGGCGGCATCTCCGCTGGCGCGGTGGCGGCCGACGCCCCGGCGCCCGCGCCCAAGCTGGTCGTGCTGGTATCGGTCGACCAGTTCTCAGCCGACCTGTTCCAGCACTACCGCAGCCATTTCACCGGTGGCCTGCGCCGGCTGACGGAGGGGGCGGTGTTCCCCAACGGCTATCAAAGCCATGCGGCGACGGAGACCTGCCCCGGCCATTCGACGCTGATGACCGGCGACCGCCCCACCCGCACCGGCATCATTGCCAACGACTGGTACAGCTTCAAGGGTCCCCGGCCGGGCAAGATCTACTGCGCCGAGGATGAGAGCAAGGGCAGCTACAAGGAATACGTCCCCTCCGACGTGCACCTGAAGGTGCCGACGCTGGGTGAACGGATGAAGGCCGCCGACGCCGACGTGCGCACCATCTCCGTCGCCGGAAAGGATCGGGCGGCCATCATGATGGGCGGCCACGCGGTGGATGAGCTGTGGTTCTGGAAGGACGGCCAGGGCTTCGTCTCCTACGCTGGGCGCACGCCGCCAGCGGCCGTTGCCGCGGTGAACGAGGCAGCCCAGGCGGAATTGGCCAAGCCGGCGAAGGCCTATGAGGAACCGGAATGGTGCCGCGCCATCGACATGCCGGTGGCGGTCGAGCGGGAAAAGGACATCATGACGGTCGGCAACGGCCGCTTCGCCCGGCAGCCCGGGCCCACGGCGGAGGCGCAGTGGAAGGCGTCCCCCGCCTTCGACGCCACCATCATCGACCTGGCCGTCCGCCTGATCAAGGACATGAAGCTGGGCCATGGCAAGTCGATCGACGTCCTGACCGTTGGCGCCTCGGCGACCGACTATATCGGCCATACCTATGGGACCGAAGGGTCGGAGATGTGCATCCAGGTGGCCAACCTGGACCGTACGCTGGGCAAGCTGGTCGCGGCGCTGGACGCCACGGGCGTGGATTACGTCCTGGCCCTGTCGGCCGACCACGGCGGCAACGACATTCCCGAGCGCGAGCAACTGCGCGGCATGCCGATGGCGGCACGGGTGGAGAGCACGTTGCTGCCGGAGAACATCGGCCAGAAGGTGGCGCCCGCCGGCATCGCCGGGGCCGACTTGCTGCTGGGTGGCACCAACGGCGATGTCTGGGTGGGGCCGGTGGTCGCGGGGACCTGGCGGCAGAAGGTGCTGGCCGAGACCCTGCCCCTGTATCGCGCCGACCCGCAGGTGGCCGCCGTCTACACGGCGGCGGAGGTGGCGGCGGCCCCTATCCCGACCGGGGCGCCCGAGACCTGGACCCTGCTGGACCGCGCGCGGGCGTCATACGATGCCGACCGCTCCGGCGACCTGATCGTTTTCCTCAAGCCGCGGATCATGTCCATCGCGGCCAAGCCGCGCAGCTATATCGCCACGCACGGCAGCCCGTGGGACTATGACCGCCGCGTGCCCATCCTGTTCTGGCGCAAGGGCCTGACGGGCTTCGAGCAGCCGCTGTCCGTCGAGACCATCGACATCATGCCGACGCTGGCCGCCCAGGTGGGCTTCAAACTGGCCCCCGGCGATGTCGACGGGCGCTGCCTGGATCTGGACGGCGGTCCCGGCGACACCTGCGCCGCCGCAGCGGCCAAATAGATGGTCAATGGTCAGCGGCGTGGGATCAATCCACACCGCTGACCCCCACTTGGGCCCCCCACTTGGGGCCCCAAGCGCGCCGGCCAGTGATCAGGCCGGTCGTTATTCGTCCATTTACGGGGTGGTCATCGGCGGCTCCGGGTCGGGCTTGGGCAGGCGCTGCGGCTCCGTATCGTGGAAGCGGTCGAAGTCCAGCAGGCGGTGGCCATCGTCACGCAGCTTGATAATGTCGACGAAGCGCCGGCCCCACAGCGCATCCTCCATTTCATAGATTTTGCGGCTGTAAACCTGTTGGGAATAGCTTTCGTCGGTGCCGCTCAACAGCACGATGAAGCTGGCCTGGCTCTGCCGCAGGGTCCATTCCGTCTGGCCATACAGGGGGCTGGTCTCATCGATCCGGTGGATGATGGACCAGGACAGGGCGAACAGGGGCGATCGGGCGCGCGTCAGGGTCAATTCCTCGAACCCGCGCATGTGCGTGCCTTCCGGCGTGATGCGCGTGGTGCTCAGCGACAGGCTGGCCTGGGCTTCCAGGATCTGATTGCCGCGGGTGTTGCCCGCCCGCAGCATCAGCACCGGGCACCCGTCATGCTGGGTGAACAGGATGTTGCGGCTGAACAGGATCATGGCCCGGGGGCGGGAGAAGCGGGCGAAGATCAAGCCGGTGATCTGGGCAACGCCCGCCATGCCGGTGAAGGATTCGGCCGCCGCCACGCCATTGGCGTAGACGGAATGGGGCGCCATGACGCCATAGCCCATGGTGCCCAGGGTCTGCACGCTGAAGAAGAAGGCGTCGGTGAAGGAGCCGACGCGGGCGTTGGTGATGCCGGCGGGATCGGCCAGGTACAACCCGGCGAAGATCAGGTTGGCGACCAGGTAGACGGCCAGCGCCAGGCCGAAGAATCCACTCCAGGGGATGCTGAGCAGGAAGTGGTAGGGATCCTGCCAGCGCAGGGCCGGTACCCCCTTCAGGGTGGCGAAGGGGCGGCCGTCGACGGTGATGCGGCGCTGGTGCAGGCGGGCCAGTCGGCGATGGGGGGGCACGGGCGAAAAACCGTTTGTTCAGTGGGTGTTGGGCAGGCGCGCCCACCATAGACCAAGTGGTCCGGAATGTCGTTTTTTCAAAGGCCCGGCGGGTGCCGGCGGATCCGCGCCGATGTTGCACCTGCGATGTGATTGTTGACTGACGCCGCGATCCGTCTCAGGGTGGGGGCGTGGTCGATCCGGCCGCTTTGCCACCGATGTCGTGTTCCGCTCCGTCGTTCCGTCGCTATTGGACCCCTACCTCTTTTAGCCATGTCACCCGACTGATGCCTGAGCATGCCGTCCTAACGCAGTCTACGCCGATCTCATCCCCACCCATGCAATCCAGCCACTCTAGCGACCAGCACGACGCCGGTCGCCGCCACTGGGCCCTGACCCTCGGGGCGTTGGGTGTCGTCTATGGCGACATCGGCACCAGCCCGCTCTACACCATGCACACGGCGTTCGACCCGGCCATCACCGGCATGCCGTTGAATGAGGGCAACATCTTCGGCTTCCTGTCGATGGTGGTCTGGTCGCTGGTCCTGGTCGTCACCCTGAAATACGTGGTCCTGATCCTGCGGGCCGACAACAAGGGCGAGGGCGGCATCCTGTCGCTGTCCACCCTGGCGCTCAGCGGCAAGGACCGGTCGCGCTCGCAGCGCCGGCTGATGACGGTGCTGGCCATGCTGGGCCTGGCGCTCTTCTACGGCGACGGCATGATCACCCCGGCCGTGTCTGTGCTGTCGGCGGTGGAGGGGCTGGAGATTTCCGCCCCGGACGTCCAGCACTGGGTGGTGCCCATCACCGTGGTCATCCTGGTGGGGCTGTTCCTGATCCAGAGCGGCGGCACCAACACGGTTGGCCGCCTGTTCGGGCCGGTGATGTGCTTCTGGTTCGCCTGCCTGGGCGCCATGGGCCTG
>NZ_BACU01000388.1 GCF_000333275.1 Azospirillum sp. B4 | reverse complement strand
GAATCCCTTCACCGGGCGGCGGGTTGCGCCGCCCTGACGGGATGCCCATCCGACGGCCGCCGCAGGGGCTTAGCGGCGAACCAGGGCGGCGCCCATCAGCACCACGCCCAGAATCAGGGCGGCGGGACCGACGAAGGGCGGGATGACGTGGGTGTTCTCTTCCTTGGCCGTCACCTTCAGGTCGCCGATCTTGGCCAATTCCTTGGTGTCCTTGGTCGTGAAGATGGGCACGGCCAGGGCCAGCACGCCCAGAACCACGATGACGGCGCCGCTGATCAGTAATCCGTTCTTCGATGCCATTTGTCGCTCCATTCGTTCCGATCCATCGCCCGGTTAAGTCTGTATTGATGGGCGAACATACCGACCCAATCATTATCGGATTGGGTGAATTCGTCACGGATGCTTTGGTCGTACGTAAATGTACTGGCACTCCTACGCAAAGTTATGACCAAACCCTATAGTATAGGCAGAGTCCCAGCGTGGTGTCTTTGATGCGCCGTAGGATTATCGGCGGGCGGCGTAGGCCCCGTGGCTACATGGGGGGCGCCGCCGCCTATGCACTTCGTCAGCTATTCGATCGAAGTGCGGCTTTGGGTTGCTCCCCTGGGCGCGGGCCGGTATCACTGCTCGGCTTGCCGCTGCCGGATTTGCATTTACCTGGGGCGGAGTTGTATTTTCAGTCGCCGTTCAGGCCTGATGGGAGTTTGTCGCGTGAAGATTCTGGTGACGGGTGCGGCCGGTTTTATTGGGTCCGCGGTGTGCCGCTTGCTGGTGGCTGAGGGCCAGGACAACCTGGTGTGCGTGGACAAGCTGACCTACGCGGCCAGCCTTGAGTCGATCGGGGAGGTTCTGGCCAGCGGCCGGGCCGTGCTGGAAAAAGCTGACGTGGCCGATGTCGACGCCATGCGCGACATCTTCCGGCGCCACCAGCCCGACGCGGTGATGCACCTGGCGGCGGAAAGCCATGTGGACCGCTCCATCGACGGGTCCGGCATCTTCATCCGCACCAACATCAACGGCACCCACGTGATGCTGGAGGCTGCGCGCGAGTACTGGCAGGCCCTGCCGGCGGAGCGGAAGGACGCCTTTCGCTTCCATCACATCTCGACCGACGAGGTCTATGGCTCGCTGGGTGAGGACGGGCTTTTCCGCGAGGACACGGCCTATTCCCCCAACTCGCCCTATTCCGCCAGCAAGGCGGCGTCCGACCATCTGGTCAACGCCTGGTACCACACCTATGGCCTGCCGACGCTGCTCAGCAACTGCTCCAACAACTACGGGCCCTTCCATTTCCCGGAGAAGCTGATCCCGTTGATGATCCTGAACGGGATGGACGGCAAGAAGCTGCCGGTCTACGGCAAGGGCGACAACGTCCGCGACTGGTTGTTCGTGGAAGACCACGCCCGCGCACTGGTCCTCATCGTGCGCAAAGGCGTGCCGGGCGAGCGCTACAACGTCGGCGGCAACGCGGAGCAGCGCAACCTGCACGTGGTGGAAACGATCTGCGACCTGCTGGACGAACGCCTGCCCAGCGCCACCAAGCGCCGGGAGTTGATCACCTTCGTGACCGACCGTCCGGGCCATGACCAGCGCTATGCCATCGACGCCTCAAAGATCAAGCGCGAGCTGGGGTGGGAGCCGTCGGTGACGTTCGAGGAAGGCATCCGCCGCACGGTCGACTGGTACCTGGCCAACCGCTGGTGGTGGGAACCCATCCGCGAGGGCAAGTATTCCGGCCAGCGCCTGGGCGCTGCCGCCCCCGCCGCCGCCAAGGTCGGCTGAGGTCGTGACCGTCATGACCACTGCGGGGAACGTTCGGGTATTGTTGCTGGGGGGCGCTGGCCAGGTGGGCTTGGCATTCCAACGGGTGGCGCCGGTCAATTGGCGTGTCACGGCGCCGGGCCGGGAGGCGCTGGACATCGCCAATCCGGATGCCGTCCAGGTGGCGGTGTCGGCCGCCGACCTGGTGGTGAACTGCGCCGCCTACACGGCGGTGGACAAGGCGGAAACCGAAGTCGACGCCGCCTACGCCGCCAACCGCGACGGGCCGGCGGCGCTGGCCCGCGCCTGCGCGGTGGGGGGCACGCCCCTGCTGCACCTGTCGACCGATTATGTCTTCGACGGCACCAAGGTCGGGCCGTATGTGGAAACCGACCTGGTCGGTCCCGTCAGCGTCTATGGCGCGTCGAAGGAGGCGGGGGAACAGGCGGTGCGCGCGGCGCTGCCGGCGCATGTCATCCTGAGGACGGCCTGGGTCTATGGCCCGGACCGTGCCAACTTCCTGAAAACCATGCTGCGCCTGGGCGCGGAGCGGGAAGAACTGCGCGTTGTGGCGGACCAGCACGGTTGCCCCACGGCGGCCGCGGACATCGCCGATGCCCTGGTGGCGGTGGGAAGCCGCATCCTGGGTGGCCAGCGCGATGGCTTCGGCACCTATCATCTCTGCGGCACGGGGGCGACCACCTGGCACGGCTTCGCGGCGGAGATTTTCGCCCAGGCGCAGGCGCGTGGGGCCAAGGTGCCGCGTCTGGTGGCCATTGACACCGCCGCATATCCCACACCGGCGAAACGGCCGGCCAATTCGGTCCTTGACTGTGCCCTGCTGGAGCAGGTCTTCGGCTGGCGGGCGCCGGCTTGGCCTGACAGCCTGGCCCGCAGCCTGGACGTGCTGCTGCCAGCCTGAGTTTCCCGACCTGAGTTTCCCAGCCCTAGTTTCGTAGATTTTTTCCCCAACCCGATAAGACACAAGGCTATTCAAAATGAAGGGCATCATCCTGGCGGGCGGCTCCGGCACCCGTTTGCACCCGCTGACCAAAAGCGTCAGCAAGCAACTGCTGCCCATTTACGACAAGCCCATGGTCTATTACCCGCTGTCGGTGCTGATGCTGGCCGGCATCCGCGACATCCTGGTGATCAGCACCCCGCACCACCTGCCGCTGTTCCAGGATCTGCTGGGTGATGGGGCGCCCTGGGGAATCAACCTGTCCTACGCTCAGCAGGCCGCGCCCAACGGCTTGGCGGAAGCCTTCATCATCGGTCGCGATTTCATTGGTGACGAACCCTGCGCCTTGGTCCTGGGTGACAACATCTTCTATGGCCAGGGTCTGAGCGCGCAGGCGCAGAAGGCGACCCAGGTGAAGACGGGCGCCACGGTCTTTGCCTATTGGGTCGAGGATCCGCATCGCTACGGCGTGGTGGATTTCGACGAGAACGGCCGCGCCAACAGCATCGTGGAGAAGCCCAAGGATCCGAAGTCCAACTGGGCGGTCACAGGCCTTTATTTCTACGACAACCAGGTGGTTGACGTCGCCCGGGAGATCAAGCCATCGCCGCGTGGCGAACTGGAGATCACCGATGTCAACAACGTCTACCTGCAGCGGGGCGAGCTTCAGGTGGAGCGCCTGGGGCGTGGCACGGCCTGGCTGGACACCGGCACCCATGACTCGCTGCTGGAAGCGGCTGAGTTCGTGCGCACCATTGAACACCGCCAGGGCTTGAAGATCGGTTGCCCCGAGGAAATCGCCCTGGAGCAAGGCTTCGTCGATGAGGAGGCGGTTCTGGCTCAGGCCCAGGCCTACAAGAACAGCCCCTACGGTCAGTACCTGCAGCGCATGGTGGCCCGCCGCCGCGCCTCCCAGTTCTGATCGACAGGCGTAACGTACCGGAAATGAGCCGTGGGGGGCCTCTCTCCGCGGCTCATTGCTTTTGGGGTCATGGATGGATCAGGCCCATCTGGATGGCCTTGGCCACCGCGTGGATCTTGGAGTAGCAGCCCAGCTTCTCCAGCGCGTTCTGCAGATGGAAGGTGATGGTCCGTCCGGAGACGCCGATGATTTCGCCCGTCTCCTCCACCGTCTTGCCCCGGCTGGCCCATACCAGGGCCTCCTGCTCGCGCTGGGTCAGGACAGGGGGTGGTGCCACCGGTGTCAAGCGCATGCTGACCACCCGCTCATGGAGATAGAGGGCACTGAGCCGTAGCCATGCCGGCGCCGAATCCGGTGTGATCAGGCCTTCCGGCTTTTGCGTCCAGAACAGGCTGACTACGGCGGATGCCAGCCGGCCCTGGGGATCGACCGTGTGGGTCGGGATGACGTAGCCCTGGGTGTAGCCGTGGTCGGCGGCGGCGGCCATGACGGCGATGGCACGTTGGGCGTCCTGCCGGGCGCGACCCTTGCCCGGCAAATCCAGCTTGGAGATGGCCTGCCGGCTGGCATGGAATTCCGGCACGTCGGCCCAGGTCAGTGGTGCCGCCTGACGCTTGGCCATGACCATCAATGGGTCATGGTTCATGTACCCTTCGGACAGGTAAGTGTGCAGGAAGTCCGGACGTACGGTTGTGCGCACGAAAAGGTCCGGCTCGCCTGGGGCGGGCCCCGGCCGGCTATCGATGTAGCTGACCGCCGCGTACCCGAGATCGCGTGCCAGCTCGCTGAAGGTGTTAAATAGATCTTCGGGATTGTCAGGCTGGCTCAACCGGTTGAGGGCGTCGTCCAGTATCATGGGGTCGATCCAACGAGGGCGTGCGTATACAGGAACGAGGCACCACTTTAGCGTCAGGGGCGCCTAACCCTGTATGAGTCTACAGTTATGTAACTCCAATTCTCCCGCTTTGATAAGGACCGCCATCACACCCCCAAGAGCCGCTGAAAAAAAACTGGGGGTCCTTGTCACGGAGCACGGACATGACCGTTCTGACCAGCCATCGCCTTCCTTTCCCGGTTCTGGCCGCCGTGCATCAGGCGACGGCGCCGCGTTCGCTGGTGCCCCGCAGCGTCCGCGTGGGTAGCCGCCGGACCTCCATGCGACTGGAACCGCAGTTCTGGATCGGGCTGGACCTGCTGGCCCGGCAGGAGGGTTGCCAGATCGCTGAATTGCTGGACGTGATCGATCGTTCCCGCGATGCTGAAACCAGTCTGTCCAGCGCCGTTCGGGTGGTGGTGGTCAGCTATTTCCAGTGGCTGGCGTCGGTGGAAACACTGGCGACCCCGGTCCAGGCGCCGCAGCAGAACCTGAGCCAGGCGTTCTTTTGAACCAGGCCTGTTTCCAGCGTCGGCGTCGGGGGTGGGGACCCTTGTCCGGTTTCGTGAAATTGATCTGATCCAGGTCAAAGCGCGGACGCGAGGGGAACGGTTATCTGGGAAAACTTTTCCAGGAGATCGGCCCTCATGCCTGCTGTATCCGTTGCCGCCCCCGCCCTCTCGCCGCTGGAACGCGTTCGCCGCACCACCACGCTGCTGGTGCTGACGCTGCTGGCTGGTCAAGTCTTCGTTCTTCTCGCCGCCCAGCTGGTGGTGCTGGGTGGGTTCGATTGGCGCCAGCCGACGGCGACCTTGGTGGTGGTGCTGGCCGCCGCCGTGGCTTGGCAGGCTTTGCCGCCAGCCGCCAGCCGCCTGGTCCTGGCCGCCTGCCTGCCCCTGGCGGGGGCCCTGTCCATCTGGGCCTTCGCCGGCAATCCGTGGCAGACGGGCATGCAGATCTACGTCTACATCCTGGTGGCTGTTTCCGCGGGCTTCTGCGATGCGCGCACGCTCGCGGCATCCGCCGCCGCCGTGGCCCTGTTCTTCATCATCGGCGGCCTGGCGGTTCCGGAATCGGCCGGTGTGCGGGGCGGGGAATACCTGCGCATCCTGATGTACGTCTGGCTTGTGGTGTTCGAGGGTGGGCTGCTGGCCTGGTTGGCCCAGACCATGGCCAAGTCTTTCGAACGTTCCGACGCGGCCCTGGCTGATGCCCGTGAGGCGCATGAGGAACTGGCCCAGGCCACGGCTGCCCGTGAGGTCCTGGCGGCCCAGGCCCGGGATGAGCGCAGCCGCCTGATGCTGGCGCTGGCCCAGCGCCTGGAGGGGGATGTCGGTGGCTTGGCGGGTGAGGTGGCGGGGGCCGCCACCGACGCCCGTAGCTGTGCCGACGACCTGCGCGCCCTGGTGCGGCGCGGCTCGGACAATGCCGGGGCCATCGCCGCCTCGGGCGGTAATGCCTTGGACAGCGCCGCCCAGGTGGCGGACGCGGCCTCGCAGCTGTCGGAAGCCATAGCCGAGATCAGCACCCAGGTCAGCCGGTCCTCCGGCGTGACGCGGACGGCGGCGGACCGCGCCCGCATCACCCAGGCCACCATCCGGGGCCTGTCGGAGGCGGCGGACAGCATCGGGAGCGTGCTGGCCACCATCAGCGAGATCGCGGAACGCACCAACCTGCTGGCGCTGAACGCCACCATCGAGGCGGCGCGGGCTGGTCTGGCCGGCAAGGGCTTCGCCGTCGTGGCATCGGAGGTGAAGAACCTGGCGGGCCAGACGGCGCTGGCCACGTCGGAGGTGGCGCAGAAGGTGGCCGCCATCCGCGACAGCACGCAGGAGGCCGCCGACGCCATCGAGTCCATCGCCACCATCATCTTCGACGTGGACGCCGCCACCTCAGCCATCGCCGCGGCGGTGGAGGAGCAGGACGCCGCCACCAAGGAGATCGCGCGCAGCGCCGCCGAGGCGGTGCAGAGCGCCGGCGCCGCCGCCCGGGGATGTGAGGAGACGTTGTCCGCCTGGACCGACACCAACGGTTCCGCCGACGGCATCGCCGACCTGTCCAAGCTGCTGTCCGGCCGGGTGCAGAAGCTGCAGGCGGTGGTGGATGGCGTGGTGAAGGAGATCCGCACCGACGCGGCTTGATCTTACGGTTCCCTCTGGCGCCGGGCGGGCGGGCCCTTTTGGCTTCCTCGTTTTGCAGTCCGCCTCCGGCTCACGCAAAACGCCGGCGGCCGCAGTCGCGGCCCATGACAGACATCGGATAGCTGGGTCCGGAAAGGAATAAGGGGCGGCTCCCGCGCGTCGGGGCCGCCCCTTTCTTTCGGTGCCGGCTCAGCCGTTATAGACGGCGGCCGGCAGCCAGGTGGCCAGGCCGGGCACGAAGCACAGCGCCAGGATGGACACCAGCATCAGGCCGACGAAGGGCAGCACCCCCATCACCACGTCGCGCAGGGGGATGTCCGGTGCGATGTTCTTGATGACGAAAATGTTCAGCCCCACCGGCGGGTGGATCAGGCCCATCTCCATCACGATGGACATGATGATGCCGAACCAGATCAGGTCGAAGCCGGCGGCCTTCAGCGGCGGCAGGATGATGGGCGCCGTCATCAGGATGATGCTGACTGGCGGCAGGAAGAAGCCCAGCACCACCACCAGCAGCAGGATGGCCGCCAGCAGCACCCATTTCGACAGGTGCATGCCCACGATCCACTCCGCCGCCCCCTGGCTGATGTGCAGGTAGCTCATCACATAGGAATACAGCAGCGACATGCCGATGATCATCATCAGCATGGTGGACTCCCGCAGGGTGGACATCAGGATGGGCCCCACCTGCGCCGGCCGCCAGACGCGGTAGATGCCGGCCACCATCAGCAGCGCCAGCACGGCCCCCAGCCCCGCCGTCTCCGACGGGGTGGCGATGCCGCCGTACAGCGCGAACATCACGCCGATCAGCAGGATGACGAAGGGCAGGACGCGGGGGATGGCGGCGAAGCGCTCGCGCGCCGTGAAGGTGTCGGTGCGCAGGATTTCCGACCAGCCGCCGCCTTGGGCATAGGCTTCCGTCGCCGCCCGCTTCTCCTGCCGGTAGCGGACGACGGCGTAGGCGGCGAACAGGACCACCATGAAAATGCCCGGCCCGATGCCGGCCAGGAACAGCCGGCCCAGCGATTGTTCCGCCGCCACCGCGTAGAGGATCAGGGTGATAGACGGCGGCAGCAGGATGCCCAGCGTGCCGCCGGCCGCGATGATGCCGGCGGCGAAGCCGGGGGAATATCCCCGCCGCCGCATCTCGGGAATGCCGGCGCTGCCGATGGCGGAACAGGTGGCGGGGCTGCTGCCGGCCATGGCGGCGAACAGGGCGCAGGCGAAGACGTTGGCCACGCCCAGGCCGCCCGGCACCCGCCCCATCCAGACGTGCAGGGCGGAATAGAGGTCCGCGCCCGCGCGCGACCGGCCGATGGCGGCTCCCTTCAGGATGAACAGGGGGATGGTCAGCATGGTGATGCTGGCCATTTCCTCATAGACGTTCTGGGTGACGGTATCCAGCGAGGCCGCCGGCATGAAGAAATACATGAAGATGACGGCCACGCTGCCCAGGGCGAAGGCGATGGGCAGGCCGGCGAACAGCACCGCCAGGGTGGCGCCGCCGTACAGCAGACCGATCTCAACCGTGCCCATGGGCATGTCCTTTCCCGGAGGCTTGCGTCGAGGCGTCCAGCGGCTGCGGCGCCAGCAGTTGCAGGGCGATCTGCAGGGTCAGCAAGGTCATGCCCACCGACATGGCGAGATAGGGGATCCACAAGGGGGGCGCCCAGGAGGAGAAGGTGGCATAGCCCTCCACCCAGGCCTCATGGCACAGCACCCAGGATTTCCAGGCGAAGAAGCCACAGAACAGGAAGGAGACCAGGTCCGCCATCCAGCGCCGCACCCGCTCCACCCCCTTGGGCAGCAGGCCACCCACCGCCTCGATGGCGACATGGCCGCGGCGTGACTGGACATAAGCCGCCGACAGGAAGGTGGCGCCCACCAGCAGGAAGATGGCCGTCTCATCCTGCCAGTCCGCCGCCTGGTGCAGGAAATAGCGCACCATGGCCTCTTCCGTCATGACGATACCGGCGGCCACCACCGCCACGGCGGCGACGGTGGCGATGACGCCGTTGGTCCAGGCCAGGGCTTTGCCCGCCAGGCGGATGGGTGCGGCCGTCCCCCGGGGTAGGCGTGTCGCCCCGGGCCCCCCTTCCGGCGTGTTGGTTTCCAACTCCGCAGCCCTCATGCCACGTCCTCGGCCAGCTTCAGCAGGGCCGCCGCTTCGGCGGACCGCTCGGCGAAGTCCTTCCAGGCGGTGTCGCGGGCGATGGCCCGCCATTCGTCCATCACCTTTTCGTCCATGTCGACGACCTTCACGCCCGCCTTGGCGTAGATCTCGGCCACCCGCTGGTCATCCTTCTTGGGTTCTTCCAGGGCACAAGGGCTCCAGTGATTCACCGACCGTCAGCAGGGCCTTCTGCTGGGCGGCGGGCAGGCCGTCGAACACGATCTTCGACATCATCAGCGGTTCCAGCATGTACCAGAAGCTCTTCTGCCGCGCGGCGGTCAGGCTCTTGCTCTGCTCCTCCAGCTTGAAGGAGATCAGGCTGGTGGAACTGGTGACGGCGGCGTCCAGGGCGCCGGTCTGCATGCCGGCGTAGATCTCGTTGGACGGGATGGAGGAAACGGCGGCGCCGGCCGCCTTGAACATCATGTCCATCTCCCGCGATCCGCCGCGGATCTTGATGCCCTTCACATCGGCGGGATGCAGCACCGGGGCGCCACGCGCGGCCACCCCGCCCGCCTGCCACACCCAGGTCAGGATCTTCACGCCCTTGGCCTCCAGCGCCTTGGTCAGCGCCTCGCCGATGGGCTTCTTCTTCCAGGCCAGGCCCTGCTCATAGGTCGTCACCAAGCAGGGCATCAGGCCCAGGTTCATTTCCGGAATCTCTCCGCCGCCGTAGGGCATGGGATAGAGGGTGAAGTCCAAGGCGCCCTTCCGCAGGGCCTGCAACTGCGCCACCGTCTTCATGAGGGAGGAGGCGGGATATATCTCGAACTTCAGCGCGCCCTTGGTCTCCGCCTCGACCTGGGCGGCGAATTTGCGGCACAGCCGGTCGCGGAAGTCACCCTCCGTCAAGGTGCCGCCCGGAAACTGGTGGGAAATCTTGAGGGTGCTTTGCGCGTGCGCCAGGCCGGGGATGAGGCTGCCGGCGCTAAGCACAGTGCCGCCCAGGGTGAGGGCGACGGGGCTGGCCGCCATGCCACCCAGTAGGGCGCGGCGCGACAAGGCGTGGGACGTCTTGGGGATCGACATGGGGGGCTGTTCCTCACCGTGGGCAGGCGCCGGTCTTCTCGCGTCCCGGCGTTTGGGTTGGGCCTGAAGCGTCGGTTTTCCTGAAGCGTCGGTAAGGGCCGCAGGTATCGCGGCCTGGGGCAGGCGATGACCGCACCAAGAACTGGCGCGCTTGTTCTTCCCTGTTTCCGCAACTGCTCAATAAATGCTGCAATTGCGAAATATTGCTTTATTTGCAGAGACTTGACGTTGGGGAAGCATGTCAGAGCCTCCCCGGGGCGTCAATCGCTGAAACGCAAGATCGACTGTCTTGCATGCATGAAGATGACTGGTGTATGCGTATCGGCAGGGAGAAAATCTCACGTGCCCGCCGGGAACCGCCCGGCCTCCAGGTGTTGGCTCTAGCCCCTGACGAGGATGCCCATGGCCGTTCCCGAAACCCGATCCGAACAACTGGCCCGCGCGCTGGAAGACGACATTTGCGCCGGCCGCGCCTTGCCGGGGATGCGGCTGGACGAACAGGTGCTGGCCCAGCGCTTCGGCACCTCGCGCACCCCGGTGCGGGAGGCGCTGAAGATGCTCGCGGCCCAGGGCTTCGTGGAGATTCGGCCCCGCCAGGGGGCGGTGGTGGTGGGCCTGGACGTCCGCCAGGTGCTGGAGCTGTTCGAGATCATGGCCGTGCTGGAGGGGCTGTGCGCCCGCCTGGCGGCCCGCCGCATGACGCCGGCGGAACGGGCCGATCTCATGGCTGTCCACGCCGAATGCCAGCGCCTGGCCGTGGCCGGCGACCCCGACACCTATTATGCCATGAACACCCGCTTTCATGAGGTCATCTACGCCGGCAGCCACAACCGCCAGCTGGAGGAGGAGACGCGGCGCGTGCGCAACCGCCTGTCGCCTTATCGTCGCAACCAGTTGCACCAGCTGGGCCGCGTCGCCAAATCGGTGCAGGAACATGACGACGTGGTGCGCGCCCTGCTGGAAGGCGACGCGGACCGGGCGGAAACACTGATGCGCCGGCACATCGGCATCCAGGGTGACGGCCTGTCCGACTTTGTCTCCAACATGTCTATGCCGCAGGCGGTATCCAATCCCCAACCGGTCTTGGCGGGCACGCTCGGCCGGCCTACCATCGTGCGGTGACGCCATTGTGCGATGACGGGCCGCCGCTATCTCAAATTCCTGGTTCGCCACCCCCGCGAGGTCCAGTCCATGAGCAGCAGCACCTTTTTCCGGTCCATGTTGACGACCATCGCCGATCGCGGCCGCGCCCTGCTGCGCCGCCACGGCCCCATGGTTGGGGACTTGCTGGAGGATGCGGCCCGGCTGATGCCGTTAACGGTCAAGACCCCGCCGAAGCGCGACCTGCCCACCTTGTGCGACACCCTGCTGTCCGGTCGGGGTGAGGCGTCGGGCGTGGCGCTGGCGGAACAGATCCTGGACCAATGGGACGCGCTGGATGAGGCCGGGCGGCGGACCTTCCTGCTGGATCTGGCCTATCGTTTCGGTCCCGATCCGATCAAGCTGGACAAAGCGATCGACGCCTATCGCGCCGCGCCGGGCGCGGCCACCGCGTTGGCCCTGCACACGGCGGCCGAGGCGCGACGGCAGGAACTGTTCCGCCGCCTGAACCTGGCGCCGGGCGGGACCGAGGCGGTGGTGCGCATGCGCGAGGCGTTGTTCAAGGTGATGGCCGGCGCCCAGGGCGTGGAAAAGGCGGGGCTGGAGGCGGTGGACGCCGATCTCAGCCACCTGCTGGCGTCCTGGTTCAACCGGGGCTTCCTGGTCCTGCGCCACATCGACTGGACCACCCCCGCCAACATCCTGGAAAAGATCATCCGGTATGAGGCGGTGCATACCATCCGCGACTGGAACGACCTGCGCCGGCGCCTGGCGCCCAGTGATCGCCGCTGCTTCGCCTTCTTCCATCCCCAGCTGCTGGATGACCCGCTGATTTTCGTGGAGGTGGCGCTGGCGCCGGACATTCCGGCCAGCATCGATGCCCTGTTGGCGGAGGATCGCGCCCCCATGGCGGCGGAGGATGCGACCACCGCCGTGTTCTATTCCATCTCCAACTGCCAGGAGGGCTTGCGCGGCGTCTCCTTCGGCAACTTCCTGATCAAGCAGGTGGTGGAGGATCTGCGGGGTGAACTGCCCAACCTGCGCACCTTCGTCACCCTGTCGCCGGTGCCGGGCTTCGCCGGCTGGCTGGCCAAGGAACGCAAGGATGAGGGGTCGGCCGTCCTGCCGCCGGCCGACAAGGCCATCCTGGCGGCCCTTGACCAGCCGGGCTGGCACCAGGATCCCGGCACCGCCGCCACCGTGTCGCCCGTGCTGTTGCAGGCCGCCGCGCATTATTTCCTGAAGGCCAAGGGGCGGGGCGGCAAGCCGGTGGATCCGGTCGCCCGCTTCCACCTGGGCAATGGCGCTCGGCTGGAACGCCTGAATTTCCTGGGCGACCTGTCGGCCAAGGGACTGGCCCAAGCCTACGGCCTGATGGTCAACTATCTGTACAAGCTGGACGATATCGAGATCAACCACGAACGCTACGCCGACCGGGGCGAGGTGGTGGCCGCATCGGCCGTCCGCCGCCACCTGAAGGCGGATGTCGAGGCTGAAGAGACCAAGCCGCCGCCCAAGGCCAAAACGGGCGGTGGGACGGGGGAGGGGGCGGCCAAGCGCGCCCGCCGCACCGCCGCCGCCCAGCCGCCAGCCTGAGCATCCGCAATTTCCCAAGCAACAAGAAACGCCCCCCAAGATTCCGGAGTGTCCCCGCGATGGCCAACCACCTGTTCTCCCTGATCCGCAGCCGCATGCCGGCGCCGGAGACGCCGTTCATCATCATCCCGGAAGCCAAGGGCGCGCCGGAACGGACGCTGACCTATGGCGATGTCGTCACCCTGTCGGCGCGCATGGCCAACCTGCTGGTGGCCCGGGGGGTGAAGCCGGGCGACCGCGTGGCCGTGCAGGTGGAGAAGAGCGCCGAGGCCATCGTGCTCTACCTCGCCTGCGTGCGGGCGGGGGCCATCTACCTGCCGCTCAACACCGGCTACACCCTGGCGGAACTGGATTATTTCATCGGCGATGCCACACCCCACCTGGTGGTGTGTGATCCCGCCAAGGCGGCGGCCATGAAGGACCTTGCCCTCACCAAGGGCGTGGCCGCGGTGGAAACCCTGGGCGGCCAGGGGGCGGCGGATGCCGGCACCCTGCTGGCGGCGACGGCGGATCAGGCCGGCACCTTCGTGGACGTGGACCGCGGGGCGGACGACCTGGCGGCCATCCTCTACACGTCCGGCACCACGGCCGGGTCAAGGGCGCCATGCTCAGCCATGACAACCTGGCCTCCAACGCCCT
>NZ_BACU01000389.1 GCF_000333275.1 Azospirillum sp. B4 | reverse complement strand
TCTGGCGATATGGGCGGCCCCAGGTCCAGGCTGGCGTCGGTATAGGGGATGGGCAGCAGGTCGTTCAGGTAGGTGCCGTCGATCCGGCACCAGGCCAGGTGTTCGGACACCAGCTCGGGCTGGTAGCGGTCGACCACGGCGGCCAGGTCGACCAGGTGGGCCGCGTCCAGCGGTTCCGCCCCGCCCAGCGACAGGCCGACGCCGTGGATGGACAGGGGGTAGACCTCGCGCAGCGCCGTCAGCCAGCGGTGGGGCGGGCCGCCGCCGCCCATGTAGTTCTCGGCGTGCACTTCCAGGAAGCGCAGGGAGGGGCGCCGGGCCAGCAGCTCGGCGGTATGGCGGGCCTTCAGGCCGATGCCGGTGATGCCCCTGGCCATGGTGGTCATGATGGCGCCCCTCCCTGGTTGACGGCTTACTTCTTGGCGGGTTCGGTGCTGCCGCCGGCGATCTTGGCGCAGGTGCCGGCCGGCACGGCGATGAAGGCGCCCGGGTCACGGTCCTTGGTGGCGTGGCCAGCGCAGGAGTTGCTGTCGGTCTTGCAGTCGTTGTGGCCGGCCTTCACGACGCCGTAGCACTTTTCCATGTCCGCGGCCTTGGCCGGGGCGGCGGCCAGGGTGGCGCCGGCGACGGCGGTGGCGACGATCAGGCCAAGGCCCAGACGGCGGCTCATGGAGGTATGGGTGGTGGTGGTCTGCATTTTCAAAGTCCCCTCAAGGTGGGTGGTTGCGATGGCTGAACGCTAACCCCCGCCACCCGGCCTTGTGAAATGCAGGGGGGATATGGATTTGATAGCGGCGGGATATGGCGTCCTATTGCCGCGCCTGCCGATGCGCTTGCCGCCGGGCCGCAGCCCGTGCCAGGGTTGCCGCCGGCTTGAACCCGCCCCATCCCGAAGGCGCCCCCATGGACCTTACCACCGCCCTCGCCGCCCTTGCCGACGGCACTCTGACCGCCCGCGACCTGGCGGAGGCCTGCGTCGCCGCCCGTGCCGACCGTCCGGACGGGCGCGACAATCCCTATGTCGCCTTCAATGCCGGACTGCTGCGGGCCCAGGCCGATGCCGCTGATGCGCGTCGCCGGGCCGGGGCCCCGCTCAGCGAGTTCGATGGCATTCCCCTGTCCCTGAAGGATAATTACGGGACCGGAACGGTATGTTCCGGTACCTGGCCGGTGTTCGCCGGGTCCCCCCGCCGGCTGCCGGGCGCCTGGAACCGGCCGGGGGGCGTGGTTTCCGCCCTGCTGGCGCGGGGCGCCGTGGTCACCGGCAAGACGCGCATGGTGGAATTCGCTTTCGGTGGTCTGGGCGCCAACGGGCATTGGGGCACGCCGCGCAATCCCGCCGATCCAGCCGTGCACCGCGTGCCCGGCGGGTCCAGCACCGGCGCGCCATTGAGCCTGCGCGAAGGCTCCGCCCTGCTCGCCCTGGGCACAGACACGGCGGGATCGGTGCGCATTCCCGCGGCGTGGAATGGGCTTTACGGCTACAAGAGCTCGCGCGGGCATTTGCCGACCAACGGCATCGTGCCGCTGTCGCCCCGACTGGACACGGTGGGCATCCTGGCGTTGACAGCGGCCGACCTGGCGGCGGGCTACCGCCTGCTGACCGGTTCCGCCATCGAGCCGCTGGCGGATGGCGGTGCCTTTCGCATTGGCAGGGCGCCAGCGGCCTTGTGGCAGGACTGCGGCCCCGGTGTGGTCGCGGCGGTGGAGGCGGCGCTGGACCGGTTGGAGGACCTGTTCCGCCCGGTGGGCACGGTGGCGGTCCCGGACCTGGAGGAGGCGCTGGCCCTGTTCCGCCGGGGCGGCCTGGCGGGGGCGGAGATTTTCGGCTTCCTCAGCCGTGAGTTGCCCGACTGGCTGCCCAACCTGGACATCTTCGTCGGCCCGCGCATCCGTGCGGCGGCCGATGTGCTGGATTATGCCGAGCGCGTCGCCTTCCTGGACCACTTCGCCGCCGGGGCGCAGGGGATGTTCCATGACGTGGACGTGGTGGCGCTGCCCACCGTGGCCATCACCCCGCCGCCGCTGGCCGACCTATCGGATCCCTTGGCCTATGGCCGCGCCAACCTGCTGGCGCTGCGCAATTGCTGCGTCGCCAACCTGGGCGACATGGCGGCCGTCACCCTGCCGGTGGGTACCGATGCGGCGGGGATGCCGGTGGGTCTGCAACTGCTGGCCCCGCGCGGTGCCGACGCCCGCCTGCTGGCTGTCGCGCAAGTGGCGGCCGACCATCTGGCCGGGGACGCCTGACCACCCGGGCATGGCAGGGCTGTCGCTTGCGATGATGCGACCCGCGCACCGGCGCTTGCCTGCCCGCCGGTCCTTCCCGCATCGTGGGAGCCTTGGCAGTTCCGTCCCCAAACCATAAGAGGCCCCATGCCCCCGCTCCAACGGCCCCTACGCATGTTGTCCGCCGCCCTGATGATGGGAACGGCGCTTTATGGCTTTGGCGCCGGGGCGAAACCGGTCAGGCCTGAGGCGTCGGCGCCTGAGGCATCGGCCGTGGGCCCGGTGGATGATCATCCCGTACTGCGGGAGATCGCCGCCCAGGTGGATCCGGCGCAGTTGCACGCCACCATCGAAAAGCTGGTGTCCTTCGGCACCCGCCACACCCTGTCCGACACCACGTCTCCGGATCGGGGAATCGGTGCCGCCCGCAGCTGGGTGAAGAGCCGGTTCGAGGCCATCTCCAAGGACTGCGGCGGATGCCTGACCGTGGTGACGCCGGCCCAGACCGTGACCGGCAAACGCGTGCCCAACCCGACGGAGGTCATGGATGTGGTCGCCGTGCTGAAAGGCACGGAAGAGCCGGAGCGGGTGATCGTCATCGCCGGCCACCTGGACAGCCGCGTCACCGATGTCATGAACGCCACGGCCGACGCGCCGGGCGCCAACGACGATGCCTCGGGCGTGGCCGCGGCCATCGAGGCGGCGCGGGTGCTGTCCCATCACAAGTTCCGCGCCACCCTGGTGTTCGCCGCCCTGTCGGGCGAGGAACAGGGCCTGCTGGGCGGCAAGGTCCTGGCCGACTACGCCAAGGCCCAGGGCTGGACGCTGGAGGCCGACCTCAACAACGATATCGTCGGCAATACCCAGGGGGAGGACGGGGTGGTGGACAACACCCACGTCCGCGTCTTCTCCGAAGGCACCAAGGCGGTGGAAACGGTGAAGCAGGCCAACCAGCGCCGCTATTCCGGCGGCGAGGTCGACAGCCCGTCGCGCAACCTGGCGCGGTACATGAGCGCCATCGCCGACCGCTATATGGACAATTTCAGCGTGCGCATGGTCTATCGCACCGACCGCTTCGGCCGCGGCGGCGACCAGGTGCCCTTCCTGGAGGCGGGATATCCGGCCGTGCGCGTGACCGAGGCGCATGAGAACTACACCCGCCAGCACCAGGATCTGCGCACCGAGGGCGGCGTGCGCTATGGCGACACCATCGACGGCGTGGACTTTCCCTATCTGGCCCAGGTGACGCGACTCAACGCCCTGACCATGGCCAGCCTGGCCTGGGCGCCGGCGCCGCCGACCGAGGTGAAGGTGGAGGGGGCGCTAAAGCACGACACCACCCTCAGTTGGGCCAAGGTGCCGGGTGCCGTCGGCTATCGCGTCTGGTGGCGCGACACCGTCGCCCCCACCTGGGAGCATGACCGCTGGGCCGGCGACGCCGCCACGGTGACCCTGCCCAACGTGGTCATCGACGACTGGTTCTTCGGCGTCTCCGCCGTGTCCAGGGACGGCTATGCCAGCCCGGTGGTCTATCCCGGCCCGGCCGGATCCTTCATCGCCGTGCCCGACCCCGCAGGACAGTAATGAGCACTCCCTCTCCTGACATCACTCCGTCCGAGGACCAGGCCCCCGGCCGGGGCTGGGGCGGGGCGCTGCGCCACCCGGCCTTCCTGCGCTACTGGTTCGCCCGCATCCTGTCCATGGGCGCCCTGCAGATCCAGGCGGTGGCCGCCGGCTGGGCCGTCTATGACCGTACCGGCAGCACCATGAATTTGGGCCTGATCGGCCTGGCGCAGTTCCTGCCGTCGGTGGGCCTGGTGCTGGTCACCGGCCATGCCGCGGACCGGCTGGACCGCCGCTTCATCATCACCACCTGCGTGGCGGTGGAGGCGGTGGCCATGGCCATGACCGGGGTGGTGCTGGCCTCTCCCGACCTGCCGGTGTGGCTGGTCTATGCCGCTGTCATGCTGTTCGGCGCCGCCCGCGCGTTCGAGGCGCCAGCCTCCTCCGCCCTGCTGCCCAACCTGGTGCCCAAGGCGGATTTCCCCAACGCCGTGGCCATCAGCTCCTCCGCCATGCAGGTGGCGGGCGTGGTGGGGCCGGCCCTGGGCGGTGTGCTCTATGCCGCCTTCCACAACTGGGTATTCGGGGTGGGGGCCGGTTTCCTGCTGCTGGCCGGCCTGATCGTCGTGGGCATCAAGGCGCCGTCGCGCTCCATCGCCCGCGCGCCGGTCAGCTGGGACGGCATCCTGGGCGGCGTCCGCTACATCCGCCATCAGCCCATCGTGCTGGGCGCCATTTCACTGGATCTGTTCGCCGTGCTGCTGGGTGGGGCCACCGCGCTGCTGCCGGCGCTGGCCCGTGACCAGTTTTCCGCCGACGCTGGCCTGTTGGGACTGACCGGCCCCATGCTGCTGGGTGTCATGCGCGGCGCGCCCGGGGCCGGCGCCATCCTGGTGGGCCTGACCCTGGCCGCCTGGCCGCTGAAGCGGCGAGTGGGACCGGTCATGCTGACCTGCGTCGGCGTTTTCGGCCTGGCCACCATCGTCTTCGGCCTGACCCATTCTCCCGCCATCGCCCTTCTCAGCCTGCTGGTCATGGGGGCGGTGGACATGGTCAGTGTCTTCGTCCGCCAGACCCTGGTGCAGTTGGGTACGCCCGACGAGATGCGCGGCCGGGTCAGCGCCGTCAGCGGCCTGTTCATCGGCGCGTCGAACCAGCTGGGCGAGTTCGAATCCGGCCTGACCGCTTCCTGGCTGGGCACGGAACTGGCGGTGGTGGTGGGCGGTATCGGCACGGTGGCCGTGGTGGCGCTATGGTGCTGGTGGTTCCCGGCCCTACGCCGCGCCGACCGGCTGGACTGGTCCGCCGCCCCATGAACGGCAATAAAAAAGGAAGGGCGGGCCGTGGGCCCATCCTTCCTTTTTCAAACGTACGCGCTATCGCGTCCAGGATGGACGCTCAGCAGCGCGGGCGATCAGCCCTTGGCCTTGAAGGCGCGCAGCTGCTTGTTGAACTCGTTCGCGATGCTCTGCATCTGGTCGACGGCGGCGTTGTACTTGGCGGAGCCGGCGGCCTTGTCGTTCTCCAGGCACTTCAGGAAGTCCTGCATGTCGGCCATGTAGCCCTTAACCGAGGCGTTGGCGCTGGTCATCTGCTCGGTGGTGGCGGCGGCACCATCCGGAATGGACGGCGGGTTGGCGTGCGTGCTGCACTCGGCCAGCGCGGGGCCGGCGACAAAAAGGGAAACGGTGGCCAGAATGCCCATAAACTTCGCGTTCATCGTGATCTCTCTTCTCTGCTGCCCCAGGGTCCGCCATTCTGTGCAACGCAAAACAGGGGGGTGTGGGACCCGCTGCCTGGCCTGCGTTCGTGACGACGACCGATTGTTTACGGCCGGTTTATTAGCAAAACCTTACCAAGGTGAAAACAAGTACCGCATGCATCGTTGGGCTGCGTTGCACGCGGGGTTCTGGTACCGGTGGGGCGTATATTTGAATTGTACGCAACCGGTTACACCATCCTCGCTCAATTCGGCATCCCTTGCTTTTGTTTTAGGAAA
>NZ_BACU01000390.1 GCF_000333275.1 Azospirillum sp. B4 | reverse complement strand
GCTGTGCCATTCTTGTCCAGCTCTCCTGCAGGGCGGGATGGCCAGGCTGTCGTGGCTGGGCTTTCCCAGGCGCGGTGGGATGACGGGGGTCATCCGCTCGATCACCTCGGCCCAGCTGGCGCGGTCGTCCGTCAGGTCGATGGCCGGCGGCTGCGAGGTGATGGACCCGGCGGCCAGCAGGATGGCGATGGCGAAGGCGATCTCCACCTCCACGAAGCGGCGCACGCGGGTCAGGCTCTCGCCCTGGCCGGCGGCGAAGCGGCGGATGGTGCGGAAGTTGCCCAGGCCCAGCAGCAGCAGGATGCCCAGCATGGCCCCTTTGGTCGCCGCCATGGCGCCATAGGCCGTGCCGTAGAAGCCCTGCAGGCCGCCGATGAAGCCGATGCTGATGCCGATGGCGCCCAGCACGATCAGCATAACGCCGGTGATGGACATCAGGCTGTAACGCTGGCCGATGGCGGCCCCCTCGTCGCGCGACTGGGCCTGGCCCAGCGACGACAGGAAGGCCGGCAGGCCGCCCAGCCACAGCCCGGCACCCAGGATGTGGGAGAATGTGGCCAGCAGCATCCACACGCGCTCACCCGGGCGGGCGGCCGCGTGGCTGGTGGCCAGCGACGCCACCAGCATGACCAGGGCCAGCAGGGTCAGCGCCACGACACGGGGCCGGGTCATGTGTCCGCGCGCCACCACCACGATGGCCAGCGCCGCCAGGGTCTGGACGATACCGGCCTCGATGAAGAAGGCGCCGGCCACCTGCAGCACCGGCATGTCCAGCGTACCGGACAGCACCAGGGCGTTCAGCGTCAGCGAGGCGGCGGTGGCGATCACGGTGGCGATGCCGCCCCAGCGGGCATAGCGGGCGCCGGCCTCCGCCACCACGTCGGCGGACAGCTTCAGCTTGGGCGCCAGCGGCAGGGCCAGGCAGGTCAGGAACAGCACGCTGCCGAAGGCCATGGTCATGGCCACCAGGTTGACGCCATTCAGGACGACGGTCAGGTAACCAAAAATATCGACGAGAGTATCCACGTGCGGCGGTCCCCGATTACGGCTGGGTCACGGTGAAGGGGATATCGCCACGGGTGGTGTGCCCGTCGACGGCCAGCACCTGCCAGCGCAGCTTGAAGCTGCCGGCGAAGGGCAGGGTGACCTGGCCGGTCAGCGTCTCGTCGTCCGGGCTTGCCTGCATGGTCACCGGCACCTCCGTCTTGTCGGCGGCGATGATGGTCAGTTTGGACCGCGCGCGGTCGATTCGGCTGTTGAAGTGCACTTTCAGCACATTGCCGCCCACGCCCAGCGTGTCGTTCACCTTGGGATTGCTGTCGATGACGATGGCGTGGGCCTCAGCCGCGGTGGGGACCAGCAGGGGCGCCAGCGCGGCACCGGCGAGCGCCACCAGGCCAAGGGCCAGCCGAGGGGCGGCACCGATGCGGGGGGTGGGGCGGGAAACGGGGGGCCGGATGGTCGACACGGGGGGTGTTCTCCTCTGGAACCTCAGGAATGGGCGGGAAACCCCGAAAGCCACCAGTGGGTGGGGCCAGGACCGGGGTTGGAATGGGGACACTGCCGGGTCCCGCACACAACAGCCGGGGTCCGCTGGCCGCGGACCGCCTCGGACGACAGTTGTACGGGGTCGGTTTCGGACGCGACAGCGGTTATGTCAATTCTTTCCGCCATCGTCCGGGCTGGGATGATCGGGATCAAGGGCCGTGCGTCATGGTTCCGGATATCGCGGTTGCGGCCGGCGCGGCATTTTGTTGCGGTTGTGCGCAACGTCACAGCGTTTCCCCGCCATAGAGCAAGATGCGGATGCTTCTCATCTATTAAAGATGCCGATACCCAAGGTCTAGGCCCCCCGTTGCCGCGATGCCACACATGAAGCGGACCGTGCGCAAGCAATCGTAGCGCATTGGCACCCCTCAAATTTTGTGCAAGTCTGGCGTGACCATAGGGCGGTGGCGGATTCGATTGGCACGGGTATCAATCCCCCGGGTTCGATCGGGGCGGGGGGTCGGTTTTACCATCCGTGGCCAATATGGACCTGTCGAATCCCGTTCGGCAGAGGACTGTTGGTATCGCTAACATGTGCAAGTGGGGTGCTCTAGCCGGTCCATTGGGAAGAATGGACTTGGGGTGTCCTTCCAGGGGTTTTCCGCAATGCAGGTAGTTCTCGCCCAGCCGCGGGGCTTCTGCGCCGGAGTGGTCCGCGCCATCGACATCGTCGAGCGCGCGCTGGAACGCCACGGCGCACCCATTTATGTGCGGCATGAGATTGTCCATAACGAGCACGTGGTCGAGAGCTTGCGGGCCAAGGGGGCCCGGTTCGTGGAGGACCTGGCGGAGGTGCCGGCGGGCGCCCTGACCATCTTCAGCGCCCACGGGGTTTCCCAATCCGTGGAGGCGGAGGCGCGGCGGCGCGACCTGCGTGTCGTCGACGCCACCTGCCCGCTGGTGGCCAAGGTGCACAGCGAGGGCAAGCGGTATGTGGCGCAGGGCCGGACGGTCATCCTGATCGGCCACGCTGGCCATGCCGAGGTGGAAGGCACCCTTGGCCAGATACCGGGGCATACCCATCTGGTGTCCAGCGTCGATGACGTCGAGGCCTTGCCCTTGGCGCCGGATACGCCATTGGCCTATGTGACGCAGACCACGCTCAGCGTGGATGACACGCGATCCATCATCCAGGCGCTGAAGTGCCGATTCGTCGACGTTCTCGGGCCGGAAACCAAGGATATCTGCTACGCGACCCAGAATCGGCAGGCGGCGGTACGAGATTTGGCCAAGGTTGCCGACCTTATCTTAGTGGTTGGGTCGGCAAACAGTTCCAATTCGAACCGTTTGCGGGAAATTGGTGAGGAACTGGGCGTGCCCAGCTACCTTGTCCCTGATGAGGGCGCCATCGATCCGGCCTGGCTGGCCGGTCGCAGTGTGGTGGGCGTCACAGCCGGGGCCTCGGCCCCGGAAGTACTGGTGGACGGTGTGATCGCGGCGCTGCGGCGCCTGGGTCCCATCGAACTGTCGACATTGCCGGGCATCGTGGAAGACGTTCAGTTCCGCCTGCCTGAAACGCTGGCCTGACGCGCATGCCGGTTGGTGGTCTTTTGGGCGCCAATTCGGTAGACAAAACGTTTCAACCCGCGCCGCCGCAAGTTAATGGCGCTGGGGTTCAAGGAGATTGAAGGCATGGGTATTCCGCTGCATCAGGTCGTCCGTATCGGCTCGTATCTTCTCAAGAAGCGGCTGACGGGCGTGAAGCGCTACCCCTTGGTCCTCATGCTGGAACCGCTGTTCCGGTGCAACCTGGCGTGCGCCGGTTGCGGCAAGATCGACTACCCCGATGAGATCCTGAACCAGCGCCTGCCGCTGGAGGATTGCCTGTCGGCGGTGGATGAGTGCGGCGCGCCCGTGGTGGTGATCGCCGGCGGTGAGCCGCTGCTGCACAAAGAAATCGACAAGATGGTCGAAGGGATCATCGCCAAGAAGAAGTACGCCATCCTGTGCACCAACGCGCTGCTGATGGAAAAGAAGCTGGACCTGTTCAAGCCCAGCCCCTTCTTCACCTGGTCGGTGCACCTGGACGGCGACCGCGAGGCGCACGACAAGTCGGTCTGTCAGAAGGGCACCTACGACCGCGCCGTGGCCGCCATCAAGGCGGCGAAGGACCGTGGTTTCCGCGTCAGCATCAACTGCACCTTCTTCAACGACGCCGATCCGGAACGCGTGGCGCGCTTCTTCGACAGCGTCATGGAGATGGGCGTGGAAGGCATCACCGTCTCGCCAGGCTATGCCTACGAGCGGGCGCCCGACCAGCAGCATTTCCTGAACCGCACGGCCACCAAGAACCTGTTCCGTGAGATCTTCAAGCGCGGCAACGGCGGCAAGAATTGGCGGTTCAACCAGTCCGCCATGTTCCTGGACTTCCTGGCCGGCAACCAGGAATACCACTGCACCCCGTGGGGCAACCCCTGCCGCACCTATTTCGGCTGGCAGCGTCCCTGCTATCTCCTGGGCGAAGGCTATGCCAAGACCTTCAAGGAGCTGATGGAGGACACGGATTGGGACAAGTACGGCACCGGCAACTATGAGAAGTGCGCCGACTGCATGGTCCATTGCGGGTATGAGGCGTCCGCCGTCACCGACACGCTGGCCAACCCGCTGAAGGCCGCCTGGGTCGGCCTGCGCGGCGTGAAGGTCACCGGCGACATGGCACCGGAAATCAGCCTGGAGAATCAGCGCCCGGCGGAGTTCGTGTTCTCACGCCATGTTGAGAAGGCGCTGGCTGACATCCGCGCGCGCGACGCCAGCAAAGCCGCCGAGTAAGGCCTTAAACGCCGCCTCGGAATCCCGGGCCAGCCGCAGCAGTTGCGGGATCTGGCCCGGCTGACGCCACAGGGACGCCAGGATCCGCGCCGGATCCGGCGTCCCGTCGCGTTTCAGGGGGGCCATCGCGGCCGGCGGCAGGGTCATGTGGGCCGGGTCGCACACGGCGCGCAGCACGGCCACCGGCACACCGAAGCGGGCGCCCACCCGGGCCGCGATTTGGGATTCGGTGTCGACCACCGCCGCCCCCGTGGCCGCGAACAGGGCTTGCTTGCCCGCCACCGTGTTGACGATGCGCGCCTGCCCCGCCACTGGCGCCACCATGGCCCGGGGCAGGGCGTCGGCCAGGCCCGCCGTCCACTCCGCATCGGGCAGGAAATCACCGTCGTCGGTGATGATGCGGTTGGCGACGACCAGGGTTCCGGGTTCCAGCCCCGGCTGTAGGCCACCGGCCAAGCCGAAGCTCAGGAAGCCGCAGGCATTGGGGGCGTGGGCGGCCAGCTCCCGCTCCGTCCGTTCCAGGTCCCCGGCGCTGACCAGCGGCAGCCAGCCGCGCCCTTGGGCGATCGCGGCCTCCCGCCTCAGGCCGGTGACGACGATGACGGGGCGCGCCACGACGCGCCGTTGAGCCTTACTCATGCCAACTTTCCCAAACACCCAAGCAAAACGCCTGGAAGGCGAACCCTCCAGGCGTCTTTATTACCCGCAGTCGCGGCGATTTACAGTTTTAAAAATGGCCCTTTACAGGCGTCCTTTTCGTCACAGGCCGACACTGACCAGCTTGCTGTTGCTGTTGGACAGGTTGCGATAGCGCGCCATGGCCCACAGGGGGAAGTACTTCGAATAGCCGTGGTAGCGCAGGTAGAAGATACGGGGGAAGCCGCCGCCACTGTAATACTCTTCCTTCCACAGGCCGTCCTCACCCTGGTTGCGCGTCAGCCAGTCGATGCCGCGCGCCACGGCCGGGTGCTCCACGGCGCCGGCCGCCATCAGGCCCAGCAGGGCCCAGGCGGTTTGCGAGGCGGTGGAAGGGAAGGGCTGGTAGCCGCTGTAATCCAGGGCGTAGCTCTCGCAATCCTCGCCCCAGCCGCCATCGGGGTTCTGGATCTGCACCAGCCAATCCACAGCCCGCTTCATGGCGGGGTGGTCGGGCGAAAGGCCGGCGGCGTTCAGGCCGTTCAGGGCGGACCAGGTGCCATAGATGTAATTGACGCCCCAGCGGCCGAACCAGCTGCCGTCCTTCTCCTGCTCCTTCAGCAGGTAGTCGACGCCTTCCCGCATGGCCTTGCCGTCCTTGTCGGCGCCCAGCTGGGCCATCATGCCCAGGCAGCGGCCGGTGACGTCGGAGGTCGGCGGGTCCAGCAGGGCGCCATGGTCGGAGAAGGGGATGTAATTCAGGTAATAGTGGGTGTTGTCGGCGTCGAACGCGCCCCAGCCGCCGTTGCGGCTCTGCAGGCCCTCCACCCACTCCGCGCCGCGCGCCACGGTCATGTCGTAGTCGGCAGGCAGGCCGGCGGCGGCCAGCTGTGGCTGGGCGCGGTTGAACGCCATCACCACCACGGCGGTGTCGTCCAGGTCGGGGTAATGGTCGTTGCCGTACTGGAAGGCCCAGCCGCCGGGGCGGACGGTGGGGCGCTGGTCGGCCCAGTCGCCCTTCACGTCCAGCACCTGTTCACCCTTCAGCCATTCCAGGGCCTGGCCGGTGCGGGCCAGCGCCTCGTCCGTGCCCACTTCCAACAGGGCATGGCACAGCAGGCTGGTGTCCCAGACGGGGCTGACGCAGGGCTGGCAGAAGGCCTCGTCCCGCGCCTCGTCGATCACCAGCAGCTTCTCGATGGCATGACGGGCGGTCGCGACCTCGGGATGTTTGGGCGACCAGCCCAGCAGGTCGAACATCATGACGGTATTGGCCATGGCGGGATAGATGGCGCCCAGACCATCCTCGCCGTTCAGGCGCTCCCGCACGAAGGCCACGGCCTTTTCGATGGCCTTGTCCCGGCTCTTCCGGGGGAAATGGGGCTGGACCACGCGCAGCACGCGGTCGATGACGCCGAAGATCTCGCCCCAGGGTTTCTTCACATGCGGCGCCTTGGGCCAGGACTTCACCTGGTCGGCCGGCACCAGGAACAGTTCGTCGATGCGCAGGTTGCGCGGGTTCTTGGCCTTGGATTTCAGCGCCATCAGGATCAGCAGCGGCACGATGACGGTGCGCGCCCAATAGCTGATCTTGGTCAGGTGGAAGGGGAACCACCTGGGCAGCAGCATGATTTCCACCGGCATCACCGGCACGGCGGTCCACGGCACGGCGCCGAACTGGGCCAGCATGATGCGGGTGAAGACGTTGCTGGCGGCCGCCCCGCCGTTGTCGCGGATGGCTTGGCGGGCGCGGGCCATGTGTGGGGCGTCGATGTCGTCGCCGATGGCTTTCAACGCGAAGTAGGCCTTCACGCTGGCGCTGATGTTGAAGGCACCGTTGTGGAACAGCGGCCAGCCACCATGGTTGCCCTGGATGCGGCGCAGGTAATTGCCGATGCGGCGCGCGATTTCCGCATCCGGCTCCTCGCCCAGGTGGTGCTTCAGCAGGATGTATTCGGCCGGGATGGTGGCGTCCGCCTCCAGGTCGAACACCCAGTGGCCATCGGCCACCTGGCGGTCCATCAGGACGCGGGCGGCGCGGTCGATCGACTGCTGCAGCACCCCTTCGTTGACGCGCGCCGAAGCGGCGCCGGTGCCGACGAAATCGGCTTCCATACGAACATCCATGACCAAGCGACCTCTACGAACGCGACTTAACCTGAAGCGGGATGATTCAACAAACGCCGAGCCGGGCTGTGCGCCAGCGCACACCCTTGGCTCATGCCTGAAATGCTCAGGCCGTTCACCGTGCGGTCAGGATCGCATCCGCAGCAGTGAATCCTGAACGTATGGCGCCTTCGATGGTGGATGGCAATCCGGTAGCGGTCCAATCCCCTGCCAGCGCAAGGTTTTTTCCGGCGGCCGTTGCATTCGGGCGACGCTTCGCCTGTTCTGGCAGTGCGGCAAAGGTGGCGCGCTTCTCCTTCACCACTTGCCAGGCGGGCATTGGGGTGTCGGATGGCAGCCCGGCCAGGGCCGCGATCTCACCCCAGATGGTGCGCGCGGTCTCTTCCCGGTCCGACTCCATCAGGCGGTCGGCGCCGCTGACCGTCACCGACAGATGGTCGTCATAGGCGAAAGCCCACTCGCCCACGGTGTTGATCATTCCGGTCATGCGCGGCATGTCCGCCGGCCGGTCCAGGCGGAAATGAACGTTCAGGATGGAGCGGTGTTCCGTCGGCGTGGTCAGGCCGGGCAGCAGGTCGGCCGCCACCCAGGCCGGCACCGCCAGCACCACCCGGTCATCGGGCCCGATCGGAATTATTTCGGTACCGAAATCAAGTCCCGTGACCATCTGATCCGCTCGGATCAGGCCGCGCAGGCGGCGGCGCCATGCCACGGTCGCCCCGTTGGCCGCCAGCCAGTCCAGCGCCGGGTCGACGAAGACGGGCGACAGGCCGCCGCTGGCCAGCAGCGGCTGATAGGCGGCCCCGCCCTGGGCCAGGGTCTCGCGGATGATGGCGCCGGCCAGTCCCGCGGCCGACCGCTCCGGCTCGGTGTTCAATGCCGCCAGCAGCACCGGGCGGAAGAAGGTGTCCCAGGCCGGGCCGGAACAGGCCAGCACGTTGCCGATGGGGGCCAGCGGGTCGGCGCGCATCAGCTTCCATCCAGCCAGGTAATCGGCGGCCTTTGTGCCGGGCACCCGGCGCGAGGGGACGAGCGCCCACCAGGGCAGCTTGCCGTCGTTGGGCCGCACCTGCCAGCGCCGGCCGGTGGCGCCATCCCAGAACCGGTACTCCACCTTCTCCAGCGCCGGTTGGCGGGCGGGACCGTGGGTGGCGCGCAGATACGACATGGCCGCATGGTTGCCGCTGACCATCAGGTGGCTGCCGTTGTCGATACGCACGCCCAGGTTCGGTTCGTCGTACGACCGGCAGCGGCCGCCAGCCTGGGCCGCCGCCTCATACAGGCGGACGCGGGCGCCCTGCTGGGTCAGGCGGACGGCGGCGGCCAAGCCGGCCAAACCGGCGCCGACGATATGGACTATCGGCCCGGAGGAATTGGGGGCGGTGGTCATCAGAACAGGAAGGCCTTCAGCACGATCCACAGCAGGTGCGGCTTGGCGATGCGGACCTTGGGGCGGGGCCCGGCCCAGCCGCGCACCAGCAGGCGGTCCAGGTACACCTTATAGACGTCACGCATCAGGCGCGGGGCCCGGGCGGCGCGGCGGGGGGCCGCCGCCAACAGGCGGTCGGCCTCGCGGAAATGCTCGGCGGCGCGCGCGGCCAGGTCGCGGGCCACGCCGTCGATGCGCGGATCGGCCATCACCGTGTCCGGATCGGTGGCGGTGATGCCGTGCTTCCGCAGCAGCTCCGCCGGCAGGTACAGCCGGTTGATGGCCGCGTCCTCATCCACGTCGCGCAACACGTTGGTCAGTTGCAGGGCGCGGCCCAGGTGATGGGACAGCGCGACGCCGCTGTCCTCCGGCATGCCGAAGACGCGGACGGACAGGCGGCCCACCGCGCTGGCCACCCGGTCGCAGTACAGGTCCAGGGTCGCCATGTCCGGCGCCTGGATGTCGGCGTCCAGGTCCATCTGCATGCCGTCGATGACGGCGATGAAATCGTCATGGCGCAGGCCGAAGCGCAGGGTGGCGGCTTGCAGGCCGGCCAGGCTGGCGGGGCCTTGGCCCTGGCAGACGGCGGCGATGTCGCGCCGCCAGACGTCCAGCGCCTCGCGCCGGGCCGCCTTGCTGGCGGCGATGGTGGGGTCGTCGCCGTCGGCGATGTCGTCCACCGCCCGGCAGAAGGCGTAGATGTGGAACATGGCGTCGCGTTCCGCCGGGGGCAGGACGCGCATGGCGGTGTAGAACGAGCTGCCGCTGGCGGACTTGGCCGCGGCCTCGGCCTGAGGGGTGTTCTCTGGGGTGTTCTCAGTCATCTCGGCGGCCACGCTCATGGCTTCTTCCCCGCCGGCAGGACGGCCGTGGTCTGGCCACCGGTCAGCCGTCGCCACAAGGTGGACAGGGCGGCACCAGCGGCGATGCCCAGCGTTTCCAGCTTGGTCAGATGCACGCGGTCCGACAGGGGGTCGCGGATCAGCAGCAGGCGCACCAGACGGCGGGCCAGGCGCTGGATGATGGCGACCTCGATGGCCAGGCGCAGGTCCTTGACCTGGGCGGCCAGCGGCTCCGCCTGGTCCAGCAGGGCATCGGTGCGCTGGGCCAGGTGGCGGATGATGTCCAGCAGGGCCGGCGGCGCCTGCGGTTCCAGCAGCGCGTCGGGTGTAAGATCGGCACCGATCAGCATCGGCAAGGGAATGTACACGCGGTCCAACGCCCGCTTGTCCTTGCCGCAATCCTGCAGGTGGTTGATGACCTGCAGGGCGGCGCACAGCGCGTCCGATGCCGGCCAGGTGTCGCGGCTTTCGCCGTGCACATCCAGGACGTACCGCCCCACCGGCATGGCGGAATAGCGGCAATAATCGATCAGGTCGTCCCAGTCGTGGTAGCGCAGCTGGGTGACGTCGCGGCGGAAGGCGGTCAGCAGATCCAGGGCATGCTGGTCGGACAGGCCGCGTTCGCGCAGCGCCTCGCGCAGGGCCACAGCCTCCGGCTCGTTCTCGCGCTCGCCCCGCAGGCTGGCGCCCATGGCGTCCAGCAGTTTCAGCTTCATGTCCGGCGCCAGGATGGGGCTGTCCGACACGTCGTCAGCCACCCGGGCGTAGGCGTAATAGGCCATCACCGGCCCGCGCACGTCCTTCCGGATGATCAGCGAGGCGACGGGGAAGTTCTCGTCCTGGTGGCCCTTGCCGGTGCGGTGGTTGGCTGCCGTCATGGGGTGGTGGTTCCGCTCTGTCCTGACCCTGGCTGGTTCGTCACCGGCTGGACGGGGTGCACGTGCTGGCCTTGGGCGCGGCCCTTCCACATGCCGCCGCGGCCCATCAGGTGCTGCACCGCGCTGTCCACGGTCCACACGGTATAGACGATGCCGATCAGCGGCAAGGTGATGGCCCGCATAGGCGACAGGCGATAGAACCCCTGGATGGGGGCGAAACTAGTCAGCATGAGGCCCAGGGCAATGGCGCCGAAGATGCCCGCCGCCTCGCGGTCGAACAGCGCCAGCAGCAGCGGCGCCACATAGGTCAGCAGCATGCCCAGCACGGTGCCCGCCAGCAGAGCGGGTGAATAGTTCAACTGCGCGTAGGCGCTGCGGATGACCATACGGCGGATGTCATCCACCTTGTCATAGGCGCGCAGGCTGACGGCCCGGTCGCTCAGGCCCAGCCAGATGGACCCTTGGGTCTTCAGCCGGCGGCCCAGGGCGCAATCGTCGATCAGGGCGTCGCGGATGCTGTCGATGCCGCCGGCCCGCGCCAGCGCCCGGCGTTCCACCAGCATGCAGCCGCCGGCGGCTGCGGCCACGGTGGACCCGCTGTCGTTCACCCGCCCGAAGGGATACAGCATCTGGAAGAAGTAGATGAAGGCCGGAATGAACAGCTTCTCCGCCCAGCTCTGGCAGCGCAGCTTGGCCATCAGGCTGACCAGCACGCGATTCTCCGTCTGCGCGCGGGTGACCAGACGGGTCAGCGTGTCGGGCGCGTAGGCGATGTCGGCGTCGGTAAGCCACAGGTAATCGGGCGGGAAGTCGCCGGCCTGGACATGATCAATGCCTTGGCGCACGGCCCACAGCTTCCCGGTCCAGCCCGGGGCCAGGTCCGCCCCCGTCAGCACGGTCAGGACGGCGGTGGACCCGGAGGACTCCGCCGCGTGGCGGGCCAGCTCGGCGGTGCCGTCGTCGCTGCCGTCGTCCACCAGGACGATGTTCAGGGTGCCGGGATAATCCTGCGCGCCCAGCGAGGTGATAACCTGGGCGATGCCGTCGGCCTCATTGCGGGCCGGGATGATGGCGGTGACGGACGGCCAGCCGCCCTCCAGCCCGCCATGGGAATAGGCGGGGCCGCTGGGCAGGTCGCCGGGCTTGTTGGCCGGCACCAGGGCCATGTCGTCCCGCTCCAGCCCCAGCCAGAACAGCCCGCGCGCGAACACCAGGATCACCCAGACCGCCAGGCTGACAGCGCCGATGAGGAAGATCAGGCTCATCCAAGGTACCCCGCGGTCTTGAACCAGGTGAGGGCGTCGGCCAGGGCCTGGCCGTAGGGACGGGCGGTGTAGCCCAGTTCCGCTTCGGCTTTCGCCGAGGAAAAGAACATGCGGTATTTTGACATGCGCAGGCCGTCCACGGTTACGAAGGGCTCCCGCTTCGTCACCTTGGCCACCGCCTCCGCCACCACGGCGATGGGCAGGATCAGGCCGCGCGGCACCGCCACGGTGGGGGGCTTGCGGCCGACGAGCGCGGCGATGTCGGCCAGCATCCGCTGCAGGGACACGTCCTGCCCGCCCAGGATGTAGCGCTCGCCCACCCGCCCCTTCTCGAAGGCCAGCATATGGCCCTCCGCCACGTCGTCGACGTGCACCAGGTTCAGGCCGGTGTCGACGAAGGCCGGCATCTTGCCCGTGGCCGCTTCCACGATGATGCGGCCGGTGGGGGTGGGGCGCAGGTCGCGGGGGCCGATGGGGGTGGACGGATTGACGATGACGGCCGGCAGGCCGTCCTTCGCCACCAGGTCCAGCACGGCCTGTTCCGCCAGGATCTTGCTTCGCTTGTAGGCGCCGATGGCGGCGTCCGGCGCCATCACCGCGCGCTCGTCCACCGCCACGCCATCGGTGCGGGGCGCCAGCACGGCCACGCTGCTGGTATAGACCACCCGCTTCAGGCGGTGCTCCAGTGCCAGTTCCATGATGGCGCGGGTGCCGCGCACATTGTTCTGGACGATCTCTTCCGGGTTGGGCGCCCATAGGCGGTAGTCGGCCGCCACATGCAGCAACGCGTCCGCCCCCGTCATGCCGCGCGCCAGGCTGTCCCGGTCGTTCAGGTCGCCTTCCACCACGTCCACGTCCAGGCCGGCCAGGTTGGTGGGCGGCGTGGCCGGGCGCTTCAGCACGGTGACGTCGTGGCCGCGCGCCAGGGCCGCGCGGGCCACGGCGGCGCCGACGAACCCCGTCGCCCCGGTGATGAACAGTCGCTGCTTTTCGGCCATCGGCCCGTCCGGTCCTTGAGATCACCCATCAATTGGCGCGGACCATACCACTTCCGTGGTGCGGAGGGGAAAGGGTTGGGCGCAGGCGCGGGGCGGATGGCTGGCCTGCTGCGGCGGCGATGCCACAGAGGCGCGCCTCGATCGCGCGGCGATGGGTGGAGAATCGTGGCCGCCCTTCCAGCATCAAATGCTCAAATACTTAACGGTATGTTAACTACCGAGCGTCATGCCGATGATACGAACACGCCTGTAAATGTTGCATCGCACCCAGGCTGACGCCCGAATTGGATGGCCCGTGCCACCTTAAAAAATCATCTGACCATTGGGTTATGTGGGGTCAATACTCATTGACCACGCGGTCAGGATGCTTTCTGCTGATGATTGTAGGAGGGGCTGGTGGGTTGAACCGAAACCGCCAGTCGGATTTCCAGCAAGCGAGGTGACTTGTCCCAAGGCGTTCTTGCCGGTGGGACCATGAAACGATCCGGGGGATTTATAGAAATGCGACTGAAGGTCCAGTTGGTGTTGCCTGTCATTGGTGTCGTCGCCTTGGGCGGTCTGTTGGTGGCTGCCGGCCAGCTTGGTCAGGATGGGACGGTGCGGGTGGCCCAGTCCCTGGACCAGGCGCGGACCCTGCTGGTGCAGGCCTCCGACGTGCGTGCCCTGAGCCGCACCGTGCAGCGTGACGCGCTGAACACCCTGCTGGAGCCCGCCGCCGATCGCACCGCCTTCGCCGACCGCGCCGCGGGCCGGCTGGATGAGATGCGCGCCCTGGTCGCCGCCGTGCGCGATCGCGCGCCCGATGCCGCCTTCCTTGTGCCGCAGGCCCAGGTGATGACTGAGATGGCTGCCGTGGTCGCCACGGTACGGTCGGGCGACGATGCCGGCGCGCTGCTGCGCCTGCGCACTGACGTGGGGCCGCAAGACGCCAAGGCCGCCGGCCTGGCCCAGGCCTTTATCGAGGCCAGGACTCAGGACATGGATGGCCTGGCGGCCGAGGCTGCGCGCCTGCAGGCGCGGACAGGCCGGCTGATGGCCTGGAGCGGCGTGCTGGGCATGGCCGTGGCCATGATGGCCGTGACAGCCTTGCTGTTGATTCTCGCCCGTCGCCCGCTGGCGCGTTTCCTGGGCGTTGGTGGCGGTGATCTGCGCGCGGTGATGGATGCGGCGGCGCGGGGTGATGAACTGGGTGACTGGGCCCGTGCCTTGATGACGCTGCGCGACCAAGCGCTAGAGCGCAACCGCCAGGCTCCGCGCGCGGCGGCGGTGAAAGGCCCGCCCCGGGCGTTGGCCGCGTAAATCTTCGTACGTCAAAAATGAAGGCGCGGAGTCCCCTGACTCCGCGCCCTTTTCGTATGCTCAGCCCCGCTGGTTGCACAGCGGTCGGGGCAGGGCGCCTTCCAGCAGCTGGCTGATGTGGCGGTCCATCCAGCCGGGCTCGTCCAGTGGGCTGAAGCGGATCAGCAGGCGGGTGTAGAGCGCGCCGTACATGGCCTCCACCATCGTTTCCACATGCAGGTCGGGACGGAATTCCCCGTTGCGCTTGCCCCGCTCAATGATGTTGCGCAGGTGCTGGCGTCGCGGATTCACCACCTTTTCATGATAGACCTTTAGGGTGCTGGGGTCGTTCTGGCCGGCCAGGACGATGCTGGCCACCACCCGGCCTGTGGCGCCGGCGAAGCTGTGGGCGATGCCGTCCAGCACGGCGCGCAGGTCGGCCACCGCCGACGCGGTGTGGGGGATGGGCACGCCCAACTCGCATGGGGCGAGCAGCGCTTCCATGGCCAGGCCCCCCTTGCCTGGCCACCAGCGGTAAATGGTGTTCTTCGCCGTGCCCGACCGCGCGGCCACCCCCTCGATGGTGAACCGCTCCAGGCCGTTTTCTTCCAACAACTGAAAGGCCGCGTCCAGGATGGCATCCCTGGCCTGATCCGACCGGGGCCGTCCAGGCCCCCGCATGGCTGCTTTATCCGTCACCCTCTCTCCTCGCTCTCGCAGTGAAGCCCCGATTATTAAGCCGGCCCCTGTTTGGGCGGGGCCGGTCTGTGACGCGCGTCGCTGGTCCGGGACGATGAAACGCTACACAGCGTTTCGTTTGTCGCAGTGCTCCTCACGCCGGTTTGACACTACCTTACACTTACGAAACGGACCATAGCGAAATGGTCCCTCCCGCCGACCTTCCGGTTTACGCCCGGCCCCGCTTTCCTGGGGCCGGCACGGTACCGGTCGTCCTTGCGGGAACCGGATGTCAAGGAGAGTAGCGGTGAGCGGACTTGTAAAGAAGTCTTCCATAAAAGTATTGGCGGGCGCCGTCGCGGCCGTGGCGCTTTTGGGTGGGGCCGCCGCCGGTGGCAATTACTATTGGAAGACGGGACGATTCCTCGAATCGACCGATGACGCCTATGTCCAGGCCGACTATACGACGGTGGCGCCCAAGGTGTCGGGTTATGTCGCGGAAGTGTTGGTGGAAGACAACCAGCCGGTGAAGGCCGGCCAGGTGCTGGCCCGCATCGACGACCGCGACTTCCGCACGGCGCTGGATCAGGCCAAGGCCGATGTGGCCACGGCCGAGGCCGACATCCGCAACATCCAGGCCCAGCGCACACAGCAGCAGGCGGTCGTGGCCCAGGCCCAGGCGGCGCTGACCGCCGACCAGGCCAACCTGACCTTCGCCCGCCAGGACCGCGACCGCTATCGCGACCTGATGAAGACCGGCTTCGGCACCGTGCAGCGCGCCCAGCAGACCGAGGCGGCGGTGACGGACAAGGCCTCCACCCTGCAGCGTGACCAGGCCGCCCTGGTGGCGGCGCAGAAGCAGGTCGATGTGCTGGCCACGGCCGAGGCCAAGGCCGCCACCGTGCTGGACCGCGCCCAGGCCGTGGCCCGTCAGGCGGAACTGAACCTGTCCTACACCACCATCGCCGCGCCCATCGACGGCACGGTGGGCGCCCGCAGCCTGCGGGTGGGCCAGCTGGTTCAGGCCGGTACGCAGCTGATGGCCGTGGTGCCCCTGTCCCAGGTCTATGTCCTGGCCAATTTCAAGGAGACCCAGCTGACCGGGGTGCGTCCGGGCCAGCCGGTGCGGGTGACGGTCGACAGCTTTCCTGGCACCACCCTGAAGGGCCGGGTGGACAGCCTGTCGCCCGCCAGCGGCACCAGCTTCGCCTTGCTGCCGCCGGACAACGCCACCGGCAACTTCACCAAGATCGTGCAGCGCATCCCCATCAAGATCGTGCTGGACCAGGGCCAGCCGTTGGCGGGCCTGCTGCGCCCCGGCATGTCGGCCGAGCCGGTGATCGACACACGGACCCAGCCGGTTCGTAGCCCCCAGGCGCCGCAGCTGGCGACCAGCACCACCGGCCTCTATCCCATGGCCCGTTAAGGGCCTTCGCCCTGTGGCCCGCCAGGCCAGGGGCCCCCGCACAGCATTAAGGCGCCTTCGCCATGGCTCCCTTCGACAATTCCCCCACCGCCGGCGGCAACCTCCCCCGCACCCTGCCGCCGGCGAGCGGCCTGGCTTCCCCCCATGGGATTTCCCATGACGGAAGCCGGGCCGCTTCCCCCGCATCGACCGACCATGTGCCCTTCATGACCTGGCTGGCGGTGCTGGGGTCGGTGCTGGGCGCCTTCATGGCGGTGCTGAACATCCAGATCGTCAACGCCTCGCTGGCCGACATCCAGGGCGGCATCGGTGCCGGCGTGGATGACGGCGGGTGGATCGCCACCGCCTATCTGATCGGCGAGATCATCGTCATCCCGCTGTCCGGTTTCATGAGCCAGGTGTTCAGCGTGCGCCGCTACCTGATCACCAACACCGTCCTGTTCCTGGTTTTCTCCGTCGCCTGCGCCTTCGCGCAGAACCTGGAACAGATGATCGTGCTGCGCGCCATCCAGGGCTTCTGCGGCGGTGTGCTGATTCCCATGGCCTTCACCCTGATCATCACCCTGCTGCCCAAGTCGCGGCATCCGCTGGGCCTGGCGCTGTTCGCGCTGACCGCCACCTTCGCCCCGGCCATCGGGCCCACCATCGGCGGTTACCTGACCGAGACCTACGGCTGGAAATACATCTTCTACATCAACCTGGTGCCGGGCGTGTTCATGGTGGCGGCCCTGTGGGCCTCGCTGGAGCGGGCGCCCCTGCGCCTGTCGCTGCTGCGCCAGGGCGACTGGTGGGGCATCGCCACCATGGCCGTGGGCCTGGCCTGCCTGCAGACGGTGCTGGAGGAAGGCAACAAGGACGACTGGTTCGGCTCCCCCTACATCGTGCGCCTGGCGGTCATCGCCGCCGTGGCGCTGGCGGCCTTCCTGGTCATCGAGCTGAGGGTGCAGAAGCCGTTGTTGAACCTGCGCCTGCTGGCGCGGCGTAATTTCGGGCTGGGCATCGTCGCCAACGTGCTGCTGGGCGTGGTGCTCTACGCCTCCTCCTACCTGCTGCCGCGTTACCTAGGTCAAATCCAGGGCTACAACGCGCAGCAGATCGGTTCCGTCATGGCCTGGGTCGGGCTGCCGCAGCTGGTGCTGATCCCGCTGGTGCCCCTGCTGATGAAGCGGTTCGACGCCCGCTGGCTGGCGCTGGTGGGGGCGGCGGTCTTCGCCGGCAGCAACTTCATGAACATCCACCTGTGGCTGGGCAGCGCGTCCGACCAGCTGTTCTGGCCCAACATCGTTCGCGCCTTCGGCCAGGCCCTGGTCATGACGCCGTTGTCGGTGCTGGCCACCGGCGGCATCGAGAAGGAGAACGCGGGCTCCGCCTCCGGCCTGTTCAACATGATGCGCAACCTGGGCGGTGCCGTGGGCATCGCGCTGACCCAGACCTGGCTGACCAAGCGGGAACAGTTCCATTCCAATGTCATGACCGGCCAGGTCAGCCTGTTCGGCGAAAGCACCCGCCAGCACCTGGCCGCCCTGCAGCAGAAGTTCCTGGCCCATGGCGTGCCCGACGCCATCACCGCCTGGCGCCAGGCGGTGGCGGAGGTCGACAGCGGCATCCGTACCCAGGCCTGGCTGATGGCCTACAGCGACGCCTTCTTCCTGTTGGGCAGCGCCATGGCCCTGTCGGCCGTCGCCATCCTGTTCCTGAGGAAGGCGGGCGCCGGGGCGGATGCCGGCGGCGCGCACTGATCACTTCGGCCGCAACAGTTTCCGATGACGGAAACTGTCATTGACAAGCGGACGACCGCCCAATAGTTTCTATCAACGGAAACTGTTGGGCGGGCCGGCAAGGCCTCGCCGCTCGCGAGGTGACCTAATTGGACGTGGGCGCGCTTGACCTCATCTTCACGGCCCTGGCCGATCCCGGCCGCCGGGCGATGGTGGAACGGCTGTGCGCCCGCCCTGCCTCCGTCAAGGAATTGGCCGAACCCATCGGCATGCGGCTGCCCTCGGCGCTCAAGCATTTGCGGGTGCTGGAGGACGGCGGGCTGGTCGCCTCGCGCAAGATGGGGCGGGAGCGGATCTACGCCATCAGCCCGGGCGCGTTCAGCCCGATCAATGAGTGGGTGGCCCAACGCCAGGCCGCGGTGAACGCGGCCTTCGACCGGCTGGCCGCCGCCCTTGCCGACATACCGGAGGATAGCCAGGAATGACAGCGCCACGAATTGCCGGGAACGACCCGATCGTGCACACCAGCTTCGTCGTCGAACGGGATCTGGCGGCCAGCCCCAGGCATGCCTTCCGGTTCTGGTCAGAGGCCGACCTGAAGGCCCGGTGGACCAGCTGCCATGCCGATTGGCAGGTGCTGGAGGACGGTTTCGACTTCCGGGTGGGTGGCCTGGAGGTGAAGCGGTGGCGCACGCCCGACGGCCAGGAACTGACCTTCCACGCCCACTACCTGGACATCGTGCCCGGCCAGCGCATCATCTACGCCTATGAGATGAGCTTCGGCGGCACCCGCCTGTCCGCCTCGCTGGTCACCATAACGCTGACGGCCCTGGCGGGTGGCACCAGGGCGACGTTCACGGAGCAGGTGGCGATCCTGTCGGGGGGCGAGGCGGCGGGACGGCAGCGCCAGACCGGCACAGGGGAAGGGTTGGATCGGCTGGTCGCGGTTCTGGACCACGGTCCACTCCACTGATCGGGTGTCAGCGTCAGCGCGGCGCCGGCGCCTGCGGGGGCCATCCATCCGTCCGCCGTCATGGCGGCCAGGCTGGTGTCCAGCCGGGCGCGCACCGGTTCCGGCACGGTCGCCCGGCTGGCCATGATGTGCGATGGGCCGGGCGACCTATGCCGATGGACATCAGGAGGGCGTTCCCGCTTCCTGGGGCACCTGACTGACGCCTTTGTTCCACGCGACAGGATTCGGCCCACGCGGCAGTGATAGGGCATATCTGCGTCCTTCACCGAAAGTCTAGGGTCGCCCATGTCGAAAGGCATATTTGTCGCGGATTGCGATCGCCCCAAGCCGGCGGTCGCGCGTATGACTCTGCGGGAGTGCGGGGGAGCTGCATGAGTCCGGCCCCCTTTCGCGGCGCATCGCCAGCGGACGTCACCCTCATAACCCCGGCGGGCGCTGGCTTGCTTCCCTGGCTGGTGGAGGCTTGGCGCACACGCCGCATCGCCCTGATGCTGGCCCGGCGCAGCCTGAAGGCGCGCTATCGTCAGACCTGGCTGGGCGCAGGATGGGCCATCCTGCAACCGTTGTTGCTGATGCTGGTGTACTGGGGCGTTTTCGGCCATCTGCTGGGCGTGCCCACGGGGGGTGACGTCCCTTATCCCGTGTTCGCGTTCACGGGCCTGGTGCTGTGGCAGTTCTTTTCCCGCGCGCTGACGGACGCCAGCGCCAGCATCCTCCACCAAGCCCATTTCGTCACCAAGGTCTACTTCCCCCGCGTGCACATGCCCATGGCCTCCCTGATGGTGGCGGCGGTGGATGTGGTGGCGGGACTGGCCTGTCTGGTCGGGCTGCTGGCGGCGTTCGGCATCTGGCCCCAGGCGCGGTGGCTGTTGCTGGCGGGCCCGTTGGCGCTGCTGTTCGTCACCGGGGCGGGGGCCGCCCTGTTCCTGTCGGCCCTGGTGCTGCGCTTCCGTGACGTGGGCCACCTGCTGCCGCTGACCACCCAGGTGCTGATGGTGGCCGCCCCCGTGATCTATCCCGCCCATATGATCCCCGGCGCGCTGGGCACGCTCTACCGTTTGAACCCCATGGTGACGGTGATCGAGGGCGCGCGCGGCGCCCTGCTGGGCACCGCGGCGCCCGATGCTCTGCCGGCCGCGCTGTCCGTGGCGCTGGCCGTCGGCCTGCTGTTCCTGGGCCTGCGCCTGGTGCGGAGGACGGAGCCCGCGATGGCCGACCTGATCTGAAGGAACCCACCCATGACCCTGTATACGTTTGATCGCGCGCCGGCGGTGGAGGTGCGACACCTGTCCAAGCGCTATGGCGGTGGGCGCGGTGGCATGATCTATGACTTGCTGGCCGGCCGACGGGCGCCCGCCGATGGGGCCGCCGGCTTCTGGGCCTTGGATGACGTCAGTTTCACCGTGCCCCAGGGCGGGGTGATGGGCATCATCGGGCGCAACGGTTCCGGCAAGACCACGCTGATGCGCATCCTGTCGCGCATCACCGCGCCCACCAAGGGCGAGGCGCGGGTGCGCGGCCGGGTGGGCGCCCTGCTGGAGATAGGCTCCGGCTTCCATCCCGAGCTGACGGGACGGGAGAACATCGACTTCAGCGGCGCCATCCTCGGGATGACGCAGGCCGAGGCGCGCGAGGCGGTGGACGCCATCATCGACTTCGCTGAAATCGCCGATTTCCTGAACACGCCGGTGAAGCATTATTCCATCGGCATGTACATGCGCCTGGCCTTCGCCGTCTCCGCCCATATCCGCAATGAGGTGCTGCTGCTGGACGAGATCCTGGCGGTGGGGGATGAACAGTTCCAGGATAAATGCCGTCGCCGCATCAAGCAGCTGTGCGGCGAGGGGCGCACTGTGCTGATCATCAGCCACACCAGCGCCCTGCTGGAGGAGGCGTGCGACAGCCTGCTGGTGCTGGACCGGGGCCGGGTGGCCTTCCTGGGTGATCCCTACGCTGGCATCGACTTCTACCACCGCGATATCCTTCGCCTGGCACCGGGCGCGCGCCTGGGCGCTGACGGCCGGCCTTACCGTGCCGCCATCAACATCAACCGCGTGCGGGGGCTGGTGTCCCGGGTATAGATGGGGGGCGGCTTCCTATCCCGCGCTGCTGGCATGCCCGCCGGGCGCATCGCGGCCTACTGGAAAGGTTGCCTCCCGGGCCAGATAGTTTTAGAAATTGGCCCTAGTCAGGTAACAATCTTTCAGGATCTGGTTCCGTGCCCCAGCTTCGCTCCCGTACCACCACCCATGGCCGCAACATGGCCGGCGCCCGCGGCCTGTGGCGCGCCACCGGTATGACGGATGCCGATTTCGGCAAGCCCATCGTCGCCATCGCCAATTCCTTCACCCAGTTCGTGCCCGGCCACGTGCACCTGAAGGACCTGGGTCAGCTGGTGGCGGGCGAGGTGGTGGCCGCCGGCGGCGTGGCCAAGGAATTCAACACCATCGCGGTGGACGACGGCATCGCCATGGGCCATGCCGGCATGCTGTACAGCCTGCCCTCGCGCGAGGTCATCGCCGACGCGGTGGAGTACATGGTCAACGCCCACTGCGCCGACGCGCTGGTGTGCATCTCCAACTGCGACAAGATCACTCCCGGCATGCTGATGGCGGCCCTGCGCCTCAACATCCCCACCGTGTTCGTCTCCGGCGGCCCGATGGAGGCCGGCAAGGCCCCGGTGCACGGCGAGATCCGCTCCGTCGACCTGATCGACGCCATGGTGGCCGCCGCCGATGACCGGGTCAGCGACGCCGAGGTCCAGGCGCTGGAACAGAACGCCTGCCCCACCTGCGGCTCCTGCTCCGGCATGTTCACCGCCAATTCCATGAACTGCCTGGTGGAGGCGCTGGGCCTGGGCCTGCCCGGCAACGGCACGGTGCTGGCCACCCACGCTGACCGCAAGGCCCTTTTCCTGCGGGCCGGCCGCACGGCGGTGGAGATCGCCAGGCGCTGGTATGAGAACGACGACGCCAGCGTCCTGCCGCGCTCCATCGCCACGTTCGAGAGCTTTGAGAACGCCATCGCGCTGGACATCGCCATGGGTGGGTCCACCAACACGGTGCTGCACCTGCTGGCGGCGGCGTATGAGGGCGGGGTGGACTTCACCATGGCCGACATCGACCGCATGTCGCGCCGCGTGCCCCACCTGTGCAAGGTGGCGCCGTCCTCCGCCACCGTGCATATCGAGGACGTGCACCGCGCCGGCGGCATCATGGGCATCCTGGGTGAACTGGACCGCGCTGGCCTGCTGCACCGCGACGTGCCCACCGTGCATGCCGCCACCATCGGCGCCGCCGTGGACCGCTGGGACATCACCCGCGCCAACGACGCCGACATCGCCGAGTTCTACGCCGCCGCCCCCGGCGGCGTGCGCACCACCCAGGCCTTCAGCCAGGCGTCGCGCTACACCAGCCTGGACCGCGACCGGGTGAACGGCGTCATCCGCAACAAGGAGCACGCCTTCAGCCAGGACGGCGGCTTGGCCGTGCTGTACGGCAACCTGGCGGTGGACGGCTGCATCGTGAAGACGGCCGGCGTGGACCCGGCGGCCCTGACCTTCACCGGCAAGGCCCGCGTGTTCGAAAGCCAGGACGACGCGGTGTCGGCCATCCTGGGCAACCGCGTCGCGGCGGGCGATGTCGTGCTGATCCGCTACGAAGGCCCGCGCGGCGGCCCCGGCATGCAGGAGATGCTCTACCCAACCAGCTATCTGAAGTCCAAGGGCCTGGGCAAGGTCTGCGCCCTGGTGACCGATGGCCGCTTCTCCGGTGGCAGTTCCGGCCTGTCCATCGGCCACGTCTCGCCCGAGGCGGCGGAGGGCGGAACCATCGGCCTGGTGGAGGAAGGGGACCGCATCGTCATCGACATCCCCAACCGCTCCATCCACCTGGACGTGGCGGATACGGAACTGGAGCGTCGCCGTGACGCCATGAAGGCCAAGGGCGCGAAAGCCTGGAAGCCCGTCAGCCGCGACCGCCAGGTTTCCGGCGCGCTCAAGGCCTACGCCTACTTCGCCACCTCCGCCTCACGCGGCGCGGTGCGGGATACGTCGAACATCTGAACATGGGATAATCAAAGGGCGCCGACCCCGGCATCGGCGCTCTTCCATTCCGTTTCCCTATAGATGACGCGCCACTGGCGGCGGCGCCTCGAAATCGCCGCTGGCCAGGCCTTCGAGCCATACCCGCATCTCTTCGTGCGAAACGGCGCGAAGATCCGCGTCGGCCTCCGTGACAGCGGCTTTCAGGTGGGCGAATTCCTTATTATCCTGTGTGGATCTCACTTCACTCATCCCCGTCGCCCCACACCAGGAACAGGCCGACGTCGCCGGGGAAGCCGTTGGGGAAGTCCAGGACGCGGGCGGTCAGGCTGAAGCCCGCCGGCTGCAGCTCGTGCTTCCAGCGCTGGTAGATTTCCGCCGCCTCGCCGCGCAGGGTGCGGGGCCAATCCGGTTCCGGGGCGTTGATGGCGCGGGCGCCGTCGCTGCACAGCTCCGCCGGGAAGCGCAGCAACTGGAACTCCTTCTCCCCGCGCGCGGCGGCGTCGTGCGCTCCTTCCAACAGCTTGTGCCAGCCATGGTCGGCCACGTGGTGGTCGATCAGCGCCTGCACCTTCTCCTGCCGGCGGGCCAGCGCCTCCTTGCGCTGGTTGGCCAGCTGGCGGGCGTTGTCGTCGTGGAAGCTGCCCACCAGGTGGCGGAAGTCGGCGGCGCTGAACAGCGGCTCATGCGCCGGTGCCGGCCTGGCCTCCGGGGCCGGCGCCTTCTTCTCCCACCGCTGGAACAGCCCCGGGCGGTGCGCCGGTTCGGTCTTCTCCGCCGGCTCGGCCGCCAGCACCCTCAGCAGGTCGGCGCGCGACACGATACCCACCAGCGACCCGTCCAGCACCACCGGTACCCGCTTGATGCCGTGGGTGATCAGCAGGCGGGCGATGTCGGCCGTATCGGTGTTGATGTCCACGGTGATGACGGGGGCGGCCATGACGTCGCGGGCGGTGCGCTCCCGCTTCTGGGCGTCCGACAGGTAGCCGGGGGGTAATTGCTCGCCCTCCGCCACCAAGGCCAGCCACCAGTCGCGCCGGGCCTCGCTGGCCGCGCGGGCCTCCTCCCGGTCGATCAAGTCGCCTTCGCTGACCATGCCGATGACGCCGCCGTGGCTGTCCACCACGGGGGCGGCGCTGACGCCGCGGTCCAGCAACAGTGCCGCGATGCGGCTGACCGGCGTATCGGGCGCCACGGTCAACACATCATCAGTCATCACGTCATGGGCGCGCATCGGGCGGGGTCTCCTCAACAATGGGTCCGTCTGGAAAAAGATAACCCGATGAAAGGACGTGAGTCTTTGCGCTGCATCATGGCGTCGGGGGGCACTCCCCCAATGCGCCCGGCCCGCCTACCCTTTGGTGGGTCCCCGTCAGGGCCGTGCCGTGGCCACCAGGTCCATCGTCACCGCCACATCCAGATCCACCGACCGGCCCTTGCTGAACAGGCCGTGGCCGCCGACGTCATAGTCGGTGCGCACCAGGTCCAGCTTGCCCACGGCGTGGGCCTTGCCATCGGTCATCTCCAACGTGAAGGGCAGGGTGACGTCTTTCCGGATGCCCCGGATGGTCAGGGTCCCCCGCGCCTCATACCGGCCGTCCCCGGCGGCGCTGAAGGTCGTGGCCTCGAACACGGCCTCGGGGAAGGCCTGGACATTGAACCAGTCCGCGCCCGGCAGGGCCTCGTCCTTTTCCGCCTCGCCGATGGTGGCGCTGCCCATGGCGATGGTCACGCGGGCGTGGCCGGTGGCGGGGTCGGCCGGGTCGAAGTCGATGGCGGCGTCCCAGCGGGCGAAGCGGCCGGTGAATTCCTTGCCGCTTTGGTGGCCGATGAATCCCAGCTGGCTCTGGGCTTGGTCCACCGCCCAGGAGGCGGCGGCCGCGGGGGTGGACACCAGCAGGGCGGCGGCCAGGATGGGCAGGCGCGGGATCATGGGACGCTCCGGTACGGTGTGAGGGTCCCGGATGGTAATCCACGCGGACGTGGCGGCGTCTGCGACCCCGCGTAGCATACGTTGTAAACGGAACGGCCCCGGACGCCGTGGCGCCGGGGCCGCTTACCGGGTCGGATGGGTGGCCTGGCGCTTACTTGGTCGTCGCGGTCAGGTCAACGGTGACGCCGACGTTCAGCGCCACCATCTTGCCGTCGCCCCAGGCGCCCTGGCCGACGCCATAGTCGGTGCGCACCAGGTCCAGCTTGCCCACCGCGTGGGCCTTGCCGCCGGCCACGTCCAGGGTGAAGGGCAGGACGACGTCCTTCTTGATGCCGCGGATGGTCAGGGTGCCCACGGCCTCATACTGGTTGCCGCCCTTGGACTTGAAGGTCGTGGCCTCGAACACCGCCTTGGGGAAGGCCTTGATGCTGAACCAGTCGGCCTCGGGCAGGGACTGGTCCTTCTGCACGTCGCCGGTCTTGGCGCTGGCCATGTCGATGGTGACGGTGGCGTGGCCGGTGGCGGGGTTGGCGGGGTCGAAGTCGATGGCCGCGTCCCAGCGGGTGAAGGTCCCGCTGAAGGCGGCGCCGCTCTGGCTGCCGGTGAAGCCCAGCTTGCTGTGGGCGGTGTCCACGGTCCAACTGGCGGCCGAGGCCGGACCGGCCAGCAGCAGGGCGCCCAGGGTGGCGGCCGCGAAGGGGGCGAGGAACTTCATGGGATCATCCTCTATCAGGAAGGGGGCCGGGGCTCAGGCCCGGCGGCCGAAGCGGGGGACCATGCGCAGCAGCACGTCGTCCTTCGCCAGGAAGTGGTGGCGCAGCGCCGCCAGGGCGTGGACCACGACCAGGGCCACCAGGATCCAGGCGGCCAGCTCATGCGCCTCCGACACCACGTCGTTGATAGGCGCCTTGTTCTCCAGGTCGGCCAGCACGGGCATGTGGGGGAAGGGGATGAGGCCGTACAGCACGGTTGGGATGTTGAATTTGGAGGTGGAGACGACGGCCCAGCCGGTCAGGGGCATGCCCAGCAGCAGGGCGTACAGCCCCAGATGGCCCAGGTGGGCGGCCGCCTTCTCCCACACCGGCATGTGGGCCGGGAGGGGCGGCGGCCGGTGGGCCACGCGCCAGGCCGCCCGGAACAGGGTCAGGGCCAGCACGGTGATGCCCACCGACTTGTGCAACTGGAACAGCTTGAACTGGTCGGGGGAGCCGGGCGGCAGCGACGTCATCGTCCAGCCCATGATCAACAGGCCGATGATGGCGATGACGGTCAGCCAGTGGACCAGGATGGCCACACCATTGTAACGCGCCGAGATGTAACGCGCCGAGACGGTCATGGTCCGGCTTCCCCCTTCAGTCATGGATACTCAACCACTTTATACTGATTACTGGGCGCGGTCGAACTCACCGCTGATCAGCAGCTCGACCTCGTCGCTCACGTACGGCACGTACTTGTCCACGCCGAACTCCGACCGCTTCACCTGGGTCTTGGCGTCGAAGCCGACGACATAGGCCTTGGTCATCGGGTTGGCGCCGCCGCCGTGGAAGGTGGCGTCCAGGGTCACGGGCTTGGTCACGCCGTGCAGGGTCAGGTCACCGATGATCTTGCCGGTGGTGGCGCCGGTCACTTCGATCTTGGTGGCCTTGAAGGTGGCGGTCGGGAACTTCGCCGTGTCGAAGAAGTCAGCGCTGTTCAGGTGCTCATCCAGCTTCGGGTTGGCGGTGGACAGGCCCTTCACGTTGATGGTCACGTCCAGCTTGCTCTTGGCCGGGGCCTTGGGATCGAAGTCCAGGGTCCCTTCCAGGTCCGGGAAAGCGCCGTAGTAGGTGGAGAAGCCGAAGTGGGTGATGGCGAACACCACCTTGGCGTGGCTCTTGTCCAGGGTGAAATGGCCACCTTCGACCTTGGTCAGGTCCGTGGTCGCCTGGGCCAGGGCGGTGGCGGGGGCGGCGGCGAGCAGGGCGGCGGCCAGCATCAGGGCGGGAATGCGCTTCATGGTTTTATTCCTTGGCGTGGAAAGCGGGCCGAATGGCCGGGAGGGGAAAGGGAAGGCCAACCGCCACCCGTCTGAGGGCGGCGGCGGACGGTACGGGCATAATCTAAGTCGCCGGCGGCGGGCCCACAATCAAGGTCATCTGGGAATCATTGTTCCATTTGCCGCACCAATCGCCGGGCGCATGGGACGATTTCACACATACTCCAGGGGTTTTGCCCTGGCGGCAAAGGGCGTAGGGTCTGGCCTGCTCACCCTGCCGGTGGGATTCCCCGGGGCGCGCGATGGCGCCCGACCTCTGCCTAAAGGATGGCCTGATGACCGATAGAACCCCCGCCTTGAAGGCCGCCCTGGCCCTGGCCGGCGCCCTGGCCGCGCTGAACGTCGCCGGCGCCACCGCCCGCGCGCACGACGGGCCGGCGCCCAAGGGCATGGAGAAGTGCTACGGCATCGCCAAGGCGGGGGAGAATTCGTGCGCGTCGGCCGCCGGCACCCATGATTGCGGCGCCCTGTCCAAGGTCGACTATGACGGCCAGGAATTCCTGGATGTGAAAAAGGGCACCTGCCGGACGCAGGGCGGCAAGCTGAAGCCCTTCAAGGGCGTGGGCAAGGCGCCCAAGGCCCCTGGCCAGGCCCCCGGGGGCTGACTGGCGGCCCCATGGACACCGTCGCCGCTCGCCCGGCCGTCCCATCCGTGGTGACCCTGCCCCGCCGGGCCGGCATCGGCCTGCGCCATCCGCATGTGCCGGCCTTCCTGGCCGACGACCGCCCGGACGTCGCCTGGCTGGAGGTGCACAGCGAAACCTATCTGGTGGCGGGGGGCCCGCGCCTGGCGGGGCTGGAGGCCATCCGGCGCGACTATCCCCTATCCTGCCACGGGGTCGGCCTGTCGTTGGGGGCCGCTGGCGGCCTCGATTCGGCACACCTGGCCAACCTGCGCCGCCTGTACGACCGGTTGCAGCCCGATCAGGTGTCCGACCATCTGGCCTGGGCCGGCACCGGCGGCGCCTACCTGAACGACCTGCTGCCCCTGCCGTTGACGGCGGGAACGCTGGACGTGGTCGCGGCCAACGTGGCCCAGGCCCAGGATGCGTTGGGCCGCCGCCTGCTGGTGGAAAACCCCTCCCTCTACATGCCCCTGACCCTGCCTCCGGGGGAGGAGGCGATGCCGGAGCCGCGCTTCCTGGCCGAACTGGCCGCCCGCACCGGCTGCGGCCTGCTGCTGGACGTGAACAACGTGGCCGTCAGCGCCCACAACCTGGGCTTCGACGCGGCCGGGTACCTGGCGGACTTCCCCCTATGGGCGGTGGGGGAGATCCACGTGGCCGGCCATCGGCGCGAGGCCTTCGCCCCCTGGGTGGGGCCGGACGCCGGGCCCGACGCCGTGGTGCTGATCGACGATCACGGCAGCGTGGTGTCGGACGGGGTATGGGATCTGCTGACCGGGGTCCTGTCCCGCACCGGCCCGCTGCCGGTGCTGGTGGAGTGGGACATGGACGTGCCGCCGCTGGCGGTGCTGCTGGGTGAGGCCGCTCGCGCCCAGGCCCACCTCGACAGGGTGGCCCAAGGTTGGGTGGACGAAGGCGGGGTGGCCCGCCATGCTTGAGGCCTTCCAGGCGCAGATGCGGCGGGCCTTGCTGGCGGTTGACAGCGGGGCCGATGGGGGAGGGGTCGACCTGGCCGCCGGCCCCCTGGCCCGGGCGCGGCTGAAGATCTACCGCGCCAATGTGCAACAGTCCCTGGCGGAGGCGCTGGCCGCCGCCTTCCCGGTCACCCTGCGCCTCATGGGCATCCCGGCCTTTCGGGTGGCGGCGCTGGACTTCGCGCGCCACAGCCCGCCCGACCGGCCGCAGCTGTCGGCTTATGGCGGCGGCTTTCCCCAGGCGCTGGCGGCGCGGGATATCGGGGCGGCCGACATGGCGCGCCTGGAATGGGCGGTGATGGAGGCCTATTTCGCCGCCGACGCCCCGCCGCTGACGGCGGAGCGACTGGCCGCCTTCCCGCCGGGCGATTATGCCCAGTTGCGCTTCATACCCCACCCCGCTGCCCGGGTGCTGTGGCTGGGCCACGATGTGCTGCCCCTGTGGCGCCAGGCGCAGGAGGATGAGGCGGCGGCCGTGCCCCCGCCGATGCCGGGGGAGGAGGAGGTGCTGGTGCTGAGGCCGGCCGACGGCATCGTCTGCGTTTCCCTGCCGCCGGGGGCCGCCGCCGCCATCCAGGCGCTGCTGGACGGCCAGACCTTGGCGGATGCCGCCGCCGCCGGCCTGGCGGTGGAGCCGGCCCTGGATCTGCAGGGCATGCTGCACATGCTGCTGGCCCAGGGGGCGCTGGCCGGGGCCAGTCTTTAGGCCCGGCGCCGCGCCGCCAGCAGCCACAAGCCGCCGCCCAGCGCCGATATCAGGGATCCGGCGAACACCCCCAGCTTGGCCTCTCCCGCCACGCCCGCCTCAGGGAAGGCCAGGCCGGCGATGAACAGGCTCATGGTGAAGCCGATGCCGCACAGCATGGCGATGCCGTAAAGCGCGCCCCAGCCCACCTGCGCCGGCAGCTTGGCCAGGCCCAGCCGCACCGCCGCCAGCGTGAAGGCGAAGACGCCAACCTGCTTGCCCAGGAACAGGCCCAGGGCGATGCCCAGCGGCACGGGATCCAGCAGGCTGGCCCAGCCCAGGCCCTGGAAGCTGACACCGGCGTTGGCGAAGCCGAACAGGGGCAGCACCCCGAAATAGACGACGGGGTGCAGGGCGCCCTCCAGCCGGTGCAGGGGGGAGCGGCCGGCCGCCTCATCCTCCGCGCTGCCCATCGGGATGGTCATCGCCAGCAGCACGCCCGCCATGGTGGCGTGCACGCCGGAGCGCAGCACCGCCACCCACAGGGCCAGCCCCACCACCAGATAGGGCGCCAGCCGGCGCACGCCCAGGCGGTTCATGCCCAGCAGCGTCACCAAGGCCACCGCTGCCCAGCCCAGATCCGGCCACGACAGGCCGCCGCTGTAGAACAGGGCGATGATCAGGATGGCCGCCAGGTCGTCGAAGATGGCCAGCGACGACAGGAACAGGAGGGCGGATCGGGGCAGCCCGCGCCCGAAGGCGGATAAGGCCGCCAGGGCGAAGGCGATGTCGGTGGCCGCCGGCGTGGCCCATCCGGTCAGCGCCGCCGCGTCGCCCCGGTTCACCGCGACATAGATCAGCACCGGGAAAAGCACACCACCCAGCGCCGCGATACCGGGCAGGGCGACCTGGGAAGGGGTGGACAGGTCGCCGCCCACCATCTCCCGCTTGATCTCCAGCCCCACCAGCAGGAAGAACAGCGCCATCAGCAGGTCATTCACCCACTGTTCCACCGAAAGGGTGGCGGGCCCGACGCCCAGCGGCGCGTGCAGCAGATGGAAATAGCCGGGCCCCCAGGCCGAATTGGCCACGGCCAGCCCCGCCACCGACAGGGCCAGCAGCAGGATCTCACCCCAATTGTCCAGGGCGAGGAAACGCTCCACCCGGTAATGGATGTGGCGGACCAGGGACTTGATCATGGGCGGGGGACCTAGGCTCGGGGTGCGACGAACCGTCCCACTTTACGGACTGGGACGCCGATTGCCACCCAAAGCCGCCCGGTGGCCGGTTTCGGCTCAGTGATGCCGCGCGCTCATGACGGCGAAGCGCCAGTGCTTGAAGGCGCAATCGACATCGGCCAGGCCGGCCTCCGCCATCCACATCAGCTGTTCGCCCAGGGTGGCGCAGTGGTCCTGGCGCAGGCGGTCGCGGGCGCGGGACAGTTCCACCGCCGGCACGCCCAGGTCGCCCGCCTCCGCCTGCCACAGGCGGTCATACTGGCTCTCCAGCTCCGCCGTGGGGCCCGCCACCTGCTCGGCGCTGATGAACAGGCCGCCAGGGGCCAGCACCTGGTTGACGCGGCCGTACAGGTCGCGCTTGGCGCTGTGGTCCAGATGGTGGATGGCCAGGCTGGTGATGATCAGGTCCCAGGGGCCGCGCAGGTCGGCCTGGTCCAACTCCGCCATCGCGAAGCTGACGCGGGCGTCGCCGGCGAAGCGGCGGCGGCTTTGCTCCAGCGCGGCCGGTGTCTCTTCCACCAGATGCAGGTGGGCGTGGGGCAGGCGGCCGCGCACGAAGGAGGCGAACAGGCCGCCGTTGGAGCCCAGGTCCAGCACCCGGGGCCGGGTGGGGGCGTTCCAGTCGTCGATCAAGGTCAGCGCCGCACCGTAGAAGGCGTCGAAACAGGGGATCAGGTTCCGCTGCAGCGCATCATTACGCCCGGTTTCCAATAGGCTCGCACGGGCTGACACGGGTGCCGCCATCCTGCTGTCCTCCTGATGTTAGGGCGCCCTGTCGGCGCGCATGAACCCAATCTGCGTCTACGGTTTCCTTGGGCTTGGTGAAGCCTGTCATCAAAGCGTAGCGCATTTCCCGACGCACACCATAGGCCATCAACCGTTTAGGACAGTTCGTCCGGCGTCGGTTTGCGCCGCAACATTTCGCGTTGGTAAAAAGGGCGGCAAACCAGGCACTTGATATATCGAGAAAACGCGATATACCGAAGTCACAATCTTCCGCCAACCAGCCAAGGCATAGCCATGGACACCGTCATTCCCGCCCCGGGCGCCGTTTCCGGCGCGACTCCGGCCACGGCGCCCGGGGCTCATCCCGTCAACGCCACCGTCGCCCCCTTGTTCCAGCCCTTCGCCTTTGGTCGGCACATCCTGGCCAACCGGGTGGTGATGGCGCCCATGACCCGGAACAAGTCGCCGGGCGGGGTTCCGGGTGAGGACGTCGTGGCCTATTACCGCCGCCGGGTGCGGGGCGGCGTCGGCCTGCTGATCACCGAAGGCACTTATGTCAACCATCCCGCCGCCAACGGCTATCCCCAGGTCCCGGCCTTCCATGGCGAGGCCGCGCTGGCCGGCTGGAAGCGGGTGGTGGACGCCGTGCATGAGGCGGGCGGCCGCATCATTCCGCAGCTGTGGCATGTGGGCGTCGCCCGCCGCGCGGGCGTGGAGCCGGACCCGGCGGTGCCGGGCTACGGCCCCTCCGCCATCGTGGACAACGGGGTCGAGGTGGTGCGGGCCATGACCCAGGCCGATATCGACGCCGTCATCGCCGCCTTCGCCCAGGCCGCCGCGGATGCGGAGCGCATCGGCTTCGACGGCGCCGAGCTGCACGGCGCCCATGGCTACCTGATCGACGACTTCTTCTGGGAAAAGACCAACCAGCGCACCGACGCCTATGGCGGCAGCCTGGAGAACCGCGTGCGCTTCGCCGTGGAGGTGGTGCGGGCCGTGCGCGCCGCCGTCAGCCCGGACTTCCCCATCGTCTTCCGCTTTTCCCAGTGGAAGGGCGGCGACTACGGCGCCAAGATCACCCAGACGCCGGAGGAATTGGGCCGCATCCTGACGCCGCTGGCCGAGGCCGGGGTGGACGTCTTCCACGTCAGCACCCGCCGCTATTGGGAGCCGGCCTTCGACGGCTCCCCCGACACGCTGGCGGCCTGGACCAAGCGCCTGACGGGCAAGCCCGTCATCGCCGTGGGCAGCGTCGGCCTGGACGACGCCTTCAAGGTCGGCATGTTCGCCAACCGCGACGCCTTCGAGGTGAAGCCCACCGACGTGGACCAGGCGGCCCAGGCCCTGGCGCGGGGGGATTTCGACCTGCTGGGCGTGGGCCGGGTCTTGCTCAGCGATCCCGATTGGGCCATCAAGGTCCGCGACGGCCGCGTGGACCAAGTGATCCCCTTCGACCGCGCGTCGCTGGACCGGCTGGTGGTGTGATTGTTGGGCCGGGGAGGGCGCCGCCGCCTTCCCCGGTTTCACGGGGTGTCGACGCGATGGATGTGGAAGCGATCCTGAAGGCCCTGGCCAATCCGGTCCGGCGCGACATCCTGATGTGGCTGAAGGACCCCGCCACCCACTTCGCCGCCCAGCCGGACGGCTACCCCCTGGACAAGGGCGTGTGCGTCACCCGCATCCTGGAAAAGACGGCCCTGTCACAGTCCACCGTCTCAACCTACCTCGCCATCCTGCAACGCGCCGGCCTGCTGACCTCCCACCGCGTGGGGCAGTGGACCTTCTATCGGCGCGACGAGGCGCTGATCAACGAGTTCATGAGCACGTTTGGCAAGCAGTTGTGCCAGATGCTGGTGAAGCGGGGCGACTATCCCGGCGGTGACTGAGGCTGGCGCCTGCTCAGCGATGCAGCCAGAACCGCCCGAACAGGTACAGCGCTCCCGCCCAGGCCAGCACCATGGCCAGGGCGTGGTGCTTGACGTGGGCTGGGAACTTGCGCGCTGACAGCAGGATCAGCACCGGCACGCCCATCACCGCCAGGGGCATCAGCAGCCACACCATGCCCGGCGCCGTCCCGCCTTGCGCGGTATCGTTGGCGGCCACCACCGTCAGGAACAGGGCGGGGAAGATGGCCATGCACCCGCCCACGATCAGCAGGAAGCCCAGCACCCACAGGGCGATTTTGCAGAATGTGTCGAGGCGGGTCATAGGAGCCGGCTGGTTGTTGAGCATCGCACCTGTCTTCTATCGCACCAGACAGGGCATGGGCAAAGGGGCGACCTAATTCACCGGCGTATTGGCGATTTCCTCGGAAAGCGGTCCGCACTGGCGGTGGTTGCAATACCCCATGCCCGCCGGCCCCTTCCATTCAATGAAAAACCTGTAGGTGACGCCATCATCCGTATCGGGCAGGGCGGCTTGCAAGGCCGCCTTCAGCGCATCCACATCGCTGCCGGGTGGAATCTCATAGGTGGCGACGAAGCTGGGCACAGCGTTCCACCCGGCGTGGGTAAAGTAGCCGGCGGCGTTTTCCGATTTAAGGGCGCCGAACTTGCCAGCGATGGGTGAAAACACACGGCACCGGTCCGCTGCGGCGGCGTCCGTGCCTGCGCAATAAATCGACATGGATGTGGATGTGTATCGATGCTGACGCTGCCAATGCAATGAATAGAAACGCCGGTGGACGCCGTTATTTGGCCGAATTTGAATTTCCTGGTCGGTCACGTCTAAAATATATTCTTCCTGTTTGGCATCAATTTCGAAATCGATGATGAACGACCCGGGGGATTTGATGGAAAGCCCAATAGTATCACTGGAAGAAGGCCGCATATTCCGTGCGACCTTGACAATCCGCCTGTCCCCGTCGGTGGTCACGGTGACGCCCAACCGCCGAAATGAGGGATGGTGCAGGGCGATCAGGGTGCCTTTCCCGACCAGAATGTCGCTGACGCTGATCCCCGTCAGCGATGCGTCATCGAATGCAGTGGCCGCCCCATCCGCCGGGGCGTCGGCGGTCACGCTACGCCAATCCCGGAAGTCCTTCGTTGGAATGCAGTATTCGGCAATGCCTTTCCCCAGAGCGCTGGGAAAGATATAACAGGTGTCATCGCCCTCCATCCCGAGCACGCCCAGATGGGTCTTCCAGATCGGCGAGCCTTCACCATAGTCGTCCTCCACTGCATGGACTTTGTGCTTCGCGACAAAGTCGAGGGCATATAAGGGGATGGCGGCGCCATCGGGGAAAACCAAGACTGGGGCGGAGGCGGGCATGCCCATATCGCCCATGACGGTGATGCCGTTCGCCACGTTGGCGAAGAACCCATCGCGATCCTGCGCGCCGGTCCTGTCCAGGAATGGCACGTTGTTCCGTTCCAGCAGGAAATTGTCTTTCGCGCATTCTAATTGATAGCGGTCATGAAGAAGGGCACAGGCCTGTTCCGCGCCGCTCAGTGAGGGTTGGGCACAGGCCGTGGCCGTTGGCAGGAGGAAGGCCGCGACGGCCAGGAAATGGCGAAGAACTGTGCGGCATGCATCTGCGGAGGTGTCTATGTTTGTTTGTCGCAGGCCACCCAATTCGTCCTCCGAGAAAGGCATCATGAACACGCAACTCTCGCGCGTTCATGATGCCGCGTGAAGGCGAATTTAAGGCAAGCCACGCTTCACACTCGCTCCACCGCCACCTCCCGCACCCCCGCCGGCAGCGCCACCGTCACCCATGGCGCCTCACCGGTCACCATCAGCACGCCGCCCCCCGTCACCCGGTAGCGGCCCTTGGGCAGGCCGCGCAGGCGCAGGCTGGGGGGCTGGCGCTGGGCCTCGCCGTCCAGGGTCAGGCGCAGGCGCGCGTCGGTGGGATGCCAGGCGATGCTGTCGCTGGGGGCGAAGCGGGCGCCCTGCACCTCCAGGTCCAGGCGCTGGCGGGCCAGGCGGGCGTGTTGCAGGCGGGCGTGCAGGCGGCGGCGGACGCCGTCGCGGGGCGTGATCCTCAGCCAGCCGCCCTCCTCGGTCAGCGTGCCGCCGAAGCAGAAGCGGCCGAACACGGGGTCGTCGCTGACCAGGGTGGCGGCCATGCGCAGGGCGCCGCAGAAGCCCAGGTCGCTTTCGCTGGAATAGTACCAGCTGCCCCGGTGGTGGGGCTGGCCCAGCCAGGTGGTGCCATGGGACGAGGGCTCGAACCCGCCGCCGGACGCGCCGTCATTGGCGGCCCCCGGGTACCAGTAGCCGTGGCCGCTTTCCGCCGTGCCGCTGTTCACCAGGGCCCAGGCGCTGAGGTAGGAGGTCCAGGCCAGGCGCAGGAGGGGGCGGGGATCATCGGCGTCGTTCAGCGCATGGTCCAGCAGGGCCCAGCCACCCATCTGCGCCATGTAGGTCAGGGTGAAGGCGTCGCCGCCGGCGGCGCGGTAGTCGCTGCCCAGGTAATAATAGGTGGGCTCGATGACGCCGCGACAGAACAGGTTGGCGGCGATCTGCGCGTCGGCGAAGCGCTTGGCGGCCGCCCGGCTGGTGACAGGAAAGCCCGGCTGGCCGGCATGGTCCAGGGCATAGCGGGCCATGGCCTGGGTGGATTCGAAGCCGGTTGAATCGAAGGGATATTCCGACCCGAACAGGTCGGGCTTGCCGTTGACGAAGAAGTCGACCTTGCGCACCCAGTGGCCGCGCAGTTCCGCCGCCTTGGCGCTCTCTCCGGCGGCGTCCAGGGCGTCGATCAGCTCGGGGATCACCACCTCGTTGTAGAAGCCGGTCTCATACGCGCTCCATTCCGCGATCTTCATCGGGATGGTGAACAGGGCGCGCGCGGTGCCGAAGGCGCGCTCCAGGTATGTGGCGGCATCCAGCCGGGTGGTGATGGCCGGATGGCGGGTGGCGACGCGGTACAGGCCCAGATACATCGCGATGATGTGCGGGTAGTCGTAGGGCCGCCAATAGTGCTTGCGCCCCTTGGGGCCGGGGTCGGCGCTGTCGCGGTTCTTCTTCCAGTCGGGAATGCCATAGAGGGCGTAGCTGTCCTCCTCCTCCGTCGTGCGTTGCAGCCCGCCCCAGACGAAATGCTCCACGTAATAGTCAAGCGCCGAAACCTCCGCCTGCACCGGATGCTCGGCGTTCTTGCTGGCGAGGTAGGCCGGTTTGCTCAGGCCCGGGTCGTCACAGGTGACCTCATAGATGCGCCAGCCGGTGATGCGGTCGTAGTTGTCGGGGCCCAGCAGGGTCTGGGTCTCCATGTTCCATTCCGCCAGCAGGCCATCGTACCACTTGGCCGGGTCGCGGTGCTGGTGCGCGGCGATGAAGGCGGCGCGCTTCTTGACCAGGGTTTCCACCGGCTCGGTCGCGAAGAACTCCAGCCGGGTGGTGCGTTGACCGCTCCCTTTGGCGCCGTGGCGGATGGTGACCAGGTTCTCGCCCAGGCGGCGGAAGCGCAGCTCATAGATACGGCGGCCGTTGCGGGTGCCCAGGTCCCGGATGGTGGTCTGGTCCGGATACTCAGCCTCCACCGCGACGATGCTGTCCTGGGTGCGCAGCGCGATGCGGCCGGGCAGGTCGGTGGGCAGGGTCATGCCTTGCGCCACCTCCACATCGATCCCGCCCTGGGCCACCAGGGTGTCGCGCACGCCGTCATAGTCGGCTGCCCAGGTGAAGCGGGCGCCGAAGCGACGGGTGTCGCCGGGCTTCAATGTCAGGCTGGTCAGCGGCTGGCGCCAGCGTCCGCCGGCCGCGCGCATCGCCTCACCCGTGGCGGCGGCGTGGATGAAGACGCCATAGGGACGATAGGCATGATCGGGACTGTCGCTGTCCTGCTTGGCGCCCTGGCGGGGCTCCCAGTACTCGAACTGTGTCTTCCGTTCCGGGGTCATGACCAGGTAGGGCCCCACGCTGTTGGACCGCATCCAGAACAGGAAGGAGCCGTGGCCAGAGATGAAGCTGTGCTTCAGCACGGTGGACGTGGCCGGCTGCTTGGCCTTGAACTCGGTATGGAAGGGCAGGGGCAGGACCAGGTCCCCGATCTCCAACGGCGCTCCTGATTGGTTGGTCAACGCCACCTGCCAGCTCAGCGCGCCATTCTCCACGCCAAGGCGGACGACCAGGCCCAGCGCCGGCCCGGCCCCGTCCGCGATCTCATACACCGCCACCCGGCCCTGGGCGTCGGGCTGCTCCAGCCGGGTGGGCGTCAAATCCCGGGTGCTGACGGTGCGCCAGGGGGCGGCGCCGTCGCGGTGGTCGGCCAGGGGGCGGTAGGCCAGGGTGACATGCCCCAGCGCCTGGCCCGGCTCCAGGTAATCGGTATCGAAGCTGTCGCCGGCGGCGCGCAGGCTGGTCAGGCCCGCGCCGTTGAAGGCCAGGGTGAAGGCCTGCGCGGCCGTCCTGGCCGTGCCCGCCACGGCCTGCGCCGGCCCCGCCAGCATGGCGCCCGCCGCGACGCCACCGGCGGCCAGCATGACGTCACGCCGGCGCGGACCTGTGGCGGCTTCGGCCACCGGCTTGTTGATGTGCGTCATGATTTCAGGACCCCTTGCCGCCATGTTCCATGCCAGCCCTCTTAGGCGGCGCTGATAATTGGATACAATATACAGAACAAGGGGCCACGGGAAGGATTTACGCGGCGGCCGTCTCCACAGGGGCGCCCCATTCATACCGCCGGGCCAGGGCCATGAATTCGCGCAAGGCGGGGGAGTGGCGGCGGCCGGCCACGCTGGCCAGGCTGACGGTGCGGGACAACTCGGGCTCGATCAGGGGGCGGGTGGCGATGCCGGGCAGCATGGGCAGGAACTCCGGCATGACGGCGCAGCCCAGACCGGCCAGGATCATGGCCTGGATCCAGTCCTCCCGCTCGCTTTCATAACAGACGCGGACGTCGGCGGGGTCGGGGATGCCCAGGGTGTCGAAGTGCTGCGGATATTCGCAGTTCACCCGGTTCAGGTAGTCCTCCTGGTCCAGTTCCTTCAGCGGCACCACGTCCATGGCCTCGAACCGGTGGCCGGGGGCGAAGGCGACGGTATAGCGCTCACGGTACAGGGGACGCGCCTCCACCCGGTCCGGCAGGTTGGGGATGCCCAGCAGGGCGCAGTCCAGCTCCCCCTCCATCAGCAGGGCCAGCACCTCCCGCCCCGGCGCGTCACGCAGCGCCACCTCCACCGAGGGCAGGGCGGCGCGGAAGCGCTTCAGGAAGCCCACCAGGCGGGTGGGGCCGATGGTGCACATGACACCCAGGCGCACCCGGCCCTTTTCCAGCTTGCCGAAGCTGCGCGCCTCCAGCTTGGCGGATTCGCTGGCATGGAACACCGCCTCCAAATGGGGGCGCATCAGGCGGCCCAGGTCGGACAGGTGGGTCAGGGTGCGTTCGCGCACGAACAGCGGCCCGCCCAGCTCCTCCTCCAGCTTCTGGATGGCTTTGGTCAGCGAGGGCTGGGCGACACCGCAAGCCTCCGCCGCCTTGGTGAAGTTCAGGGTTTCGCACAGCGCCACGAAATAGCGCACCTGGTTCATTTCCATGGGTGGCGGTCGTCTCTTGGGTCCCGGCGTGGCGCAGTGTCGCCCAAGGCGGGATCAAAGGCTACTCGAACCGCCGGCGGATCAGGTGATCCAGCGACAGGGCGCCGGGGCCGCGCAGCAGGATGGGCACCAGCACGGCCGACCACAGCAGATGGTCGGGCCAGCTGTCCGGATAGACGAAGATCTCGATCACCAGGGTCATGCCGAACAGGGCGCCGGCAGACAGGCGCGACGCCAGGCCGATGACCAGCAGGACGGCGCACAGGTTCTCGGTGATGCTGGCCAGCACGGCCGCCACCTCCGGCGGGACCAGGGGCACCTTGTACTCATCCCGGAACAGGTCGAAGGTGGTGTCGTTGATGTGGAACCCCGTCACCTTGGTCTGGCCGGAGCGCCAGAAGACCGTGGCGGCGGCCAGGCGCCACAGCAGGGCGTCCAGCCCGCGCGGCACCCGCTCCAGCCGGTGGATGAGGGAAAGCGCCAGGGCCACCGGCGCGGGTCTGGATTCGGCCGTCGTTCGCGCCGTCATGATAATTCCACTCCGCAGAAGACTTGGGCCGCCAACAGGCCGGTCAATTCGTGTTCCAGATCGAAGCCCGCGTCCAGGGCCAACGCGTTGTCCCAGGCGCTTCCCAGGGTCAGGCCGGCCGCCAACGCCATCAGCAGGGCGAAGGCGCCGGGGGACAGGCGCATCAGCAGGACTTCGGCCGCCGGGCGGACCAGCAGCACATGGGTGTCGCCCCGGACCCGGGCGGCGTCCAGGTCCACCGCCGTGTCCGGCTGGTCCGGTTGGTTGGCCCGCCAGATCAGGTCGATGGGCCAGGTGGAGGCGACGAAGCGGTGGCTGGGATGCAGGTGCCAGACAGCATCCTCCACCGCGTCGCCCAGGGCCGCCAGCGCGCCGCCGTCCAGGGGATCGGCTTCCGGCGCGTGATAGGCGTGGTTCCAGGCCGCCTCCAGGCGGGCCACGTCGCTGAGATAGGGCAGCCGCGTCGCCACCGTCTGCCCGGCCAGCCAGGCGGGAAAGCCGGCGCCGTAGCGCAACAGCGGCGCGTCCGCCGGCGGCTGATGGCGCACGTAAGCCTGGGCCAGGGCGATGAAGCAATCCTCCCCCACCAGGCGCCGCACCACCGGGAAGGTGTCGGCCAGAACCGCCGCCAGGCCGCCCAGCGTGCTGCCGCGATGCAGGCCGGTGTTCGGCAACGGGGCCACGCCCGCCATGTCCGGCGGGGCCAGCACCCAGTCGCGCACCGCCCGTTGGCGCTCAAGCAGCGTGGGCATGGGATCCTCCGCCGGCCACGGTCACGTCCACGGTCACGTCCAGGGCGATGGCGTCGGCGCGGGCGGCTTCGGCCAGCAGCTCCGCCAGCGGTGGAATGTTGGTGTCGCGCTCCACCAGGGTGGGCCGGGGGCCGAAGCGGGTCACGGCCTGGCGGTACAGGTCCCACACCGCGTCGGCCACGGGACCGCCATGGGTGTCCAGCAGCACGGGGCGGCCGTCATGGCTGATGGCCTCATGCCCGGCGACATGGATTTCGCCGACGACCTCGGGCGGAATGGCCTGGAGATAGGCCACCGGGTCCAGGCCGACATTGTGGGCGCTGACATG
>NZ_BACU01000391.1 GCF_000333275.1 Azospirillum sp. B4 | reverse complement strand
CGGCCAATCTCATGGGCCAGCGGTCGGCGCGATAGCGGACGGAGTACTGGATGCCGAAATCCACGCCCAGCCCGACGAACAGCACGATGAAGGCGATGGACAGCAGGTTGAACGGGCCGGTCACGATCAGGCCGAAGGCGGCGGACATGGCCAGGCCGATGACCACCGTCACCAGGATGGCGCCCACCATGCGGAAGGACTTCACCGCCAGCCACAGCAGCACCAGCACGGCGATGCCGGTCAAGGCGCCGTTGAAGGCCGCCCCTTCGCCCAGAGTGCCGAACTCCTCATCCGCCATGGGGACCTCGCCGGTCAGGCGGACGCGGATGCCGTTGTCGGGCGTCAGACCCAGGTCCTTGGCTGTGGCGCGGATGGCGTCGGACGCCATGGACCCTGGCTGCAGGTCGTTGAAGTCCAGCACCGGCTGCACCAGGATGAAGCGGCGCAGTTCCATGGGGTTGGGCGGTTGGCCCGTCACCAGGCCGCGCCAGTTCAGCGGCACCACCTTGCCCTGGCTCGCCGCCTCCACCGTGCCGGACAGGGCGTCGAAGGGCCGCTGCAGGTCCTCCAGCTTGGCTTGGCCGTAGCTGACGCCCTGGAGGTAGGTGCCCAGCGTGTCCAGCAGGCCGCGCGCCGACGGATCGGCGGCCAACGGCCCCAGCAGGGGCTGCGCCTGGATCAGCGACTGCATGGTCGACTGCACGTCCTCGGTGGGCAACAGCATCAGCCCTTCGCGGTCGAAATAGGGGCCGCCATCGGGGCGGAAGACGTTGCGCACCACATCCGTACGCTTGCGCAGGGCCTCGGCCAGCATGCGGGTGGCGCGCTCCGCCAGTTCCGGTGTCACGCCGTCGATGACGATGGCCGTCTGCTGCACCTTCTGCGGATACAGCTTGTCGAAGGCGATTTCGCGTTGGCGCCAGGCCAGCTGCGGCGACAACAGCTTCACGGCGTCGGTGTCGATGGCGAAGTGGGTGGCGACATGGAAGGCGGCGGCCCCCCCAAGCACCAGCCCGGCCAGCAGCGTCAGCCGCCAGTGGCGGCAGCATGCGGCCACCAGTCGCGCCACCCGGTCGTTCAGACCCACTTTCCCGTCGACGTGCGCCATGGTGAGATTCCTTGAGGTTCTTAACGACAACGGGCGCCGGTCTCCCGGCGCCCGCGATCAGGTCATCAACGCCAGGCCCTTGATATCAGGCCTCGCGATAGCCCAGCAACAACAGGCCGACCAGAACGAAGCAGATGGGCCAGATCCAGCCCGCCCAGCGCGCGTCGCGGCCGGTGCCGCGAATCTGCATCCAGCGCGCGGCGCCGGCGGCCACGCCCAGGACGGCCAGGAACAGATGGCTGAGTTCGATCAGCAACTGCTCCTTGATGTTGCTGATGGCATGGTTGTGGGTCAGCAGCAGGTCGCCACCCACCGTGGTCAGGATGGGGAAGACCAGGGCCAGGGCCTGGTTCTTCCACCGCCCGGTGCGCACGCCCCATTCGAAGACGGTGAAGGCGACGATCAGCACCACGAACATGCGGTGCTGCACCACTTCCGGATCACGGAAGCTGTCCCAGAAGCCGACATTGCCCATGGGCCAGGTTTCCGGATCCGACCGCAGGAACAGGAAACCCGCCAGGATCAGGAACAGCAGGGGCCAGTGCTTGGCCCAGCGCACGCCCGCCCGCTCCAGCAGGGCGACCAGCCCGACCAGCAGCACGACCAGGCCCGCCCAATGGTGGTTGTATTCCGACCAGGCGATGTCGTCGGCATTGCGGGGTGGCAATTCGCCCGAGCCGGGGACGAAGGCCTGCGGCCGGTTCGACGCCTGTTGCTGTTGCCATTCCTGGTCCAGCTTCTCCTGCAGGGCGGGG
>NZ_BACU01000392.1 GCF_000333275.1 Azospirillum sp. B4 | reverse complement strand
CCCGGCCTGATGGATCCGGTGTTNGACGCCATCCGCGCCACCAACGACGGCGCGCTGACGGACGTGCCCTGGCGGCGGCCTTCGCCGATATCTGGCGCCTGCCGCTGGACGTGGTGGCCGGTGTCCACGGCTTCACCCCGGCCATGCGCGATGCCGCTTGGGCCGCGACGGCCAGCGTGGCGGTCGTCGGTCCCATGGCGGCCTATCCCGATGCCGGCCTGCTGGCGGACATTGGCCTGCCCTTGTTCCTGGTGACCACCGGTTTTCGTCGCCTGCAGGACAGCAAGGTCGCCGCCACGGGCCTGCGCCGTCATTTCCGCGAGGTCCACGTCGATGCCATCGATGAGGCCGGGCACCTGGGAAAGGAGGCCATCTTCCGCGGCGTTCTGGCCCGGCATGGGCTGGATCCCGGCGCGATTCTGGTGGTGGGTGACAATCCGGAGGCGGAGTTGGCCGCCGGCTGGCGCCTGGGCATGCGGACGGCCCAGACCTTGCGGCCGGGGGTCCGCTGGGATGGTCGGGCCGACCACCATGTGCGGGGACTGGCGGACCTTCTTCTGCTTCTGGATTACCTCAACGGTTGAGGTGTCTGGTGATTTATTAACCAAATGATGGGCCGTGCGACATAAAGTTGTCATGACTCGCGCCGTAGGGTGCAGGACCTTGTTTTTCAAGAAGGACCGGTGCCATGGCCCATGCTGAAGCCGTGAATTCCCCCGTCGCCAACTCCGGCGGTCCGGCCGCGCGGTATGGAACCCTGGCGTTCCTGGCCCTGATGACCGTCGGCCTGGGCTATATGGCGGTCAATCTGATCAGCGACCTCAGCGGGGTCGACACCCGCTCCATCCTGCCGTTCGTGCTGCTGGGCGTGGCCTTGCTGATCGCGCTGGGCTTCGAGTTCGTGAACGGCTTCCACGACACGGCCAATGCCGTGGCCACGGTGATCTACACCCACTCCCTGCCGGCCAACGTGGCGGTGGTATGGTCGGGCCTGTGCAACTTCGCCGGCGTGCTGTTCTCCACCGGCGCGGTGGCCTTCGGCATCGTCTCCCTGCTACCCGTGGAACTGATCCTGCAAGTGGGCAGCGACGCGGGCTTCGCCATGGTGTTCGCCCTGCTGATCGCCGCCATCCTGTGGAACCTGGGGACCTGGTACCTGGGCCTGCCGTCCTCCAGCTCACACACGCTGATCGGCTCCATCATCGGCGTCGGCCTGATGAATCAGCTGATGGCCAGCAGCGGCACCGCCACCAGCGGCGTCGATTGGGCGCAGGCCACCAAGATCGGCTGGTCGCTGGTGCTGTCGCCGCTGGTGGGCTTCCTCTGCTCCGCCGCCTTGCTGATCATCATGCGCACCCTGGTGAAGGACAAGACGCTGTTCACCGCGCCGGAAGGCAGGAAGGCCCCGCCGTCGTGGATCCGCGGCCTGCTGGTGCTGACCTGCTCGGGCGTCAGCTTCGCCCACGGCTCCAACGACGGGCAGAAGGGCATGGGCCTGATCATGCTGATCCTGATCGGCACGGTGCCCACCGCCTACGCCCTGAACCGCGCCGTCACCATCAATGACACGCCCGCCTACATCGCCACCTTCGACCGCGCCGGCGACGTGCTCAGCCACTATGTCAAGGAAACGCCGGCCGATCCGCGCAAGGCGGTGGAGGAGTTCGTGCGCACCCGCACCCTGACCGACAGCACCATGGGCGGCGTCCATGACCTGACGGCCAGCATCGCCGACCAGATTCGCGCCTACGGCTCCATCGCCCAGGTGCCGCAGGAAAGTGTGCGCAACGTCCGCAACGACATGTACCTGTCGGCGGAGGCCCTGCGCCTGATCCAGAAGAAGGGCAATCCGGCCATCGACGCCGCCGACCAACCGGTGCTGAAGGAATTGCTGGGCCGCTACGACCACGCCACCCGCTTCATCCCCACCTGGGTGAAGGTGGGTGTGGCCATCGCGCTGGGCCTGGGCACCATGGTGGGCTGGAAGCGCATCGTCGTGACGGTGGGTGAGAAGATCGGCAAGGAGCACCTGACCTATGGCCAGGGCGCCTCGGCCGAGCTGGTGGCCATGGCCACCATCGGCGCCGCCGACGCCTTCGGCCTGCCGGTCAGCACCACCCACGTGCTGTCGTCCGGCGTGGCCGGCACCATGGCTGCCAATGGCTCCGGCCTGCAGTGGTCCACCGTGCGCAACATGGCCATGGCCTGGGTGCTGACCCTGCCGGCGTCCATCGTCCTAGCCGGCGGCCTGTTCTGGCTGTTCCGCCAGGTGTTTTAAGGTCGACCTGAATCCATTCAGTGTCGGGGGCGGCGCACCAGGGCCGCCCCCGTCGCTTTTGGGGGTCAGCCCGCGACCGCGCGGCGCAGGGCGTCGATATCCAGCTTGATCATCTGGCGCATGGCCGCCATGGCACGGGCCGCCGTCACCGGATCCGGGCTGGTGACCAGCTCGACGAAGCCGTCGGGCACCACCTGCCAGGTCACGCCGAACTTGTCCGTCAGCCAGCCACAGGCGTGAACCTTGCCGCCGTCGGCGGACAGCAGGTCCCAGTAGCGATCGACCTCGGCTTGGGTCGCACAGTCGATGACGAACGAAATGGCGCCGTTGATCTCATAGTGCGGGCCGCCGTTCAGCGCCGTGAAGGGCTTGCCATCCAATTCGAACGCCACCGTCATCACCGTGCCGATGGGGCCGGGGCTGTTTTCGCCGTAATGGCTGATGGCCGTGATGCGGGAATTGGGAAAGACGTCGATGTAGAAGCGTGCCGCGTCTTCCGCCTGGGTGTCGAACCACAGGAATGGGCTTAGCTTGGGCATGTTCTCGTCCTTTTTCCGGGGGAAGGCGCTAGCCTACTATGCGCCTCTCCCCCAAGGACGACTGGCGACCGTCGCCGCCGACATCGTTCCCGCGAATTATTCCGCCGGCGTCTTGGGCGGCCCCAGCAGGGCCGGCAGGAACAGCAGCGCGGTGACCAGGATGCTGGCCAGCGAGAACACCAGCAGTTCACCCATGCTGGCGGTGCCGGGATGGTGGCTGGTCCACAGGCTGCCGAAAGCGGTGCCGGTGGTCAGCGCCGACAGGATGGTGGCCCGCGTCAGGCTGGAGGTCAGCGGGTTCGTCTGCCCCTGCCGCCAGGCCATGACGTAGTAGATGTTGAAGGCCGTGCCGATGCCGAACAGCAGGGGCAGGGCGATGATGTTGGCGAAGTTGATGGGCTTGCCCGCCAGGATGGCGGCCGCCAGCGTCAGCAATGCCGCCAGCGCCAGGGGCGCCAGGGTTTTCAGGACGTCGCCGGCATTGCGCAGGGTGATGGCCAGCAGGATGGTCACCAGGATCACGGCCAGGATGCCCGCCTGCAGGAAGGCGTGGATGATGGTGGCGCTGCTTTCCTGGATGCTGATGGGCGTGCCGGTGGCGTCGGGTGCTATGGTGCGCACCGCCTTCACGAAGCGCTTCAGCACCTGGTTGTCATTCGCGTCGCCCTTTGGGAAGACGGATATGCGGGCGTGCCCATCGTCGGCCACCCAATCGCGGCGCAGATCGTCCGGCAGGTCCTTGAAGGTCACGGGTGTCGCCTGCAGGCTGTCATTCACCTGGGCCAGCAGGGTCTGCAGGCCGGGTTCCACCGCCCGCTGGAAGGCCGGCACCACCTTTTCCGCCGGGGCCGCCAGGGCCCCTTCCAGCGCCTTCTTGAAGCGCAGGGCCGACGCGCCGGCCGGGGTGGCGGCGTCGGGGTTCAGCTTGTCCAGTGCCGCCACGATGCCGGTCATGGACTGGCGCACGTCCTCGATGCTGGGGGCGGGGCGCACGTCGGTGGGCGTCAGGCTGGGGCCCAGCAACAGGGCGGCGTCGCTGATGGCCGCCATCTTGGCGTCCTGGTCGGTCGGGATGTAGTCGCTGAGCGTGATGGCCTGCGCCACCTCCGGCAGCTTGGACAGCTTTTCGGCCAGCGCGCGGGCCTCATCCTCGGACTTCGCCAGCACATCGATGGTGTTGGGCGTGAACAGCGGGTCCTTCATCAGCTCCAGCACCACTGACACCGCTTCCGTCTTGGGGCTGCGCAGGTTCAGGGGGTTGAAGTCGAAGGACAGGCGGGGCAGCAAGGCGGCGCAGGCCACGGCCAGCACGGCGCCAGCACCCAGCACCCAGCGGCGGCGGTTCAGCACCAACCGGTCCAGCGGCGCCAGGGCCTTGTACCCCACCTCCACATGCTCCCCCTTGGGGCGCAACAGCATCAGCAGGGCGGGCAGGAAGGTGACGGACAGCAGGAAGGCGATGCCCATGCCCACGCGGGCGATGATGCCCAGCTGCGACACGCCGCGATAATCGGTGGGCCAGAACGCCAGGAAACCGGGCGCGGTGGCCGCGCCCGCGATGTCAGGCCCCGGCCCACGCCCGCCCGGGGGGGGTCAGGGCCTCGGCCAATCATCATGGGCCA
>NZ_BACU01000393.1 GCF_000333275.1 Azospirillum sp. B4 | reverse complement strand
CGTCACCAGGCCGCTGTTCAGCCTGGGCCGCTCCATCGCCCGCATCAATCCCGACCGCCCCACGGAAACGGCGCTACCGTTGCCCTTGGGGCATGAGCGGGATGAGCTGGGCTATATCGCCGCCCGCACCAACGAGCTGCTGTCCCGCCTGGCCGCCAGCCAGGAGGCGCAGCGGCGCATGGCCACGCGCGACCTGCTGACCGGCCTGCCCAATCGCGTGCTGCTGACGGAAGAGCTGGGCCGCGCCCTGCCCAAGGCCGAACGCGCGGGCTATCATGTCGCGGTTTTCCATCTGGATCTGGACCGGTTCAAGACGGTCAACGAAAGCTACGGTCTGGACGTGGGCGACCGTCTGCTGCGGGAGGTGGGCGCGCGGCTGACCGGCGTGCTGCGGGCGGGCGACAGCGTGGCCCGCCTGGGGGCCGATGAATTCGCCGTGGTGGCGGAGGACATCACCCAACCGGAGATGGCGGCGCGACTGGCCGAACGCATCCTGGACGCGCTGGCCGCACCGTATGCCATTGACGGCCACGTCCTGACCTTGACCGCCAGCGTGGGCATGGCGCTGTACCCGGGCGACGGCCGCGACCCGGAACCGCTGCTGCGCGGCGCGGACGTCGCCATGTGCACGGCCAAGGCGGCCGGGGGCGGGCGCTACCGCTTCTTCGCGCGCGAGATGATGGACCGCGCCGTCGCCCGCCTGCACAACGAGACCGCGCTGCGCCGCGCCATCGAGCAGGATCAGTTCGTCCTCTATTACCAGCCCAAGCTGGAGACACTGACCCGTAAGCTCAGCGGGGTGGAGGCGTTGCTGCGCTGGCAGAAGCCGGATCGTCTGGTCATGCCTGGGGATTTCATTCCGCTTGCGGAAGAAACAGGGCTTATCGTACCGATCGGTGCCTGGGTGTTGCGCACAGCCTGCGAGCAGGCGGCGCACTGGCTGAGGATGGGGCATGCCGTGCCCGTGTCCGTCAACGTTTCCGCCCGCCAGTTGCAGGAAGCGGGACTGGTGGACCTGGTGGCGGACTGCCTGGCCAAATCCTACCTACCGCCGGAACTGCTGAACATCGAGATCACCGAGACCAGCATGATGCGCGACCTGGACCACAGCGAGGCCCTGCTGGCCCGGCTGCGCGACCTGGGCGTGGGCATCAGCGTCGATGATTTCGGTACCGGCTATTCCTCGCTGGCCTATCTGCGCCGCCTGCCGGTGACGGCGCTGAAGCTGGACCGCTCCTTCGTCAACGACATTCCGGATGAGACGGCCATCGCCACGGCCGTGCTGGACCTGTCCCGCAGCTTCGGCCTGAAGACGGTGGCGGAGGGCGTGGAGACGGAGGAACAGTGGCACTGGCTGGCCCAGCAGGGCTGCGCCGAGGTCCAGGGCTTCCTGTTCGCCCGGCCCATGCCGGTGGACCTGCTGGAGCGTGACTTCCTGAAGGGTTGAGGGCGCGCCATACAACCATAGGAGAATACGCGTGCGCGCGGTCCCGGGCGTACAAGGGATGAATTCCCCTACCTAAACCGCCCATCCCGGACAGGACAACGCCATGATCAAAGTCAGCGTATTCTATGCCAACGAGCCCGGCGCCCGCTTCGACCACGATTACTATCGTGACCGCCATCTGCCGCTGGTCCAGGAGAAGCTGGGTGCCGCGTGCCTGTTCTATACCATCGACAAGGGCGTGTCGGGCGCGCCGCCCACGGAGCCGGCCGCCTATGTCGCCATGTGCCATATCTTCGCGGAGTCCGCCGACAGCTTCTGGGCCGCGTTCGGCCCCGTGGCGGAAGAGATCGTGGCCGATATCCCCAACTACACCACCCTGTCGCCGGTGATCCAGGTCAGCGAGGTGGTGGTGGGCGCCGGCCGGGGCTGATCCCCCGGCTGGTTCGCGCCCCCCGCGTCAGGTTTTGGGCAGGTCAGGTCTTGGGCAGGGGCGCGTTGGCGACTTCCAACACCAGGCAGCAGCCGTCCAGGCGCGTGTGGTCATAATAGGCCCGGCCGTCGTGCAGTTCGGCGATGCGACGCACCAGGTACAGGCCCACGCCGATGCCGGGGATGCGTTCGGCCGGCGACAGGCGTACGAACTTTCCGAATATTTTCTCCCGGTCCGCCGGGGCGACGCCCGCGCCCCGGTCAATCACGCTCACCCTGCTGCGCCCGCCCGCCTGCGCCAGGTGGACCCGGATGGACTGTCCGCGGGGGCCGTACTTGGCGGCGTTTTCCAGCAGGTTCAGCAGGGCGGTCTTCAGCAGGGCCGGATCGCCCAGCACTTCCGCGGGCGCCGTCCCCTCCACCTGCACGTCCTGGTCGGGGTGTGAGGTCCGCAGGGAACGGACGGCGTCCGCCACCACGCCCTCCAGACGCAGCAGCTGGGTTTCCAGTTGCAGGCCTGGGGAATGCTCGGTCTCCCGCCGCAGGCCGACCTCGATGATCTCCACCAGCCGTTCCACCGCCCGGCCCATGCGCTTCAGCAGGTCCTGCATCTTGCCTTCCCCGGACAGGCCGGCGGGCCCCTTGATTTGCAGGATGTCCAGGCCGGTGCGGATGATGGACACGGGCGTGCGGTATTCGTGTGACACCATGTCGATGAACTGGATCTGCTCGCGCACCGCCTGGCGCTCGGCGATCAGGGCTTGCTCCAAGCTTTCCTTTGCTGACGATAGTTCACGCGTGCGCAGCGCCACCATGTCCAGCGCCCGCTGTTCGGCATGGACGGAGGCCTCCAGCGCGGCGGCCTGGGCTTCCTTGCGCTCCTTCTCCAGCCGGCGCACGCGGGACGCGATGGCGATGTTCATCAGGATCATGTGCACCAGCGCCGCCGCCTGGGACATGTTCTCCGTCAAGGTGATTTCCGGGATGACGCCCAGGGTGCGCATGAAGCCCATCAGGGCCGCCAGGCAGGTTGTGCCGAAGGCCAAGCTGTAGATCAGCGCGCCGGAATGCCCCCGCCGGGCAAGCCGGATGCCACTGCCGATATAGATGAACATGTAGACTGAGGTGACCGAGGCCAGGGTGGCGCCGGCCATGGTGTAATGGTCGGCCACGGTGGCGATCATGCCAACGACGCCCAACGCCATGGGGATGCGGTTCAGCAGGCTGACCAGCGGCAAGGTGCGGCGCAGGTTCAGGAACTTCTCGGTCATCAGGGCGCCGGCGCTGATGCCGCCGCAGACGCTGAATCCGGTGATCAGATTGGCCAGGTACGGCGCGGGCCCGGGGAAGATCTGCGCCAACGCCCCGAAGGATCCGAAGGCCAGCCCGATCAGGCTGATCAGGTAAAGGCTGTAATAGAAATAGATACCTTCCTTCAGCCAGTAACTATAGATGAGGTTGGAGATCAGCACCGCCAGCGCCACGCCCAGCACGAAGCCCAGCCAGATGGACTGGACACTGACATGGTTCATCAGGGGGACCAGGCGATAGACCTGCCCGCTCAGGATGCTGGTGCTGGTGGTGTGGATGTGGACGTAAATCCAGGCCCGGTCGGCGCCGTCGAAGACCAGGGGCTGGGTGAAGCTGCGGAACCGCAGCATGCGGTTCGCCGTGGGCTCGCTGTCTCCCTGGACGGTCTTGGCATAGGCGCCGGCATCCGGGGGAGGCGCGTCCGCCGCCGTCATGGCGACGTAGGTTTCCACCGTGTCGAGGAAGCTGGGCAGCAGTTCCAGGTACCAGGTGTCGTCGGTGCCGGCTGGGCGATCCAGGCGCAGCCTCACCCAGGTGTCGGTCAGGGTGAAGCCCCGGTTCAGGTTGCCGGGCAGGGGCGTGAACTGGTGGCTGGCCTCGCCCGCCGTCACATCGGCGAGGGTCAGCGAGGCGTCGGGATCAACCAGGAATTCCAGATGGCCGCCAATGGGCAGCTCCCGGGCTTCAGGATGCAGGGTCAGGGGGGGCTGCGCCCAGCCGCTTGAGTCGGCCGCCCCAGCTGGTGGGGCGCCACCCAGCGCCCACACCCCCAGTATCCCCACCAAGGCCAGGCATGCCAGCAGGCGCCGCAGCCAAGCCAGGCTGATGTGGAACGATCGGGCTGCGCGGGGCCATGGCTGGAAGGGGACCGTCATGGCCGGGCGGAAGACTACAGCTGCTTGATGGGGGCGGAGAACAGGTAACCCTTGGCATGGACGGTTTGAATAGGGAAGGCCTCACCCACCGCGGCCTCGATTTTCCGGCGCAGCCGGCTGACCAAGGCGTCCAGTCCCCGGCTGCCCTGCACGGTGTTGGCGTAATCCAGCATCTCCAGCAGGGCCGTGCGGTCCACCGCCCGCCCCGGGTCCTGGGTCAGGGCCACCACCAGGTCGAACTCCTTGGCGGTCAGGCGCACGGGCAGGCCGCGCGGCGAATGCACCGACCAGCGGGCGCTGTCCAGCACCCAGGGGTCGCTGGATGGCGTGGTGGGCAGCGTCTGGCCCTCACCCCCATCCGGCGCGGCGCTCAGCCGGCGGGCCAGGTTGATGGTGGCGACGGCCAATTCACGGCAGTCTACTGGCTTCACGAAGTAAAGATCGGCTCCGCTGGTGAAACCCTTCAGGCGGTCATCCACCCGGGATCGGGCCGTCAGGATGATCAAGCCCATATTGGTGTTCGCCCTCAGGAAGCTGGCGATGGCGTAACCGTCCTGGTCGGGCAGGCCGATGTCCAGGATGACGATGTCCGCCGGCTCCTTGGCGATCTGGCGGTACAGCTCAAGGCCGGAACCGGCGGTGGTGACAGCCAAGCCCTGGCTGCTCAGGCATTGGGCCAGCAGTTCCCGGAGATCCACATCATCTTCGACCAGGACGACACGCGGCGCATCGGTGTCGGAATTCGTGTCCACGTCTGCCATAGAAAGTCTTTTCTTTTAAAGGTTTGTCGATGGTTTGGCGACTGTGCCGCCCCATGCGGGCCGGCAGAACTGAACTATTCTGGCTCAGCACTCTAATTTTCTATTAATTTTATGGCAATACGATGCGTGCCGCTTCGATTTATCGCCGGCCTGCTTCAGGCTTCAGTCCGGAGGGCCGGGGTGGATGGCCTGAAATTTCAGCGTCAGGACGCATTAAGGGCGTTGCCGTAAGCGGCATGGTTGTCTTAACCTCTGACCTCTCATGAAAAATCAGCCGGGCGTGTGAGGCCCGGTGTGAAGACGCCGGCCGGTCGGGCCTGTCCCAGACTGCAATGTGCCGGGCCATCCGGGGTGGTCTTATGGGTCAAGGCAGGCAATGGACGCTGCTGCGCGCCGCTGAGCAATGCTACCGTGTTGCCGCCAGCGTGCCATCGGGTCCGGAGCGCGACCTGTGGATCCGGCGCGGTGGCATGTTGGAGGCCGATGGCGTGGCGGCGTTGCTGGCCGGTCCGGGGCCGGAGCGCTGGCCGGGCCAGCCGGTGGCGGACGGCCGATTTGATGACGGAATCGAGTCTCTGGCCGCGTCGTCTGTGTCGGCCGACACCGCCAGCGTCAATTCTGTCGAATAATTTCGCGAATCGTCGCCCTGGCGTTCATTCCTGCCGAACCTCTTGNTACGTGCGGCGCAACGGCGCCCTGGCGTCGCCAGTAATTGACACTGGCGGACGGCTGGCGGAGTGTGCCGGACGTCATATGACGCGTCATCATCTTCGAGGTTTCTTCACGTGACCGGCCTAGTTTCTTCCGCCGCACCCTCTTTGGGCCGTTATCCCTCGGGTCGTGAACTGCTGGAGGCCATGGGCCTCGCGTCGCGACAGACCGAACAGCGCATGGAAGCCTTGCTGCCCGCCCCCGCCCGCTACATTGGCCGGGTGCAGGAGGCCGCCCGCTATGCCGTGTTCGCGGGCGGCAAGCGCCTGCGCCCCTTCCTGGTGAAGTCGTCGTCCGCGCTTTTCGGCGTGTCGGAGGACAACTGGCTGCAGGCCGCCGCGGCGGTGGAGATGGTGCACACCTACAGCCTCGTGCACGACGACCTGCCCTGCATGGATGACGACACCCTGCGCCGGGGCAAGCCCACCACCCATGTCCAGTTCGACGAGGCGACGGCGCTGCTCGCCGGCGACGCCTTGCTGACGCTGGCGTTCGAGGTGCTGTCCCAGCCGGCGGCCCACGCCGACCCGGCCGTCCGCTGCGCCCTGATCGCCAAGCTGGCCCAGGCCGGCGGCACGCTGGGCATGATCGGCGGCCAGATGATGGACATGGAAGCGCCCAATTCCGACTTCGGCTACGACGAAATCCTGACGCTGCAGAAGCTGAAGACCGGCGCCCTGTTCGAATTCTGCTGTGAGGCCGGACCCATCCTGGGTGGCGCCAGCGAAGCGGAACGGGCCTTGCTGCGTGACTACGCCGCGGATTTCGGCCTTGTCTTCCAGATCTCTGACGATCTTATTGATGCCACCGGTGATTCCGGCAAGGCGGGCAAGACTGTCGGCAAGGACGAGGCCCAAGGCAAGGCGACCCTGATTTCCTTGCTGGGTCTGGACGCCGCCCGGGCCAAAGTTGTGGAACTGGCCGAGCAGGCCGCCGCCCGTCTGGATGGTTTCGGTTCGGCGGCGGATTCGTTGCGCGGCCTGCCCTTTATGCTTATCGACCGGGAGTCGTGATTTATCACGATCTGTGCAAAAGTGTTCTCTTGTCACCGGCCCAACAGAGGTCGGTTATAATTATTTGGGAGCCGATGAATGGCGACGAAGACCCCGTTGTTGGACCAGTGTCCGACGCCTGACCGCTTGCGCGCGCTGGATCCCTCGCAGCTGCGGCAGGTGGCGGATGAACTGCGTTCCGAGACAATCGACGCGGTGTCAGTGACGGGTGGGCATCTGGGTGCCGGCTTGGGCGTTGTGGAACTGACGGTGGCGCTGCACTACGTGTTCGACACGCCGGCGGACCGCATCATCTGGGACGTTGGCCATCAGGCCTATCCGCACAAGATCCTGACGGGGCGCCGGGACCGCATCCGCACGCTGCGCACGGGCGGTGGCCTGTCTGGCTTCACCCGGCGGTCGGAGAGCGAGTACGATCCGTTCGGCGCGGCGCACAGCTCCACCTCCATCTCGGCGGGCCTGGGCATGGCGGTGGCCCGTGACCTCGCGGGCGGGAACAACCACGTCATCGCCGTGATCGGCGACGGGTCGATCTCCGCCGGCATGGCGTATGAGGCGATGAACAACGCCGGTGCGCTGGGCTCGCGCCTGGTGGTGATCCTGAACGACAACGACATGTCGATCGCGCCGCCGGTGGGTGCCGTGTCGGGCTACCTGGCCCGGTTGGTCAGCAGCAGCCAGTACCGGCACCTGCGCAACCTGGGCCGCCAGGTGGCGGAACACCTGCCGCGTCCGCTGCAGAACGCGGCGCGGCGGGTGGAGGAATACGCCCGCGGCATGGTGATGGGCGGGACGCTGTTCGAGGAGCTGGGCTTCTACTACGTCGGCCCGATCGACGGGCACGATTTGGACCAGCTGGTTCCCATCCTGGAGAACATCCGGGACGAGCCGAACGGCCGTCCGGTGCTGATCCACGCGGTGACGCAGAAGGGCAAGGGCTACGCGCCGGCGGAGGCGTCGGCCGACAAGCTGCACGCGGTGGGCCGGTTCGACGTGGTGACGGGCGCGCAGGCCAAGGCCAAGGCGAACGCGCCGACCTATACGCGAGTGTTCGCCGAAAGCCTGATCAAGGAGGCCAAGGCCGACGACAAGGTGGTGGCGATCACGGCGGCGATGCCGTCGGGCACGGGCCTGGACCTGTTCGGCCAGGCCTTCCCCACCCGGACCTTCGACGTGGGCATCGCCGAGCAGCACGCGGTGACGTTCGCGGCCGGCATGGCGACGGAAGGGTACAAGCCCTTCGTGGCGATCTACTCGACCTTCCTGCAGCGCGGCTACGACCAGCTGGTGCACGACGTGTCGATCCAGAACCTTCCCGTGCGTTTCGCCATGGACCGGGCGGGCCTGGTGGGGGCGGACGGCGCCACGCATGCCGGGGCTTTCGACCTGGCCTACCTGTGCTGCCTGCCCAATATGGTGGTGATGGCGGCGGCGGACGAGGCGGAGCTGGTGCACATGGTGGCGACCTCGGTCGCCTACGACGCCGGCCCGATCGCGCTGCGCTATCCGCGCGGCGAGGGCGTGGTGTGGACATGCCGGAGAAGGGCGAGGTCCTGCCCATCGGCAAGGGCCGGATCGTCCGTGAGGGCAACACGGTCGCCATTCTGAGCCTGGGCACGCGCCTGGGCGAGGCGTGCAAGGCGGCGGAGGACCTGGCGGCGCGGGGCCTGTCGACCACGGTGGCGGACGCGCGCTTCGCCAAGCCGATCGACCGGGACCTTGTGCGCACGCTGGCGGTGGGGCACGATGTGCTGGTGACCATCGAGGAAGGCTCGGTGGGCGGGTTCGGTGCGCAGGTGATGCAGTTCCTGGCGGAGGAGGGGCTGTTCGACCGCGGCCTGAAGTTCCGCCCCATGGTGCTGCCCGACCGCTACCAGGAACACGACAACCCGGCCAAGCAGTATGACGAGGCCGGCCTCAACGCCAATGGCATCGTCGATACCGTGCTCAAGGCGCTGGGTGCCAACGCGCAGGTGAGGACCGCATGACGACCAAGGTCACCCGTAACGCTTTCAAGGGAAAGGCCGTCGCGGCGGCCTTCCTGTCCCTGACCCTGGCCGGCATCTCGCTGCCTGCCGCCGCTCAACAGGCGGAGGCCCAGCAGGCCGCCGATCCGGCGGTGGCCAAGGTCAAGACCTTCTACGACACGCTGCTGAGCTGCATGAAGCAGGCGAAGCAGCTGGGTGTGAAGGGGCGGGCGGAGAAGCTGGACCCGGTGATCAAGGCGACCTTCGACCTGGCGACCATGACCCGCCTGGCCGTGGGACCAGCGTGGGAAAAGTTCTCGCCGGACCAGCAGAAGGGCGCTGTCGACGCTTTCACCAAGGTGACGGTGGCGACGTATGCCAATCAGTTCGACGGCTTCAACGGCGAAGTGTTCGATGTCGATCCCACGCCCAAGGCGCGGGGCGCCGACAAGGTGGTGGAAACCAAGCTGACCCCCAACGGTCAGCCGCCGGTGCCGCTGAATTATCTGATGCGCGGTCAGGGCGATCAGGCCCGCATCGTCGATGTTTACCTGAACGGCACCATCAGCCAGTTGGCCACGCGGCGTTCGGAGTTCTCCGCCGCCGTGCAACAGGGGGGGGCCGACGCCCTGATCCAGGGCCTACAGCAGCAGGCGGACAAACTGCTGGCCGCGTCCTAAGCACCGCCATGCCATCCCAGGCCCGGCCTTCGACACTGGAGGCCGGGCTTTTTTCGTGTCCACGGGGCGTGGCTCAATCCCGGTGCCGAGCGTCCATTCCCAATCGACGCTATGGGCGTTTGAGGAACAGTTCAGGGAATCGCCGGCATGGCGCTGGAATTGACGCCGATCGATTCGTCCAGAGCCGCTTGCCGGTTCTGCAGCCAGACGCTGCGCAGCAGGGCATAGAAGTCAATGGTGCCCTTCTTCAGCTCATCCAGGGTTTCCAGGTTGCGGGCCTTGTCCAGGCCGCCGACGATGCCGATGGGGATGTTGGCGTCGCCGCCGTCGTGGGCCGCGAACAGCCGGCCGGTGGGGTCGCCCCACAGCTCCACGCCCAGGCCCACCCCGTCGCGCACGGTGGACGGCCCGAACAGGGGCAGCACCAGGTAGGGGCTTTCCCGCACGCCCCAGGCATAGAGCGTCTGGCCCAGGTCGCCGGTCTGGCGCGTGAGGCCCATGTCGGTGGCCACGTCATACATGCCCGCCAGGCCAACCGTGCTGTTGAAGACGAAGCGCCAGAAGGTGGTGAAGGCCGACTTCACGCGCGCCTGGGCCAGGTCGTTGCCGAAGATCAGCGGCTCGCCCAGGTTGTCGATGCCGTGGCGCAGGCGCAGCTGCACGTACACCGGCACAACGTCACGATAGAAGCGCGACGCCGGTCCGACGGCGTTGTCGTTCAGCCACATGTTGGCGTCGAACGTGACGCGGTTCACCTTCTCCAGCGGATCCCAGGGCTCCACCACGCCCAGTTCGTCACGGCCGCCATTGGGGGGGGCGGCGCACCCGGCCAGCATGAGGCCCATCAGGAGGCAGGCGGCCAGGGCCGCGCGGGACTGTCTGATCATGCTGGCCATACTTTCCTGAAAATGCTGGAGGCGGGTGCCATGGCGCGTGCGGCGCGGCGATTGGGATAACAAAGGATGGTGGCCGGCCGCCACAATTGGTAGTGCCCACCGAAGTGTAATGTTGGAGCGTGCGGCGCAATATGCCGGTCGACGGAGGGCGGGCCAAGGCAATAACGCCTGTGACTAACCGTGCTATGTCCGCCGTCACAGGACGTGCTTTTGTCTTCGGTGTATCGGAATTGTCGCGGCGCCCGCATCACGGTGGCGCCGGCTGGCGTGTGCGCCGCGCTTACGTTAAGACGATACCCGAGATGACATCATCAGGCCCCCGCCGGGGGCCGGTTCTATTTGAGAGTCCCGCCCGGCATGCCGCTTCCGCTCCCCATACTGACTGACGCCCTGGGCTGGGGGCTGGGGACGCTGTCGGGTGTCGGCACGGTCTATACCCTGGCGGCGGCGGACAGCGCGCGGCGCTTCCTGGCGTCCGGCCCGGCGCCGGTGCTGGCGGCGGCGCCGGCGGTGACGGTGCTGAAGCCCCTGCACGGGGCGGAACCGGGCCTGGCCGAACGCTTGCGCGCGCTCACCACCCAGGATTACCCCGGCCTGGTTCAGGTGGTGTGTGGGGTGCAGGCCGCTGACGATCCGGCCATCGCCGTGGTCCGGGGCCTGATCGATGAACTGGCCGCGGCGGGTTCGCCCGTGCGCCTGGACCTGGTGGTCGACCCCACCCGCCATGGCGCCAACGCCAAGATCTCCAACGTCATCAACCTGATGACCGTCGTCCGGCATGAGGTGCTGGTGCTGGCCGACAGCGACATCGCCGTGGCGCCGGACTATCTGACGCGGGTGGTGGACGCCCTGTCCCGGCCCGGCGTGGGCCTGGTCACCTGCCTTTATCGCGGCGATCCGGTGGATGCCGGGTCCTTCTGGCAGGACCAGGCGGCGCGTGCCGTCGACCATCATTTCCTGCCCAATGTGCTGGTCGGCCTGCGTCTGGGGCTGGCCAAGCCCTGCTTCGGCTCCACCATCGCGGTGACGGCCGATACCTTGGATCGCATCGGTGGCTTCCCCGCCTTCCGCGACATCCTGGCGGACGACCATGCCATGGGGGCGGCGGTGCGGGCCCTGGGCCTGACCGTGGCCGTCCCGCCCTTCGTGGTGGGGCATCTGGCGCCCGAGTCCACGCTTGCCGCCCTGCTGGATCATGAGTTGCGGTGGGCCCGCACCATCCGTGGGCTGGATCCGGGCGGCTACGCCGGGTCCGTGGTCACCCATCCGGTGCCCTTGGCCATGCTTGGTGCAATTTTCGCGGGCTGGCATGCGTGGTCCCTGCTGCTGCTGGGGCTTGCGATCCTGGCCCGGGTCGTGCTTCAGGTGACGATTGATGCACGGATCACACGGTCCCGGCCGCGATGGCCTGGATTGATCAGAGACGTCTTGTCATTTGTGGTGTTCGTTGCCAGCTTTGGCATTCGACGTGTGAGTTGGCGCGGACAGCGCTTTTCGGTCAAATCCGACGGCACGATGGTGCCGCTCGGCGAAAATGGTGGGTCATGATGCGGACGCTTTTTCTCCAGGCGCCTTCCTTCGACGGTTTTGACGGCGGCGCCGGCTCGCGCTACCAGGCGCGCCGCGAAATCAAGTCTTTCTGGTACCCGACGTGGCTGGCGCAGCCGGCCGCGTTGATTGAGAACAGCAAGCTGATCGACGCCCCGCCGCACAAGACCAAGCTGTCCGAGGTCACGGCCCAGATCAAAGACTTCGACATGGTGGTGCTGCACACCTCCACCCCGTCGTTCAAGTCGGACGTGGCCACCATCGAGGCGCTGAAGGCCGTCAACCCCAACCTGAAGGCCGGCCTGATTGGCGCCAAGGTGGCGGTGGAGGCGGACAAGAGCCTGGCCCAGGCCCCCATCGTCGACTTCGTCGCCCGCAACGAATTCGACTTCACCATCAAGGACGTGGCCGACGGCAAGAAGTGGTCGGACATCAAGGGCCTGTCCTTCCGCAATTCCGAGGGCGTGATCGTCCACAACGAGGATCGCGAGATCCTTGAGAACATGGACAGCCTGCCGTGGGTGACCCCGGTCTATAAGCGCGACCTGGAGATCGAGAAGTACTTCATCGGTTACCTGAAGGCGCCCTACCTCAGCATCTACACCGGCCGCGGCTGCAAGTCGCGCTGCACCTTCTGCCTGTGGCCCCAGACCGTGGGCGGCCACCGCTACCGCACCCGCAGCGTCGGCCATGTGGTGGAGGAGATGGCGTGGGCGCAGAAGAACTTCCCGCAGGTGAAGGAATTCTTCTTCGACGACGACACCTTCACCGACAACCTGCCCCGCGCCGAGGCCATCGCCAAGGAACTGGGCAAGCTGGGCATCACCTGGTCGTGCAACGCCAAGGCCAACGTGCCGCGTGAGACGCTGAAGGTCCTGCGCGACAACGGCCTGCGCCTGCTGCTGGTCGGCTACGAATCCGGCAACCAGCAGATCCTGCACAACATCAAGAAGGGCATGCGCGTCGAGGTGGCCGAGAAGTTCACCAAGGACTGCCATGAGCTGGGGATCCAGATCCACGGCACCTTCATCCTGGGCCTGCCGGGCGAGACGCAGGAAACCATCCAGGAAACCATCAAGTGGGCCGCCAAGATCAACCCGCACACCATCCAGGTGTCGCTGGCCGCCCCCTATCCCGGCACCGCGCTGTACCAGCAGGCCATCGAGAACGGCTGGCTGGACGATGCCAACGCCGAGCTGGTGGACGAGCACGGCGTGCAGATCGCCCCGCTGCACTATGACCACCTGAGCCACTCGGAAATCTTCAGCTCGGTCGAGACCTTCTACAAGAAGTTCTACTTCCGCAGCGGCAAGATCGCCTCCATCGTGGGTGAGATGGTCCGCGACAAGGACATGATGAAGCGCCGCCTGCGCGAGGGCGTGGAGTTCTGGCAGTTCCTGCGCGAACGCCGCAACGCCGCTTGATTTAGTCCCTCAGTCGCCGGTGTCGATTCCCGTTCACAGCAGGCGGGGATTGGCGCCGCGCTCTCCACATCGGGTTCGGAACACCCTTCATGTCCGCAACCACGCCGGGCGCCGTCGCGACCTCCAGTACTGGGGGATCGGGGCGGCGCCTGATCGTTACGGCGGATGACTTCGGCCTGTCGGCCGCGGTCAACGCCGCCGTGATCGAGGCCCACACCCAGGGCATCCTGACCGCCGCCAGCCTGATGGTGGCCGGGGCCGCCGCCAACGCGGCGGTGGCGCTGGCCCATGCCCAGCCCAGCTTGGCGGTGGGCCTGCACGTGGTGTTGGTGGACGGCAAGCCCTTTCTGCCGCCCGGCGACATTCCCGACCTGGTGGGCCCCGACGGCCTGTTCCGTAACGACCTGGCCAAGGTCGGGGCGGCCATCTTCTTCCGGCCCAAGGTCGCCGCCCAGGTGGCGGCGGAGGTGGAGGCCCAGTTCCAGGCCTTTGGCGCCACCGGCCTGAAGCTGGACCATGTGAACGCCCACAAACACTATCATCTGCATCCCACGGTGGGCCGCATCCTGCTGGACGCCGCGCGCCGCCATGGCGCGCGCGCCATGCGCGTGCCCGTGGAGCCGGCGGACGTCATCCGCGCCGTGACGCCGGAGGCCGACCTGGGCCTGCATCGCGTCACCGGTCCCTGGGCCAAGCTGCTGCGCGCCAAGGTGCGCCGTGCCGGGCTGGCCGCCCCCGACCAGGTGCTGGGCCTGGCCTGGACGGGTGCCGTCACGGCGGAAAGGCTGCGCGGCGCCCTGGCCCACCTGCCGCCGGGTGTCACCGAGATTTACCTGCATCCGGCCGTCAGCGACGATGTGCCGGGCGGCGCGCCCGGCTATCGCTATCGCGAGGAACTGGCGGCCCTGCTTGACCCTGAGGTCAACGCCTTGGCCGCCCGCTTCCCCCGGGGCGGCTTCCGCGACCTGCCCATCGTCCTGGAATAGGCGGCGACCCGCATGGAAAAGGCAGCCCGCCTGTTCGCCCTGCTGGGCCTGGCCCTGGCCGTGGTGCTGGTCGCCCGCGAGGACACCAGCGCCCTCTGGGCCCTGCTGAAGACCGCCGGCGTCGGCTTGGTGGCGGCGGGCCTGTTCCACGCCGTGCCGATGGTGGCCAACGCCCGGGCCTGGCAGGTGTTGCTGCCCGGGGCCACGCGCCCCTCCCTGGCCGCCATGGCGCGCAACGTCTGGATCCGCGAGTCGGTCAACGGCCTGTTGCCCGTGGCCCGTATCGGCGGGGAAATCGTGTCCTTCCGCATCCTGCGCCTGGACGGGGTGCGGGTGGCGCCGGCCGCCGCCAGCCTGGTGGTGGACATGGCCATCTCCATCCTCAGCCAGCTGGGCTTCAGCCTGTTGGCGGTGGGCTTGCTGGTGGCGCTGAAGGGTCCGGTGGGTATCGCGGGCCAGGTGACCCTGGGGCTGTTGGCCATGGTGCCGCTGGTGGTGCTGTTCATCCTGGTGCAGCGGGCGGGCCTGTTTGCCAAGGTCACCAGCGTGCTGGACAAGGCGGCATCCGGCCGTCTGGCCGGCATCATGACCCACAGCGCCCGCATCGATCGCGCCTCAAAGGCCATGTACCGGCGCACCGGCGCCATCACTGGCTGCTTCCTCTGGCAGCTGTTGGGCTGGGCGCTGGGGGCGGGGGAGATCTGGCTGGCCCTATGGGCGCTGGGCCATCCCGTGGGCCTGGTGGAGGCCCTGGTGATCGAGGGGCTGATCCAGGCGGTCAGCAGCGCCGCGTTCGTCGTGCCGGGCGCCCTGGGCGTGCAGGAAGGCGCCTTCCTGCTGCTGGGCGCCGCGCTGGGCCTGGATGCCCCCACCGCCTTGGCCCTGGCCGCGGCGCGCCGCCTGCGCGACCTGGTGGTCTTCCTGCCGGGGCTGGTGGCCTGGACCACCCTGCGCAAGGCCAAGGTCTGATCGTGATCAACGCCATTTCCCGCGATCCGCGCGATCTTCCGGCGCCGTTGCGCGCTGCCAACGGCTGATGGCCGGAGCAAGGATTACCCCATGGCGCACCTAGATGCCGTCCAGTCGCCGCTGGTCCAATCCCCCTTGGTCCAGCCTTCCCTGGCGCAACCCGTCGTCAGCGTGTCGCCCCTGACCGCAGGGGCCGACGATCGCGGCGCCCGGCTCGGCATGGTGGTTATCCTCGCCCTCCTGGCGGTGGGGCTGGGCTATGTCGCGGTCAGCTTGGCCGGCGACCTGCGCGGCATCGACGGCGGCGCCTCCGTTCTGCCCTTCGCGGTGCTCGGCGTGGCCCTGCTGATCGCGCTGGGCTTCGAGTTCGTGAACGGCTTCCATGACACGGCCAATGCCGTGGCCACGGTGATCTACACCCATTCCCTGCCGGCGCATGCCGCCGTGGTGTGGTCGGGCCTGTGCAACTTCGCCGGTGTGCTGTTCTCCACCGGCGCGGTCGCCTTCGGCATCGTCTCGCTGCTGCCGGTGGAACTGATCCTGCAGGTGGGCAGCGACATCGGCTTCGCCATGGTCTTCGCCCTGCTGCTGGCCGCCGTGCTGTGGAACCTGGGCACCTGGTATCTGGGCCTTCCATCCTCCAGCTCCCACACCCTGATCGGGTCCATCATCGGTGTCGGCCTGATGAACCAGCTGATGGCGGCGCCGGGCGCCAATGCCAGCGGCGTCGACTGGGGCCAGGCCGGCAAGATCATCCAGACCTTGCTGATTTCGCCGGTGGTCGGTTTCGTCTGCTCCGCCGCCCTGCTGGTCCTGATGCGCGCGGTCATCAAGGACAGGACCCTGTTCCGGGCGCCACAGGGCCGCAAGCCGCCCCCACGATGGATTCGCGGCCTGCTGGTGCTGACCTGCTCGGGCGTCAGCTTCGCCCATGGCTCCAACGACGGGCAGAAGGGCATGGGCCTGATCATGCTGATCCTGATCGGCACGGTGCCCACCGTCTATGGCCTGAACCGCGCCGTCACCGCCGCCGACACCCCCGCCTACATCGCCACCTTCGACCGGGCGGGTGAGGTGCTGGGCCGTCATGTCGAGCACATGCCCGCGGACCCGCGCGTGGCGGTGGAGGACTTCGTGCGCACCGGCGTCCTGACCAGCCTGACCCTGGGCGGCCTGCATGAGCTGACGGCCAGCATCGCCGATCAGCTGCGTTTCTCGGGCGCCTTGTCGGGCGTGGCGCAGGGGCAGATGCGTAATGACATGTATCTCTCGGCCGAGGCATTGCGCCGTCTGCAGAAGCAGGACGGCCCGACGCTCAGTGACACCGATCG
>NZ_BACU01000394.1 GCF_000333275.1 Azospirillum sp. B4 | reverse complement strand
CCGGCAGGATCCCCCGGGGCAGGGCGCCGCCGGACGGTTCCGCCACCGGTGCCCGTTTCCGGGATGGAGGAGGGGATGCCGGCCGGCTTGCCACCCCGCTGGCGCGACGTGNTGGCGCACCTGCATCCGGTGTTCCAGCCCATCGTCCAGGCGCGCACCGCCCGGGTGCACGGGCATGAGGCCCTATTGCGCGGGGTGGAGGCGGCGGGCTTCGCCGACCTGGCGGCCCTGTTCCAGGCGGCGGTGGACGATGGCGTGCTGCCGGCGCTCGAGGCGCACATCCAGGCGGCGGCCGTGACCGCGTTCCTGGCGGCGGGCGGCACGGCCGACGTGCGGCTGTTCCTGAACCTCCATCCCCTGGCCCAGGGCAAGGTGCCGCCGCCGCCGCAAGGGGAACATCTGCATCTGGTCTATGAGGTGACGTCCGGCACTGTGGCTCTGGCCACCCGCGCCGGCCGGGATGGCGGCGATCGCCGGGGCCGCGTCGACGTCGCCTTCGACCGCTTTGGCGTGGGCATCGCGGATTTTCAGCGCTTGCTGGCCAGCCCGCCCAGCTACGTGAAGATCGACCGCACCTTCGTCAACGGCGTGGACGGCGACCAGGCCAAGCGCGCCCTGCTGGGCCAGTTGATCGGCAGCGCCCACGCCCTGGGCTTGGCCACCATCGCCGTGGGCGTGGAAACCTCGCGGGAGTTCTATGTCTGCCGCGACATGGGCTGCGATCATGTCCAAGGCTTCCTGCTGGGACGCCCGGGCACCGGCCCCCTGGCTGAAACCAGTGAGATCGCCGAGTCCTTGACGCGCAACGACCGCCGCCGTCCCTCCGACGCCCGTCAGCGGCTGTTCGAGCTGATCGAGCGCATCGCCCCCCTGCCGCTGGAGGCGCCCAAGGCCAAGCTGCTGGAATATTTCGGCAACCTGGCGGCGCCGCCGGTGGTGCCGGTGGTGGACAGGGCGGGTGTGCCCCGCGGCCTGATTCGCGAGCGCCATCTGAAGCCCTTCGTCTATTCCCGTTACGGCACGGAACTGCTGCGCAACCGCTCCTTCGGGAACACGCTGAAGGACTTCATCATTCCCTGCGCGGTCTGCGACATCGGGACGCCCCTGGAACGGGTGATCGAGCTGTTCGCGGAGGCGGCGGACAGCGATGGCGTCATCATCGTCGAAGGGGGCGAGTATGTCGGCTTCCTCAGCAGCCAGTCGCTGGTGCGCCTGCTGCATGAACACCGCCTGGCCTCGGCCGTGGACCAGAATCCCTTGACCCGCCTGCCCGGCAACAATGCCATCACCGCCCAGGTGGAAACCCTGGTGGCGGATACCGAGCGCGACCACGTTCTGGTCTACCTGGACTTCGATAACTTCAAGCCATTCAATGATTATTTCGGCTTCCGCCAGGGTGATCGGGCCATCCTGATGTTCAGTGAGCAGTTGAAGGTGCAGGCGGCGGCCCTGGGCGGCTTCGTCGGCCATATCGGCGGCGACGACTTCTTCCTGTCCTGCAGCGGCCTGGCCGCGGACCGGGTGCGGGAACGCCTGGCGGCCTTCCTGGTCCGCTTCCGGTCGGATGCCGAAAGCCTGTATGATGTGGAAACCCGGGAACGCGGCTGGTTCGAGGCCAAGGACCGCGAGGGCCGCATGCGGCGCTATCCCCTGCTGCGGGTCAGCGCCGTGATGGTGCCGCTTCTGGCTGGTGCCGCCCGGCCGGGCCTGGAAACACTTGTGGAACTGATCGCGGTCCATAAAACTGCGGCGAAGGCGGCGCCCGACAACCTGTACCTGGTGGCAGGATGACGGAGCTGGCCGTCAGCCGGGCCGCCCCGGTCGTGGGGCGCCCATCGGGACATCGGACTTTCAGGGCGCTACTCTCCTTGGTCAGGTACTCTTTTCACAACGCGGCGGGCGATCCGGCCGGATCGGGTTCCGGCGCGGTGCCTGATGGCACCCCCACCGACGGTCTGGCGGACGACTCGCTGACCGGCGCGCCGGCGCTATCGCCCTCGGCAGGGTCCGCGGGCGCGGACAGACGGGACGACAATGGCCCGGTGGTGGCCGGTTCCCGGTTCCATTGGTCGTTCTGGTCATCCTTGTCCTTCAAGGAAGGCGTGCGCGGCGCCATCGCCGCGTTGCTGATCGGCTTCGCCTTTTCGGCGGTGGAGATCGGCTGGGCCGCCAGCCGCGAGCGGGGAAAGGTCCTGACCATCATCGATGACATCGCGGCGCAGGTTGAAGGCAGCGCCGCGATCGCCGCCTGGAACCTGGACGCGCAGCTG
>NZ_BACU01000395.1 GCF_000333275.1 Azospirillum sp. B4 | reverse complement strand
CGCCCAAAGCCCATCGGCCAGGCCTGCCCCTTTCACGGTCGGGTCCAGGAGACCGGGATGTTTCATACGTGCGGGCAGATCATGCAGGCGTCCCAGCTCCAGCAGCAGGGGGACGAGGGCGCCATAGCCAGGCGTCGCCGGCCGGACTTGGTCGGCCCAGTGCTGTAGCAGCGAGCTCTTGCCGGCCCCGGGCTCGCCCAGGATGATGTGGAAGCCCGCGCCGCCCCGCAGGTCGTCCAGGACCTGGGCCTCGGGGCGCTCCTCCCAAGACGAAGACGGCGGTGCGAAGCTTTCCCGCCAGGCCTCGTAGTGGGGCAGGTTGGCTCCGTCCCTCGACCCCAGTTGCTCCCGGTCCGGCGTTGGTCGAGTGACCGGGGTTCCCAACCGGGCCGGGAAATATGGGATCACCAGGGGCGGAACAAGCATGGGCGGGCGGCACAACCGGTGGACTGGGGAGCGGCCCCAGGGTAGAGGAGAACGCACTACGCGGCACGCGTGTATTTCTAGCCAAGGCCGCATTTTGGCGAACTTGACGGCTGACGGTGCTCAGCGGAGGCACTTGCTCCAGCGCTCGTCCTTCCTCCTGCAGGGCGGGGACGCACACCAATTCCTTGGGCAGCCACAGCGCCGTGCTGAATCCGCGCATCTGGTTGTGTGCTCATTCGTCATCTTGATCATGGTCATCGGGGCCCAGGTATTTAGGCAGGAGGCTCAGCCAGTGGCTGAACTCATTGGGCAGACTTTCCAGCAGGATGCTGGGATTCTTGACTGCAGCCAGCCAAACGGTTTCTTCTGGATGCCGGATCAGGCCTTCCAGTACCTCGGGCGGTGTCGAGGGATTATCGGCTACGGCCTCCCTCACATCCCTATCCTCATCGTTGGCTAATCGTTTCAGGAGTTCCCGGGAGGCAGATTGGTTCTGGGCCACTGCCCAGCGCACGTCATCCTTCGCATCCCCGGCTAAACGCTCCAATTCTTCAAGCGGCGTGGAAGTGTCCTTGGCTATCCCGACTTCCTTCCACAGCCATTTCTCCGCCGCGGAAGGTGGCGGTTCCCAGAAAGAGTCTTGGCCATAGGTGCGGGCCAGCTGCTGCAGGCCCGTCAAGGGTCCCGGAGGACTCTCGGAATTAGGCTGCGCCACAGGCATCATCTCGTCGGCTTCGGGCTGTTCCTGGATTGCCGCCGGCGTCGTGGGGTCTCGGGCGGCGGCTGTTCGCACCAGCGGGTGCGGATCAAAGGCTAGGCGCGCCAAGGTTTTCGCCGAGCTGGAAGGGTGTCGAGCCACCGCTAACCGGATGAACATCTCGGGTGAACCGGCCAGGCGCTCCAGGGCCGGCGCTGGGGTGAATGGGTTTCCGGCCGCGGCCGACCATACCTCTTCGAACGTATCCTCCGCCAGGCGCTCCAGGAAGGGCGGGGGCGCTAGGGGGTCACTGGCGATGGCCAGGGCCCGGAGCGATCCCGGGGCGATCGCCGCGTCGAGCGTCGACCAGGCGGTTCCAAGTCCCAGGGCGCAGCCGGGCACGTGTCACCAGATGCAGGGCGGTGCGCAGAGGGCTGCGGCNGATGCCGTGCAGGAGGGGGGGATCAGTGACGTGGTCCTGGCCCAGCCCCACCAGCCATGCCAGGGCGTCGNCCACTTCGNCCCCTTTGCCTGCCGCCACCAGCCGGGCCAGCAGCAGCGCCAGGACCTCCTCGTGGTGCGGGTCAGCCCAGTGGCGTTCCACCTCCGTCAGGGCGCCAGTGTCCACCAGAGAGGCCGCCAGATAATATTCCTGGAAGGTCAGGTGCAGGAAGGACACGGTACCCCGCCGGTCGTCCACCACCAGCAGGCCGCTGGCGCGCAGGGCGGCCATCAGCTCGTCGGGATTGTGAACGACTTTCTGAGCAAGGGCGTCCTCAAGCAGTCCCTTCTTCCCTTCAGCCGACAGGCCCAGCGCGTTGGCCAGGTGTTCCAGCACACGGTCGCGTGCCCGGGTGCGGTCCCGCGCGAGCCCCTCGACCCGCCGGTGCCAAAGGTTCTCGACAGTAAGCTGGTAGAAGTCCGCCCGCGAGGCCGGCAGCCGACCGGGGTCCCCCCTCCAGAGCTCGGCGGCCAGGGTCAGCAGCAGGGGGTTGCCGGCCAGGGGGGCGAGGGCGGCATGGCGGTCCAGTGCCGCCACCAGGTGGGCGGCCTGGCCCTGCCCCAGGGCCGGCGCCAGGAAGGCGGCCCGCTCCTCCCCCGGCCGCAACGGCATCAGGGTCAGCACCGGCTCCGAGGCCCATCGCGCTAACTCCGCCCCGGCCCCCTGCCAGACGGCGGTGCGGCAGGTGACGGCCACGGCGCCGGGCAGAGTGCGGAAGCGCTCCAGCCATTCCACCATTGGCCGGGCGTCCGGCAGTTCGTCCAGCCCGTCCAGCAGCCACAGGGGCCGGAAGAGCCGGCCGTCGCCCGGGACGCCGGGATCGCCCAGGGCCCAGAGCCGGTCGGCCAGGGCACCGCCTTTTAGGGCCGGGTCTAGGAGGTCGGCGAGACCGTGCAGGCGTCGCAGCTCCAGCCGCAGAGGGACCAGGGCGCCGTAGCCGGGCGTCGCCGGCCGGGCTTGGTCGGCCCAGTGCCGTAGCAGCGAGCTCTTACCGGCCCCGGGTTCCCCCAGGACGATGTGGAGGCCCCGGCCGTGGCCGCGCAGCGCCCGCAGGGCCTGGGCCTCGGGGCGCTCCTCCCAGGCTTGGTCCTGAACGGCGAAGCTTTCCCGCCAGGCCTCGTAGTGGGGCAGGTTGGCTCCGCCCCCCGACCCCGGTCGCTCCCGGTCCGGCGTTGGTCGAGTGACCGGGGTTCCCAGCCGGGCCGGGAAATAGGGGATCACCAGGGGGGCAGCAGGGGCAGGCATGGGCGGTACGGTCGATCGACGGAACAATGCACCGATGGTAGCGTAGAAACACCCGCCTGTTGCGTGTATTTCCCAGCGAGGTCGCCACTTTTGTCGGCATTGACGGCTGCCCTTGCTCCAGCACCCGCCCTGGCCCCGCAGCGATATCCGAAGGTCCAGG
>NZ_BACU01000396.1 GCF_000333275.1 Azospirillum sp. B4 | reverse complement strand
TCTACCTGGGTGAAACCCTGTACCTGATTCCACCCACCGCCCAGGGGCGGGCCATGACGCTGAAGATCTTGGCCGACACCAACGACGTGATCGACGAGATCACCTTGAGCGGCGGTCGTGAGATGTGGACGCCGGAGACCTGGGCGGATTTCATTCCCCGGCTGCGACGCTGGATGTCCCTTTATGAGGGCACGGGCCAGCGCCATGGCCTGACGCACGACCACGGCCTGATGCTGGGTGGCGACGCCATCGGCGTGGCCGACATCGTTACCGCCACCCTATGGTCCACCCTGCGCCGAATCTTCCCCAGCATCGGCACGATGCTGGATGAGGAGGCGCCGCTGGTGGCCGCCTTGAGCCGCCGGGTGTGGCAAACGCCGGCCCTGGCCGCCTGGGACAGGGAATCGGTCCGGCGTTACGGCGATGGCTACTGCGGCGGCCAGATCGAGAAGTCGTTGAAGAAGGTCGCCAACGCCTGACCCGGCCTGCGGGAGCACGGCGTGCGCCCCGGCTCATGCCGGGGCCGCGCGGCGCCGGCGGCGCGGGCGCAGGCCGCCCCGCTCATCCCAGCCTTCTGCTCCACTCCCGGTACAGCCGCTCCGCTTCGTCGGACCCCGCCAGGATTTCCATCAGGCGCAGGTTGTTGAACATCTGGCGGCGCACTTCCGGGTTGCCCCGGGCGCCGGGAGCGGACATCATGCGGTCCATCTGGCGGTCGATCTCCCGCCGTATCTCCAGGATCTTGGCATTGACCTCGCGCTGGATGCCCAGGTGGTTCGCCAGCTTGGCCGATCGCCTGAGGGCCAGCGCCGTGGCCTCCGCCCGCTTCATCTCATCGGGTGGGGTGGAGACGCCGCCGTTGGCGGCGTACATCAGGCCGGCCAGGGTTTTTTCCACGTCTCCCAGCACGGTGGTCAGCACGAATTCGCCGATCTCGCTGCGGGCGGCGCTGACCCGGTCGACGATCTTCTTGTCGCGCAGAATGGCCACGCTGTCGTTGACGGATGTGAGGCCGTCGGTCAGGCGTTCCGCCACCGCCGCCAGCGCACCCAGCTTCTGCACCGGGTCCAGGGGTGCCGCACCGGCAGCGCCCGGTTCCGGCTCTTTCGCGATGCTACCGGTCTGGCGCAGCAGGTTGCCCACCACCACGCCGGACAGGTCGCGGGTCAGCGCGTCGCGCTCCGCCTGGCTGCTGCCGGTCACCCGCATGTCGGTCAGCATCTTCAGCACCACGCCGGGCCGCAGCATGCGGGCCGTCAGCACCAACAGCACGGGGGCCGCCGCCTGCGGGTTTTCCGCCCCGCCCAGTTGGGCCATGACACCCTTGATGGCGTCGGCATGGCTTTCCGCCAGGTCGCCGATGGGCCGTTCCGGCAGGCGCTGCTTGAGGTCCTCGATGATGCCGCCCAGCAGCAGCACGTCGCGCAGGGTCTGGACTTGGCGCAGCACGTCATCGTCACGGCCGAAATTGTCGACCATGAAGCGCAGGTTGTTCTCCGCCTCGTTGGCGATGACCACCAGGGCGTGGGCCCCGGCCTCCCACAAGGGGGCGGCGACCTTGGCCATTACCCGGGGGTCGCGCGGATCGGCCTTCAGGATGCCCTGGGCCACGCCATCCACCAATTTCCCGTCCAGCCGGGCGCGCACCAGTTTCCAGCAGGTGGGCAAGGTCCCGCGCGAGATGCGCTGCAGACGTCGGGTATAGGCGCCAGGGTCATCGAACAGATCCTCCGCCGGGCGGAAGAACAGACGCGACACGGTGGGCCGGCGGGGCGGGCGCAGCTGGGTCAGGCGCGGCCGCATGGCGTCGAATGCCCCGGCGATGCCCGGCTTGTCGCCCAGCTGTTCCAGCAGGGCGTAGATTTGCAGGAACTTGGTGTCGCTGAGCCGGATGGCGTCGCGCGCGAGGGTCTGCCATTGGGCGCCGATGGAGTCGCTGAAAGCGGGATCGCTCATGATGCCGTCGCCTTCAGCGCCTCGATGCGCATCACCGCCGTCATGTCGAGGGCGCCGGTGCGCCAGTCCTCGCCCATGCGCAACCAGCGCGTCTGGATCTTGCTCAGGGTTTCCAGGTCGTAGGCCGAGGGCTCCTTGCCCCCTTCACCCGCCGGGATCAGGGGGGCCAGACGGAACAGCTCACCCATGGTGGATTGCTGCGTCTCCAGCGGGCGGTCGGCCACGCTGTCCCACAGGCGGATGAGGAAGGGCCAGCCGTCCAGCAGCCAGGTCATTCGCGTCACATCCTCCGCCACGGCGGCGCGGAAGGCGCGGAAGTCGCCGGCGACGGCGCCGAGGTCCCGGCAACGGTTGTCCAGCCGGGCAAGGCGGTCGCGCGCCATGTCCAGCGCCGCCTTGGCGGTATCGGCCACGAACGCCGCCAGTTGCGACACCTCGGAAAAGTCGGTGGTGCCCCAGCGTTGCAGGCTGGCGCGGGTGCGGTCCAGTTCACCCAACAGCATGCGGAGGCGGCCCAGTTGCTGGCACTGCGGCAAGCCCACCGGCGCCATCAGGTTGGCCAGCACCTCCACCCGGGTCACCATCTCGTCCACCGGCAGGTTGGCCCGTTGGGCCAACTGGCCCAGGGAGATGCGGATCAGGCGGCGGCTTTCCGATCCGGTGATGCCCGTGGCCAGCAGTTCCCCCGCGTCCAGGCGCGCCAGCTTCAGCAGTTCCGTCACCAGGGTGAAATGGGTCAGCGCGCGGTAGCCCAGTTCCAGCGCCAGGGTTTTTTCCGCCGCCAACGAGGCGTCACCGCCGGCCACGCCGGAGGCCTGCACCGTCAGCGACGCCTGGCGCACGGTGTCAGGCGTGTATTCCTTGAGGTCCAGCAGCGCCTCGTACAGAAGGCGATCGTGCAGGGTGACCGTCATGATCGTGGGCAGGGAGCGCCAGGGCATGATGTAAACGCCCTTGCCACCGGTGAAGCTGGGCAGCAGGAACTCCAGCTCCCCCTGCCGGGTGGGCCGCATGCGCGCCTGGCTGAGCATGGGGGTGGTGAAAGGGACGGCTATCCCCCGCTCACCAAAAGTCCCCGGAGAGGTATCCAGAGTTTTCACTTGGCTCATGCCAGAACCGCCGCCCCCCGCAATTGCCGGGCTGTCCCGCCGCTTCCCCATTTGGGACAACCGGACCAGCCTCTCCTATCCAAAGGAAATACGCCAGACAAAACGATCAAATGTGACAGGCCATGGCTGGGCGTTAAAATCTCTAAGCAATGGTGAAAGCAATTCCTGGGCCAATGCAAGCCTCCCGGCGTCAGCGAAAGCGGTGGTGAGGAAGCCGTTCACCGACGGTACGGGAGCGGCGTTAAACGATTTCAAGGGGCGGTCGCCACGGGCCTGCCCCCCCTGTGTGGCCGCCTTGACCACCACCCGCCAGGGCCCCTACATTTACCGGTGACGTTGGACGCGGGATTCCCGCGCCACCTACCCACCCTAGGTAGGGCCACCATAGGAACCCCCAAGACCTGGGGCCCTAGCAGCCAAGGATAGTGTTATGAGCGAGAATACGGTGAAGGTCACGGACAGCAGCTTCGAGACCGACGTGCTGAAGGCCTCGGGCCCCGTCCTGGTCGATTTCTGGGCCACCTGGTGCGGCCCCTGCAAGATGATCGCCCCCGCCCTGGAAGACATCGCCGGTGAGCTGAATGGCCAGCTGACGGTGGCCAAGCTGGACATCGACGACAACCCCAACACCCCCGGCAAGTACGGCGTGCGTGGCGTGCCCACCCTGATGATCTTCAAGGACGGCCAGGTCGCCGCCACCAAGGTCGGCGCCCTGCCGAAGAGCGCGCTGGCCGACTGGATCAAGGCGAACCTGTAAGGGGTGCCGAGTCCGGCCCGCCAGGGGCCGGGCGGGTGGGAATGGAGAAGGCGGGCGTCCCCGGGGCGCCCGCTTTTTTCTTTGAGCCATCGGCCGATATCCGCCTGCCGATGGCCGCCAGCATCAAAATATCCCCTCGTTCCCAACATGAACACCATGTTAGGAATGATATTGATTCTTAGTTTCATGGCCGCTACGGTCCCCGGTAAAAGAAGGGGGTCGAAAATGCGAACGAAAACAAAATATTCCCATCTGCTTCTGGCCATGACCGCGTTGTCGTGGCCCGCCCTGGGCGTGGCGCTGGTGCCTGCACGCGCGGCGGAGGCGCCCGACGCCGCAACCGCGTCAGCCGACACGCTGGACGACATCATCATCACCGGTGAGAAGGCCGGCCGCACCCTGAAGGAGACGACGACCAGCGTCGCCGTCACCACGCCCGCCCGGATCGAGCAGGAGAACATCCTGAGCATCCAGGACATCTACGACCGTACGGCCAACGTCTCGCAGACCTATGGCGCCGCCGGCTTCACCATCCGCGGCATCGGCAACACCGGCGTGTCGGGCAGCGGCAAGGCCGACGCCGCCACCGTCTACATCGACGGCGCCCCCATCCCCAGCGCCTCCCTGTTTGGTGGCCCCACCGACATGTGGGACATCGCCCAGGTGGAGATCCTGCGCGGGCCGCAATCCACCATCCAGGGGCTGAACGCCCTGGCCGGGTCGGTGGTCATCACCACCCGCGACCCCACCGACCACTGGACCGGCGACGCCCGGGTGATGTGGACCGACCAGCAGGAGCGCACCTTCTCCGCCGCCGTCGGCGGCCCGCTGATCCAGGACGAACTGGGCTTCCGCCTGGCGGCGGAGCGGCGGGTGAACGACGGCATCATCAAGAACGTGACGCTGGACGACCATGAGGACGCGCTGCGCTCCACCAACCTGCGCGGCAAGCTGAAATGGACGCCCAAGGCCATCCCCGACCTGACCGCGGTGCTGAGCTATGACCGCACACGGCGCGACGGCGGCTATCTCTACCAGTATGTCCGCACCGACGTGCCGGACTACTACGACAACCGCACCTCCTTCTCAACCGGCCCCACATCGGCGAGGTGGACAGCGACATCGCCACGCTGAACCTGTCCTACCGGCTGAGCGACACGCTGACCCTGACCAACGTCGCCTCCTGGAACCGGCTGAAGCAGCACGCCAGCCAGGACGGCGACGGCACCGCCGTCGACTCCCAAGTCGTCGACAACCGGACCAAGGCCGACACCTACACCGAGGAGCTGCGCCTGAACTACCAGGGGGAGCGGCTGAGCGGCCTCATCGGTGGCTGGTACTACAACCGCGACCTGACGCTGGACGCCAACAGCCAGGTGAACGTCACCACGCCGCTGACCACCATCACCAACCTGTTGCGGTCCGCCGGCTTCCCCACCGCCACCGCCAGCGCCATCAGCGCCGCCTATGGCCAGGCGCTGCCGGTCATCCCCGTGGCCTACCAGTCCCAGCAGCCGGAGCATGTGGAGACGGCCGCCCTGTTCGGCGATGGCCGCTATCGCCTCACCGACCGGCTGTGGCTGCTGGCGGGCTTCCGCTATGACCATGAGCAGAACCGCTACGGCGCCGGCACCACCACCCGCTTCACCGGCACCTATCCCGACCCCGCGTCCTTCGGCGCGGTGGGCACGCCGCTGTACAGCGCCATCACCGCCATCAACAAGGGCGTGGCCGGCATCGTGGCGCAGGCGGCCTCCGCCGCCTCATCCACCGGGCGGACCTTCGACGCCTTCCTGCCCAAGGCGGGCGTGTCCATGGAATGGACGCCGGACCTGATCACCGCCTTCACCGTGCAGCGCGGCTACCGCTCCGGCGGTTCCAGCCAGAATCCGGCGCACGCCACCCTGGTGCCCTACGATCCGGAGTACAGCTGGAATTATGAGGGATCGGTGCGGTCGACGTGGCTGGACGGCGCGCTGGGCGTCAACGCCAACGCCTTCTACACGGACTGGAGCGACCAGCAGGTCACCGTGTTCCTCAGCGACAACACCTACGACTACAACACCATCAACGCCGGCAAGTCCCACCTCTACGGCTTTGAGCTGGAGGCGACGCACAAGATCAGCCCGGTGGTGGACTGGTACGCCTCCGTCGGGTATGAGCGCACCAAGTTCGATGAGCTGAACCTGCCCGCCGGAACCTCCACCACCTTCAACCTGGCGGGGGAGGAATTCCCCTACGCCCCGCGCTGGACGGCGGCGGCCGGCGTGAACCTGCACTTCGGCGGCGGTTACAGCGCCAACCTGAACGCCAACTGGCGCGATGCCGTCTACACCTCGGTGGGATCCAACCAGGCGCAATACCGGGTGGGCGACCGCACCCTGGTCAACACCCGGGTGGGGTATGAGGCGGACATGGCCGGCGTCGGGTCCTGGGGCGCCTATCTGTTCGTCAGCAACCTGCTGGACGAACGCTACAAGCAGTACGTCTACACGGCGCAAAACCGCGCCATCCTGGGCGCGCCGCGCACCATCGGCGGCACGGTGGAGGTGCACTGGTAGGGACTGCGGGGGTAGGGGGCTGCGGAGTGCCCCTTTACCCGTTATCCGCCAGGATGGCGCCGGCGAGGTAGAGGGAGCCGCAGATCAGGGTGCGGGGGGCCGCGCCCTGGCCGGCCATCCACGCGATGGCGCCGGCGGCGCTGTCGGCCTCCCTCACCTCGCCAATGCCGGCCGCACGCGCGGCCGCCGCGATGTCGGCGGCGGGGCGGGTGGCCTCTTCCCCCGGGATGGATATGGCCGCCAGGCGGCGAACGTGGGGGGCGATCGGCCGCAGGAAGTCCGCCGGCACCTTGCTGGTGATCATGCCGACCACCAGATCCAGGGCCTCTCCCCCTGCGGTCCAGGTCTGGGCCTGGACGCCCAGCACCTCACCCGCCGAGTCGTTGTGGCCGCCGTCCAGCCACAGCTGGGTGCCGGGCAACAGATCGGCCAGGGGGCCGCGCGTCAGGCGCTGCAGGCGGCCAGGCCATTCCACCGTGGCCAGACCCGTCACGATGTCCGCGTCCTGCACGGTCAGGGGCAGGTGCTGCAGGGCGGCGATGGCGGTGCCGGCGTTGCCGATCTGGTGGGCGCCCAGCAGGCCCGGCATGGGCAGGTCCAGCGTGCGGCCGTAGCCTTCAAAGCGAAACCCGATGTCCGTCGGCAGGGCCGACCATTCCGCCCCGGCGATGGCCAGCGGCGCATCCAGGGCGGCCGCGCGGTCACGGAAGACCGCCAGCGGCACGTCGGCCGCCTGGGGGCCGACCACGGCGGGGCGGCCGGCCTTGAAGATCCCGGCCTTCTCGCCCGCGATGGCGTCCAGCGTGTCGCCCAGGAACTGCGTGTGATCGAAGGAGATGCGGGTGACGACGGACACCGCCGGCCGGTCGACCACGTTGGTGGCGTCCAGCCGTCCGCCCAGGCCGGTTTCCAGCAGCAAAACGTTGGCCGGCACCTCGGAATACGCCAGGAAAGCGGCGCAGGTGATGATCTCGAAGATGGTGATGGGGTCGCCCTGGTTGGCGGCCTCGCACCGTTCCAGCAGGGTCACCAGGCTGGCGTCATCCACCAGGTTGCCGGCCAGGCGCACCCGCTCGTTGAAGCGCACCAGGTGGGGGCTGGTGTAGACGTGCACGCGGTGGCCCGCCGCCTCCAGCATGGCGCGCAGGAAGGCGATGGTGCTGCCCTTGCCGTTGGTGCCGGCGACGTGCACCACCGGGGGCAGGCGGTCCTGGGGCCGGCCCAGCCGGTCCAGCAACCGCTTCACCCGGTCCAGCGACAGGTCGATGACCTTGGGATGCAACTGGCCCAGCCGGGCCAGAACCTGGTCCAGATCCGCCACGGGCGCCCTCCCCTCTTTCTCTTAGCGGCTGGCCACCGGCACCGGGCGGGGCCGCGGTTCCGTCGGGATGCGCACCACGTCAGCGCCGGGGCCGGGGGTGCGCAGCAGGTCGATCAGGCGCGCCAGCATGCCCTTCATCTCCCGCCGGTGCACCACCATGTCGACCATGCCGTGCTCCAGCAGGTACTCCGACCGCTGGAAGCCTTCGGGCAGGGTTTCGCGGATGGTGCTTTCGATGACGCGGGCGCCAGCGAAGCCGATCTGCGCGCCCGGCTCGGCGATGTGGATGTCGCCCAGCATGGCGAAGCTGGCCGTCACGCCGCCGGTGGTCGGGTCGGTCAGGATGACCAGATAGGGCAGGCCCGCCTCCTTCACCATCTCGGCCGCGATGATGGTGCGCGGCATCTGCATCAGCGACAGGATGCCTTCCTGCATGCGGGCGCCGCCGGAGGCGGGCACCACGATCAGCGGCGCCTGCTGCAGCACGGCCAGCTTGGCCGCGGCCAGCAGGCCCTCGCCCACGGCCATGCCCATGGACCCGCCCATGAAGGTGAAGTCGAAGGCGGCGACCACGGCGGCGCGGCCGTCGATGCGGCCATGGGCCACGACGATGGCGTCCTGCCGTCCGGTCTTGGACTGCGCGTCCTTCAGGCGGTCGGTGTAGCGCTTCTGGTCACGGAACTTCAGCGGATCCACCACCGGCTTGGGCAGCTCGATGGTCTGGAAGCCGGGGTCCAGCGTCATCTTCAGCCGCTGCAAGGGATCCAGGCGCATGTGGAAGCCGCAATGCTGGCAGACGTGCAGGTTCTCTTCCAGGTCACGGTGGAAGATCATGGCGCCGCAGGACGGGCACTTGTGCCACAGATTGTCCGGCACCTCTTTCTTGGACACCAGGGCCCGGATCTTGGGGCGGACGAAATTAGTGAGCCAGTTCATGAGCTTAACCTTGAGCGGATACCGGCCGGACTGGGGCCGGCGCTGACAAACACCAAGGGGGGCGGCACCTTGACGGCGCGCCCCCGGATAGGCGAAAGCCGATCTTGTAGCCTATTTCCGCGCGCCGCGCACCCCGGCCGCCAATTCACCCACGAAACCCAGCACGTCGGCCACCAGGCCGGGCTGGGCCTTGCCCTCGGCATCCAGGCTGGCTTCCAGCCGGCGGACGATGGCGCTGCCCACCACGGCGGCATCCGCCACCCGGGCGACATCGGCCGCCCCCTCGGGCGTGGTGATGCCGAAGCCCACCGCCACCGGCAGGTCGGTGCCCGTCCGCAGATGGGCCACGGCGGCGGCGATGGCGTCGCTGGTGGCCGATCCGGCACCGGTGATGCCGGCGATGGAGACGTAGTAGATGAAGCCCGAGGTGTTGGCCAACACCGCCGGCAGGCGGGCCTTGTCCGTCGTCGGCGTCGCCAGGCGGATGAAGTTGACGCCCGCGGCCTGGGCCGGCAGGCACAACTCCCCATCCTCTTCCGGCGGCAGGTCGACGACGATCAGGCCGTCCACCCCGGCCGCCTTGGCGTCGGCCAGGAAGCGGTCCACGCCATAGGCGTAGACGGGGTTGTAATAGCCCATGAGGATGATGGGGGTGTCGGCATCCCCCTCACGGAAAGCCCGCACCAGGTCCAGCGTCCGCGTCATGCGGGCGCCGGCGGCCAGCGCCCGCAGGGTGGAGGCCTGGATGGCCGGGCCGTCCGCCATGGGATCGGTGAAGGGCATGCCCAGTTCGATCAGGTCGGCGCCGGCGGCCGGAAGGCCCGTCAGCAGCTCCAGGCAGGTGCCGTGGTCCGGGTCGCCGGCGGTGATGAAGGCGACCAGGCCGGCGCGGCCCTCCACCTTCAGGGCGGCGAAGCGGCGATCGATGCGAGAAGTCGTGGTGCTCACAGGCTGACCCCCAGTTCACGGGCGACGGTGAAGATGTCCTTGTCGCCCCGGCCGCTGAGGTTCACGACCATCAGGTGATCCTTGGGCAGGGTGGGCGCGCTGCGGATGACCTCGGCCAGGGCATGGGCCGATTCCAGCGCGGGAATGATCCCTTCTACCTTCGACAGGCGCTGGAAGGCTGCCAGCGCCTCCTGGTCCGTGGCGCTGACATATTTCACGCGGCCGACGTCGTGCAGCCAGGAATGCTCCGGCCCGATGCCGGGATAGTCCAGCCCGGCGGAGATGGAGTGGCCCTCCAGGATCTGCCCGTCCCCGTCCTGCAGCAGGTAGGTGCGGTTGCCGTGCAGCACGCCGGGGCGGCCGCCGGTGAGCGAGGCCGCGTGCTCCCCCGTCTCGATGCCGTGACCGGCAGCCTCCACCGCCACCATGGCGACGTCGGCGTCGTCCAGGAAGGGGTGGAACAGACCCAGCGCGTTGGAGCCGCCGCCGATACAGGCGACCAGCGTGTCGGGCAGGCGGCCTTCCATGGCCGTCATCTGCGCGCGCACCTCATGCCCGATGATGGACTGGAAGTCGCGGACCAGTGCGGGATAGGGGTGCGGCCCGGCGGTGGTGCCGATGATGTAGAAGGTGTCGCCGACGTTGGTGACCCAGTCGCGCAGCGCCTCGTTCATCGCGTCCTTCAGCGTGCGCGAGCCGGAGGTGACGGGTTTCACCTCGGCGCCCAACAGCTTCATGCGAAAGACGTTGGGCTGCTGGCGGGCGATGTCGACCTCACCCATGTAGATGGTGCAGGGCAGGCCGAACAGGGCGCAGACGGTGGCGGTGGCGACACCGTGCTGGCCGGCGCCGGTCTCCGCGATGATGCGGGTCTTGCCCATGCGCTTGGCCAGCAGGATCTGGCCGATGCAGTTGTTGATCTTATGCGCGCCGGTGTGGTTCAGCTCTTCGCGCTTCAGGTAGATCTTGGCGCCGCCCAGCTCATTGGTCAGGCGCTCGGCAAAATACAGCTTGCTGGGGCGGCCGACATATTGGTTGAGGTAGTAGGACATCTCGGTCTTGAAGGCCGGATCGTCCTTGGCGGCGGTGTACGCCTTTTCCAGATCCAGGATCAAAGGCATCAGGGTCTCGGCGACGAAGCGCCCCCCGTAGATACCGAAATGGCCGTGCTCGTCTGGACCGGCGCGGTAGGTGTTCAAGCTCATGGGGGCGCTCTCACGTCATCCGTCTGGGCGACACCCTGATTGGACTCGAGGGGCCGCAGGCCGCCGACGATAACGGCCCTGACGCCGAATTCAAGGCCGCCGGCGCCGGCGGGCCAAAATGCCGGCCATGCGCACCGACCCGTGATCCAGCAACTTAATTACGCGTACGAAGGTTTTCAGCCCCGCGGCAACTGCACCGTGAACACGGCACCCAACACCTTGCCGTCCGCGTCGGTGCGGTTGGTGGCGAAGATGCGGCCGTTGTGGGCCTCCACGATCTGCTTGGAGATGGAGAGGCCCAGGCCCGAATGGGTGCCGAACTTCTCGCCCGCCGGCCGCTCGGTATAAAAACGGTCGAAGATGGCCTCGGTCTTGCCGGGCGGGATGCCGGGCCCGTCGTCGGTGCAGGTCACCTCCACCCGGTCGCCCACCACCTTGGCCGCCAGCACCACCTTGCCCCCGGGCGGGGAGAAGGACAGGGCGTTGGAGATCAGGTTCTGCAGCACCTGGGTCAGGCGGCCTTCGATGCCCGGCACCACCAGGTTGCGGTTGGCCGGGGGCAGTTGCACCTCCACCTTCACCGGCGGCGGCGCCCCATCCTCTTCGCCTTTTTCCGGATTGGCGCCCAGGGTGTTCTCATGGATGTCCTGGAACATGGTCAGCATGCGCCGGATATCAACGGAATTGGCCTCCGCCCGGCTCAGCTCCGCGTCCAGGCGGCTGGCGTTGGAGATGTCGCTGATCAGGCGGTCCAGGCGGCCGACGTCGTCGGCGATGATGGCCAGCAGCTTGCGCAGCCGCGTCTCATCCTTGACCAGCTGCACCGTCTCCACGGCGCTGCGCATGGAGGTCAGCGGGTTCTTGAGCTCATGCGCCACGTCGGCGGCGAAGCGCTCGATGGCGTCCATGCGGTCCCACAGGGCGGAGGTCATGGCGCGCAGGGACTGCGACAGGTCGCCAATCTCGTCATGCCGGCCGGAGAAGTCGGGCAGCACGACCTGGCGGCCGTGGCCATGGCGCACGTCGTCCGCCGCCGCCGCCAGCCGGCGGATGGGGCGCACGATGGTGCTGGCCAGGTAGATGGACATCAGCACGGTCAGCACGATGACACCGCCGAACACCTTCAGGATGTTGACGCGGAATTCCCGCACCTCGGTATCGATCTCTGACCCGCTGCGGCTGATCAGAACGGCGCCCAGAACCTGCTTGTAGCGCTGGATGGGCACGGCCACCGTCAGCACCATGTCCTGCCGGCCGCCATCACCGGCCACGCGCCAGACATGGGTCGCCGCCTCGCCGTTCAGGGCCTTCTGCACATCGGGGAAACGGGTCCCGTCGGTCGCCCGCCCCTCCGGGTAGACAGGCAGGTGGTCACGGGTGGGCAGCGCGCGGACGATGGCGTTGTACAGGTCTATCCCCAGCTGGGTCAGCTGGTTGCCATCCGGCAGCGGTGGCAGTTCCTCGATCTGCACCCGCGTGCCCTTGGCCAAGCTGAGCATACGGCTGTCGGCCTGCAGCTTGCCCTTGACGTCGAACAGGCGATAGCGCCGGTCGGTGGTGTCGCCCAGGCGCCGCACGATCTGGGCGGCCAATGTCCACGACAGGGTGCCGGCCGGCTCGTTGAACTCATCGCTGCTGGGCTCCATGGCGCCTTCGCCCAACGCACCGGCGAAGATGCTGGCCTCCGTCATCAGCACGTCCAATTGGCGCTGCACCAGCCAGTCCTGATACCGCTCCAGATACAGCAGGCCGGACAGCAGCAGGGCCAGCGCCAGCAGGTTGACCGTCAGGATGTGGCGGGTCAGGGGCGAAATGAAACCATAGGAACGGCGCCGGCGGGCGCGCACCACCGGCTTGCCGTCGCCATCGGCGTCGGCCCTGCCCCGCGCCGCCTTCCGCATGTCGACCGGCGCCGTATCTTCCGCCAGGGCCGCCCCCCCGGCGGGGGCCGCCCGCCGTGCCAGCATGTGCTTAAGCATAGTCTTGTTCCCTCAGGCGCCGACAGGGCATCCGCCCCTTGGCTTCCTCAGTTTCCAGTCCACTCCGTTCCCCGGAAACTTCCGGCGGCCCCGGTCGGGGCCTAAGGAAAAGGGGGAAAGGGGGAATGCGGTTCGCCGCTCAAGCGTCGCGGTACTTGTAGCCCACGCCGTACAGGGTTTCGATCTGGGCGAAGTCCGCGTCGGCCACCTTGAACTTCTTGCGCAGGCGCTTGACGTGGCTGTCGATGGTGCGGTCGTCGACGTAGATGTGCTCGCCATAAGCGGCGTCCATCAGCTGGTCGCGGCTTTTCACGTGGCCCGGGCGCTGGGCCAACGCCTTGACCAGCAGGAATTCCGTCACCGTGAGGTCGATCTCCTGCCCTTTCCACGTGCAGGAATGGCGGGCGTTGTCCAGCACCAACTCGCCCCGGACCATGACGGAGCCAGGCTCCACCGTGCCTTTGCCGCCACCGGCGTTCAGCACCTCGCGCCGCAGCAGGGCCTTGATGCGCTCGATCAACAGGCGCTGGGAGAAGGGCTTCTTGATGTAGTCGTCAGCACCCATGCGCAGGCCCTGCAACTCATCGATCTCATCATCCTTGGACGTGAGGAAGATGACCGGCATGGCGGAGTTCTGGCGGATGCGCTGCAACAGCTCCATCCCGTCCATGCGCGGCATCTTGATGTCCAGCACCGCCAGGTCCACCGGCCGCGAGCTGAGCGCGCGGTGCGCCTCGTCCCCGTCGGTGTAGGTGCGCACCTCGTACCCCTCGGCCTCCAACGCGATGGAGACGGAGGTCAGGATGTTGCGGTCATCGTCAACCAGCGCGATGGTCTGAACCACGGAGTCTTCCCCTCTTCCCACTTGCCCCGGCCCTCCCCGGCGCAACGCCGGAGGACAGCCCCAGTTCACCAGAATGGCCCGCACTATGGCATGATTACGGCGACGTATGCAGCCGCCCCTGCCACCTGAGGAATAATCCGCAAGGGCCGGGCCTGTCCCAAAGAAATGGGTGGAGTGACGCCGGTGACAATGCCCCCTGAAATCGACCCCGAAACGCCGCCCCCAGGCACCCCGGCGGACGTGCGCCAAGCCGCCCTGGCCCTGTTGGCCGGCCGCGACCAGGCCACGCTCAGCACGCTGGTGGCGTCCTCGGCGGAGGATGCGGCGGCGGTGGGCGGCTGGCCCTACCCTTCGCTGGTGCTGGTGGCGATGGATGGGGCCGGGCGCCCCCTGCTGCTGCTGTCGGAGTTGGCCCTGCATACCCGCAACCTGCGCCAGGACGGGCGCGCCGCGCTGCTGTTCGAGGATACGGGCGGCCTGGAAAACCCCCTGACGGGTCCCCGCCTGTCGGTCATGGGCCGGGCCGAACCCCTGGCCGGGGAGGAGGCGGAGGCCGCCCGCGCCCTGTACCTGGAGCGTCACCCTTCCGCCGCCCTCTACGCCGACTTCCCCGACTTCCGCTTTTGGCGGCTGGACATCGCCCAGGCCCATCTCGTGGCGGGTTTCGGCCGCATCCACTGGCTGGCCGGCGGCGACCTCAAGCCCTGATGCCGAAGCCCCGCCCCTGAAGCCGGCCCCCTAAAGCCCGGCCCCCTAAAGCCCAGCCAGCGAGCGGATGGCGCTGTACTCGTGCGTGCGCACGCCGCCGATGGCCGGCTGGCTGGCGGTGGTGACCAGGGCGGCGGCCACCACCTTGGCCTCGATGGGCCGGTACTTCTCCAGCCGGCCGCCGAGGAAGGGGCCGATGACGGGCGCCAGCGCCTGGAAGAAACGCTCCAGCGGCCGGTCCTGGGTGCGCTGGCCCAGCAGCAGCGACGGCCGCAGGAAGTGGCAGGAGGTGTAGCCCACCGTGGCCACATAATCCTCCATCATGCCCTTGGTCTTCAGGTACAGGCGGTGCGATGTCGAGTCGGCCCCGACGGAGGAGACGGCGCCGAAATAGGTCGCCCCGGCCTTGCGCCCCGCCTTGGCCACCGCGACCACATATTTCAGATCCACATCCTGGAAGGCGGTGTCGCTGCCCGCGTCCTTGCGGGTGGTGCCCAGGGCGCATAGCACGGCGTCCACCCGCACGTCCGCCGGCAGTTTCGCCAGGATGGCGAAGTCGACCACCAGTTCCCGCAGCTTGGGATGGTGCTGCCCCGTGGGCTTGCGCACCAGGCTGACCACCTGCGCCACCTTGGGCGAGGCCAGCAGCATGGGAAGTGCCAGGGAACCCACCAGGCCCGTGCCCCCCGCCAGCAAAACCCGCAATCCCGCCCCCTGATCCATTCCCGGCCCACTCCACCATCGAAATCGACGGGACCTTAACACGGAACCCGCGGGTTAAGGAAAGAGGTCCAAGCCCAGGACCACGGACCCAAAAACCGCCCAGGAACAGTGCCGGACAGGGCTTATTTCGCAGTTGCGAAAGACTTTTGAGACTTTGTTTCAGACGTCCAAATGGGTAGTGGCGCAATTACGAAAGTGGGCGCATCATTCCTGTAATAAATAGGGAGGCTGCTATGAGAAAGGACACCCAGGTCCTTCAGGATGTGCCTGCTTTCAACCCGATCGCCCTCGGCCTGGTTTTCGGCATGTCCGAACTGGCCGTGTACGGCGCCGCCCAGTTCTTGCTGCCCAGCCTCGATCTTAAAATGGATATGGCCATCCTGGCTTGGGGCGCCAGCCTGATGGTGCTGGGGCCCACGCTGGGCCTGGCCGCCATCTATGGCCTGCACCAGGTGGTGGCCGGCGGCCGGCCGCCCAAACCCTCCGGCTTCGGCGTGACGCCGGTGCCCCCGGGCAAGCCCGGTTCCGACGACAAGCCGACCGGATCCCCCACCAACTGGTTCCCTTACGATCCCGACAGCATCGGCATGTTCGACACGGACAGCCCTTATCCGCCCTTGGCGACGCCCAGGGCACGACCGCTGGAAACGGTCTAAACCCCATCAGAGTAAGACCATCAGATCGGCCGGCCCTTCAGGGGCCGGCCTTTTTCGTGGCTGCCCATTCCGCCAGGGGGAGGGGCGGCAAAGGCGCTACCTCTTCAGCACGCCAACCGGTTGTGGCACGCACCCTTAATAGTCGTATTCCGGCACGGTCCCGTGTATTAATTATCCAATGTGGAGGTGCCGATGAACGATAGCGTGCGGATGGTTGCTGGCGTCGCCCCGGGGGAATCCCCGGTGGGCGTGGCCGTCGGCGCCCCAATGGGCACCCTGGCCGAACTGGCGACGGACATCCCGGTCTTTGGCCTGGGCACCCTGGCCATGGTGTTTTGCGGGTCGGAACTGGCGGTCTATGGCGCCACCACCCTGCTGCTGCCCCTGCTGGATCTGAAGGCGGGCGCCTTCCTGCTGGCTTGGGGCGTCAGCTTGGTGTTGATGGGCCCACTGCTGGGTCTGATGGCGCTTTATGCCGTGCTGCGCCTGCGGCTGAAAGGCCAGCCGGTGGAAGCGGCCGATCCGGCGATCATGCCGCGCGCCCAGACGCCGCTGGCCATCAGGCCCCGGACGGACATGCCCAAGGCCACCCCCCCGCGCCCGCGGTCGGCGGAGGGAGCGCCCCCGCCCCCAGTCGTCCTGGCCGACACCGGCCGGCCGGCCCGTCATCCAGGCTGAGCCTTCTCCTGAGCTAGTCGAAATCCTCCGCCAGGGCGGCGCGCACCATCTCCGGCATCACCGTCATGTGCGGGTACTGCTCATGGTCGATGCCCACCACCACCCGGATGCCGGGTCGGGTGAACAGCGCCACCTGGCCGTCGGTGAAGGGGAAGTGCACGAACTGCACGCTGGAGGCCTTGCCGGCCGCGTTGGTGCGGTCCATGTCCGCTTCCGGCACCCCCTGGACCCGCTGACCCTCGAACTCCAGCCACAGGGTGTTTTCCACCCCGCCCAGCCGGTCCAGCAGGGCCTTGCGGCGCAGCGGGTCGTCGATCTCGAACATGAGGGTGGCCACCAGTTCCCGGCCCTTGGGGATCAGGGGATTGTAGGCGCCCAGTTCGTCGGCGATCTGCTGCTCGCCACCGCGTTCGATGAACAGCATCTCATGCACCTGGGACCACATGGTCTCGAAGTTCTCGAAATAAAAGGTGGCATAGGGGCCGACCGACAGGCGGCGGTGGCGCTTGACCGCCACCAGGGCGCGCCGCCGGTCGGAACGCACGCGGCCATACTCCGCCATCGGCATGATGTCATCCCGGGTGATGGCGTGCCGGCGGGCGCGAACCTGGGTCATGGCGGAACCTCCTGCGATGGCCCGAGCGGCTAAAGGCCATAGGCCCGGGCGAAGATTTCAACGGGATGAAGCTGTTCCACCGACGCCGTCCACGCCGGGTCCAGCCGTTCCATCCCCTGGCGGATGTGTTCGCCCGACAGCGGGCATTCGGAGGCCACGAAATGCTTGGCATTCCTGACGGCCTGGGCCGCCACCGGCTTGCCCACCTTCAGCGCCGTCTCGAAGTTGCCCTTCATGATGCCCCAGCTGCCGCCGTGGCCGGAACAGCGCTCCACCACCTTCAGCTCGGCCGGGGCCATTTTGCCGCTTTCCGCATCCTGGGCCGCGTCCCCGGGGATCAGGCGCAGCATCTCCGCCGCCTTCTGCCCCATGTTCTGGGCCCGGGCGTGGCAGGCGATGTGTAGGGTCACGCCGCCCGGCAGGGGGCGCAAACCCGGGGCCAGGCCTTCCTTCCGGGCGATGTCGACGATGTATTCGGCGATGTCGAAGGTGGCGCGGGACAGGCGTTCCACCGCCGCCCGATCGGGATGGCCCGCCGGCACGAGGTGCAGCCATTCGAACTTCAGCATGAGGGCGCAGGACGGCACCAGGGCCACGACGTCGTAGCCCTTGTCCACCCACGCCCCCAGGTGGCGGGCGACCCGCCCCGCCCTCTCCACCACCGCCTCGATCCGGCCCTGTTCCAGCTGGGGCATGCCGCAGCAGCCGGGATAGGCCACGGCCGTCTCCACCCCATTGTGCGCCAGCACCGACTGCGCCGCCTGGCCGATGCCGGGGTTGTTATAGTTGACGAAACAGGTGGCGTAGAACACGGCCCGGCGCCCCAAGGCGGGACCGGCCGGGTTCAGGGCCGGCGGGTCGTCCCTGGCCCGCATCACGAAGGTGCGACCGTGGAATTTGGGCAGGCTGGCGGCGGCGTCGATGCCGGCCACCGTCTCCATCACGCGCCGCGTGACCCTGTTGCCGGTGGACGTCGCCCAGTTGGCCAGCGCGGCCACCTTGCCCGCGACGCGGCCGTTGCGGTCGGTGCGGGTCATCTGGTCCACGGCGAAGGCCACGCCCCCTTTCCGCGCCCGCGCCGCGCGGTAGCGCAGCATCAGGTGGGGAAAATCCAGGTTGAAGGGATGCGGTGGGACGTAGGGGCACTTGGTCAGGAAACACATGTCGCACAAGGTGCAGGCGTCCACGACCTTGGCGAAGTCCTTGCTCTCCACCGTATCCAGCTCTTCCGACGGGGCATGGTCCACCAGGTTGAACAGGCGGGGAAAGCTGTCACACAGGTTGAAGCAGCGCCGGCAGCCGTGACAGACGTCAAAGATGCGCCGCATCTCCGCATCCAGCAGGCCTTCATCATGGAAATCAGGGTTTTGCCAGTCCACAGGATGGCGGACCGGGGCCTCCAGGCTGCCTTCACGCATGGGCGCACCTCCGCCGCGCCGGCGCCAAAGGGCGGGATCGGCGCCGGTATGGGGCTGGGAAAGGGCAGGCGTTCCCGATTTGAACCGGGGTCAGCCGTTCAGCTGATCCAGCGCCTTCTGGAAACGGCCGGCGTGGCTTTTCTCCGCCTTCGCCAGCGTCTCGAACCAGTCGGCGATCTCGTCGAAGCCTTCATCGCGGGCGGTCCGCGCCATGCCGGGATACATGTCGGTGTATTCGTGGGTCTCGCCGGCGATGGCGGCCTTCAGGTTCAGGTCGGTGGACCCGATCGGCTCCCCCGTCGCGGGGTCGCCCACCTCTTCCAGGAATTCCAGGTGGCCATGGGCATGGCCGGTTTCGCCTTCCGCGGTGGAGCGGAACACGGCGGCGACATCGTTATAGCCTTCGATGTCGGCCTTCTGGGCGAAATAGAGATAGCGGCGATTGGCCTGGCTTTCGCCCGAGAACGCTTCCTTGAGATTGCTTTCGGTCCTGGTACCCTTGAGCGACATGGGATGTCCTCCACGACAGGGTTCACGCCAACCTGTAGCGGCCATCTGTGGCGGCCTTCATGGCGCCGATCATGCCACGCCGGACCCACCAGGGCAATTCGCCTAGAGCGGAACGCGATCAGATGGAATCACCTGATCGTGTAAATCCGCTCTATCATGAATAGGTTACGAGCGGGATGCGATCACACGTGATCGCATCCCGCTCTAGAGATTTTCTAAACCACGGCCTTGTCACGAAGGGCTTGGGGCGAGGCCCGAGGAAGCGGAGAAAAGGACGGGTCTCCCGCCTCAACCGCCGTTGCTGAGGCGGATGATGACGTCCACGCGGGCCACGCGGGTGCCGGCCGGCGCCTCGGGCAGGCCGCTGACCGCCAGCGCGTCGCCGGGGATATCGATCAGATGGCCGTTGCCTTCGAAGAAGAAGTGGTGATGGTCCGACACGTTGGTGTCGAAGTAGGACCGTCCGGCCTCCACCACCACCTCGCGCAGCAGGCCCGCTTCGGTGAACTGGTGCAGGGTGTTGTAGACGGTGGCCAGCGACACCCGCATGTCGGCGCCGGACGCCTCACCATGCAGTTGTTCAGCCGTCACGTGACGGTCATGGCCATCGAACAGCAACTTGGCCAGCGCCACGCGCTGGCGGGTGGGACGCAGACCCGCGCGCGCCAGGCGGTCGGTCGCCTGGATGCCGGGGTCCTCAGCGGTGACGGGAGCGGGGGTCGGGTGCACGGTCATGATCTGCATATGGCCAAGAAGGCGGGACCGGAAAAGCCCCGATCCTCAAGGATTTCCGCTATTCAGCCATGAAATTTGGAATGAATCCAGATTTAAAGGCGCTGGCCTGGACTGCGCCTGGGGAAAAGGTTGGAATCGGCACCATTTGGCCGCCGCCGTTGGCACAAGCGTACGGATGCCTGAAATGGAAAAGGGGCCGCTACCGGCCCCCTCCCCGAACATCCCATGAGATCCCGGGCTCAGTACCCCGTCGCGATCCACGCCTAGTACCCGGTCGCGATGCGCTCCACCAACTGCTTCACCGTCGGCACGAAGCCGTTCTGGTACCAGGGGTCGCTGGCGAAGCGGTAGGCGTTGTGGCCGGCGAACATCAGCTGGTGTTCCACATCCTCGGAGTGGCTGATGTCCTGCAGGGTTTTCTGGATGCAGAAGGAGCGCGGATCCGCCTTGCGGCCCGTGGTCCCTTCCTCGTTCTGCGCCCAGTTGGAGAAGTTGCAGGCCGACAGGCAGCCCATGCAGTCCACCTGGTCCTTGCGGATGATCTCCGCCTGCTGCGGGCTGACGAAGATCAGGGTGGTGTCGGGGGTCTTCAGCGCCGTGGTGTGGCCGGCGGCGACCCAGCCCTGCGCGCGCTCGCGGTCGTGCTCGGTCAGGTATACCGGCCGGCCGCGCGGGCCCACCTGGAACTCGGCCGTGAGGTCGCCCACCGGCTCCACCGAATAGGCCACCTGGCGCTCGGCCCGGCCCTTCAGCTCTTCCAGGAAAGGGTTGCTGACGGCCGACGAATAGAAGCCGGTGGGGGAGAAGTGGTTGAGGTAGACGTCGCCCTTCTTCAGGGTCAGCAGCCGCTGCTTCCACGCGTCGGAAATGGGGCTTTCCTTGGTCAGCAGCGGGCGGGTGCCGAATTGGAAGGCGATGGGCCCGATCTCCGGGTTGTCCAGCCAATGGTCCCATTCCGACAGCCACCAGACGCCGCCGGCCATGATGATGGGGGTTTCGTTCAGGCCGAAGCTGTTCATCATCTCGCGCAGGGCCTTGACGCGCGGATAGGGGTCCTCGGGCTTCAGCGGATCTTCGCTGTTGGACAGGCCGTTGTGGCCACCGGCCAGCCAGGGATCCTCATAGACCACGCCGCCCAGGAAATCCCGGAACTTGTTGTAGGCGCGCAGCCACAGGGCGCGGAAGGCGCGGGCGGAGGAGACGATGGGGTAGTAGTGGACACCGTGCTTCACGGCGATCTCGGCCACGCGGTAAGGCATGCCGGCACCGCAGGTGATGCCATGGATCAGGCCCTGGGCCCCTTCCAGCACACCGTGCAGGATCTGCTCGGCCGCCGCCATTTCCCACAGCACGTTCATGTGGATGCGGCCTTGGCCGCCCGCCGTCTCATGCGCCCGCTGGGCCTGGTAGATGCCGCCGCGGATGGAATGCTTGATCAGTTCCTCATGCCGCTCACGGCGGGTCTTGCCGTGATAGATCTGGGGGATCAGCCGGCCGTCATCGTCATAGGCATCGGCGTTGACGCCGGAGAAGGTGCCCACGCCGCCAGCCGACGCCCACGCGCCGGAGCTTTCGCCGTTGGATACGGAGATGCCCTTGCCGCCTTCGACGACGGGCAGCACTTCCTTACCGGACATCATCAAGGGCCGCAGCGCCTTCAACTCACGTCTCCTGCAATCCGGACCGTTCAACCAACAACCGAACCGGTGCGGGTTCGCTGGAATTGGTTCGGTCCCCAATACATATAGGGTCGCGGCGAGCGGCCGCTAACATGCCGCAGGCTGGATATAGGAAAACCGGGGCGGGCGAAAGGCCTCTCATCCGCTTGACGTTGACTGCGCCTGACGTTCCCCGTCCTTTCAGCCCGCGATTTCCGCCAGGCCGCTGGGTGTGTCGGTGAATACCGAGGACACGCCCCAGCCCAATACCTCCCGCGCCATGGGCACCGTGTTGACCGTGTAGGCTAGGACCGGGCGCCCGGTGGTCTTATACTCCCGAATGGAGGCCGCGTCCTCCCTGCGGGCGTTGACGTTGATGGTGGAGACGTTCAGCCGGTCCACCCGCTGCCGCCAATTGGCCGGCCGCCGGTCGATGAGATAACCCAGCGGCCAGCGCGGCACCACCTGGCGCGCCATGTCCAGCGACGCGTCGGCGAAGGAGGAGACCAGGGGCGGCGGCCTGTCGTCCGGCCACAGGGAATAGGCCAGGGTCAGGGCCACGCCGGCCGTCTCCTCCTCCCGCCCCGGGCAGGGCTTGATCTCCAGATTGATGCCCAGGTTGAGCGCCAGCACCAGCTGGATGACCTCGACCAGGGTCGGCACCTTCTCCCCCCGGAAGGCGGGGGAGAACCAGGAGCCGGCGTCGAGATCGCGCAGCGCCTCAAGGGTCAGGTCTTTGGCCGGGCCCTTGCCGTCGGTGGTGCGGTCCAGGGTGTCGTCATGCAGCAGCACCGGCACCAGGTCGGCCGTCAGCTTGACGTCCACCTCCACCCACTTCGCCCCCTGCGCCGCCGCCATGCGGATGCCGGACAGCGTGTTCTCCGGCGCATGGCGGGCGGCACCCCGGTGGCCGATCAGGCGGGGCAAGGGCCCCAGGGGGAGGATCTCGCTCATAGGACCACTTATTCCTTTTCCTGCGTCTCGAAGCATTCTCTTAAACGGAACAAGCGCCCATTGCCCTCACCAGGATATTTGCATTCGATGCGGCTTATGGTCCCGTCCGAGCAGCACTCGGCCAACGCCACTTCTACAGCGTGGCGTTTTTGATATTCCGGATACCTCTCCGGAAACTGCCCCGCATATACCCACAACCGCCAAGCGTCGAAGCCCACCTCTTGGCCATTGGCGAAGTCGAAATCTATTTCATGGTCGGGAAACTCAACCCTGCATCCAACGCCGTGCATTTCATACCTGACACTGCCAGAGAGAACTCCTGCTTGAGGAAGAAATCCTTCCCTCCACGCGCGAATAAGATCCGTCCGGCCATAACTTCGATCAAACAGAGTTAGGCATTCCCTCACCTCATCCAAATAATCTCTGATTAGGCCCGCCATAGTCATTGTTACCGGCTCCCGAGTCGATACGACCAATTCGACCCCGCTCTACGGACTCCATCACAAATTTTAACCCACGCACAGCTGATCGCCCGGCTGGCAGTGGGACAGCAGCAGGCGCAGGTCGGCGGCGTCCAAGGCGGTGCAGCCGGCGGTGGCGGCGCGGTCGGGGCGCGTCAGGTGCATGAAGATGGCGCTGCCCAGGCCCGGCACCGGCGGGTCGTCGTTATGCCCCAGCACCACGACGATGTCGTAGACGGCATCGTCCCGCCACATCACCTCATGACCGGCGGCGAAGGGCAGGGTCACCGGGCGGTTGTAGTCGGGATGGGTGGGGTCATCACACCAGCCGTCGGTGGGCGCCAGGGCCGCCACCGGCAGCGCCGTGGCCGGCGCCGGAACCCTGTCCGGGCGATAGAGCACGCGGCGCAGGGGGAAGCGGCCCACCGGCGTGCCCCCGTCCCCTTCCCGCTTGTCCGCGATGACGCCGCCCTGGCCGATGACGCAGGGCGCCTCGTGCGTCCGCCCTTCCGGATCCCGCCAGCGCAGGCGGTAGCCGGCGCCGGAACCCGGGGTGGCGATGGTCACGGGATCGGGAATCAGATGGATGTCCATCCCCCTTCTATAGCCCAACGGGGTGCGCGATCAATCAATGCGCCGCGGCCTGGGCGTCCTTCATGGCCTGATACTTGGCCAAGTTGGCCATCATGATGTCGGCGATGAACTGCTTGGGCAGCGGGGGCGGCCCGCCGCTGGCGTTGCTGATCATGGCGGCACCGGTCTGCGGCGCGGCGGAGGCGGTGGCGGGCGGGGCGGCGCTGGCGGACAGGGTGCCGCCGGCGGGCTGGCCGGGTGACGGGGCCTGCTGCGCCGTGGGCGCCGGGCCACCGGCGGAAGTGCCGTTGATGGTGGCCGAGGCGGCCGTGGCCCGGGCCAGCAGGGTGGCCGTGTCCTCGCCCATGGCATTGTTGTAGGCCTGGATGGCCTGGGGCACGGTGGCCGTACGCTGGTCACCGGCCGCCCCGCCGTCCATCAGCTGGATCATGGCGGGGTGCGCGGCGGCGGTGGCCGGTGGCGCTTGGCGCTGGGGCTGTACCGCCTGGGTGGGCAGGGTGGGCGGCGCGGCGCTGGGTACCGCCGCCTGGGCCGCCGACGGGCCGGCCGCGGCCTTGATGTTCTGGATATAGCTGGGGGCGACCAGGGTGCGGCCGGTGGGCGCGCCGGCCCCGGCGCCCGCCATGGCGCGGTAGTTGGCCAGCGTCAACCCCTGCCCCCCCTGCTTCTGCCCCAGATGGGCGCCGGGGTTTGTGGCGGCGGGATGGGCGCCCGAAGACATGGTGGCCGAAGACAGGGCCGCCGCTTGGGACGGCAACAGCTGGGGGGCCGCGCCCATGGGCATGGACTGGGTGCCAACGCCGATGTTGGCGGCGGCGTTGGCGGCCTGGGCCATCGCCTGGGTGGCGTTGGTCACCTGGTTGGCCTGCTGCGCCAGCGCCTGCGTGGGATTGCCCGCCGGGCCGGCCATGGGAGCAGCCGGCGCGTTCACCGCCACGGCGGGCACGGCCGCCAGGTTGGGGAAGGCCTGGCCTTGCGACTTCAGCGCCGTGGCCGGCGTGGCCAGGCCCGGCACGGAACCGGCGGGGATGGTGCCGGTGCGGACCATCCGGCCTGGCGTGGCCTGGTCCGCAATGGCCGGGGCTGCCCCTTCCGTCTGGGGCGCCAGCGCCATGACGTCGACCTTCGCCACCGGGGCACGGCCGGCGGTGGGCGCGTGGTCGGGCTCCTCCTCCTGCGGCTGTCCGCCGGAGCGGCCCTTGCCGCGCTCCTCATCCGGGTCCAGCGTGACCGTGCCCGTCTTGTGGTGGCCCAGGCCCAGGGCGTCCATGACATGGGCGCCCACATCCTCACCCGTTTCCTCCTCGATGATGGCGTCGCCGGTGGCCAGCGCCATGCCGATCGGGCCGCCATACAGCAAGCCACCCAGGATCTTGGCTGGCGCCTTGATGGTGTCGCCGGTGATCTCACGATAGATGGTGCTGATGACGGGGATGTGCTGCAGGGGATTGATGATGTCGACCACATCCCAGAAGGACATGTGGTTGTCCGTGGGCGGCTTGGCGCCCTGAGCCGCCGCCGCGGTCGCCGCTTGGCCGGGCAACGCGCCGGCCTGCTGCTGTATCGCCTGCTGGGCGACCTGCTGGTCCAACGCATCCTGGAAGTCGCCCCCGTTGACCGCCTGGCCATTGGACATGGCCGGGGCGGTGCCGCCGGTGAGGGCGGGATCGGGGTAAGGCGACGACAGGGCAGACTGGACGCTGGGGGTCATGGGGCTTTCTCCTGCACCCATACCCTTAAGCAAGCGATATGCCAGTCTGAATATCTATTCTTTACAATGAATTGGCTGGAATTAGCCGGTGCCGTGAACGGCCCATCGGCAGATTCAACCGGGCAGTCCCAGCCGGCGGGCAGCCCCAGCCGGATTTTCCGGGCCCGCCCCGTCAGCCTCACAGCAGGTGGCCGGCCTTTTCCGCCTTGGTGCGCAGATAGGCGATGTTGTGGCCGTTGGCGGGGAAGATGTGGGGGACACGGTCCACCACCTGCACGCCCCAGCGGGCCAGCTGCGCCACCTTGTCCGGGTTGTTGGTCATCAGCCGCACGCTGGTGAAGCCCAGCGCCTTCAACATGGTGGCGGCCGGCAGGTAGGTCCGCTCATCCGCCTCGAAGCCCACCATCAGGTTGGCGTCCACCGTGTCGGCACCGGCGTCCTGCAAGCGGTAGGCGCGCAACTTGTTCATCAGGCCGATGTTGCGGCCCTCCTGCGCCAGGTACAGGACACGGCGCTGCCCTGGGCCGCGATCTCGCGGATGGCGCCACGCAGCTGGGCGCCGCAGTCGCAGCGCAGGGAGCCCAGCAGGTCGCCGGTGAAGCATTCGGAATGCAGGCGGGCCAGCACCGGCTGCGCCGGGTCGGGGCTGCCGATCAGGATGGCCAGATGCTCCACCCCGCCGTCGGGCGAGCGGAAGGCGATCAGGCGGGTGTTCTCCGCGTCCGCCAGGGGCACCGACGCCTCCACCACCTGGCGCAGGGTGGAGTCCCCCGCCGCCTGGTAGGCCTGGACGTCCGCGCCCTTCACCGCCAGCACGTCGTTGCGCCCGGCGACATCGACGGCGCGGGCGGCCGGCACCTCCGCCACGATGACGGCTGGCAGCAGACGCGCCAGCTTGGCCAGCAGCAGCGCTTCCCCCTCCGCCGAGGGCCAGGGCCGCACCGCGACGGGCACGCCGGGGTCGGCCGGACCGGGCCGGGTGGGATCGGCCAGCAGGCGCACCAGATCGGGCGTCAGCCCCTGGGGCGGGGCGATAACCACCGTGCCGGCGCCCATGGGATCGGCCAGCCCGGGTTCGACCGCCCGCGCCAGGACGCCGGCGGCCAGGGCACGCTTGTCCGTCACCACCAGCGCAGGCTCCGCCCCCGCCGCCTGGCGCACCAGGGCCAGGGCCGGGGCGTCCGCCATTTCCGCGGCGCGCAGCAGCAGGGCACGCCCGTCGGAGCCATGCAGCATCACCAGATCGCCCCGGCGCAGTTCGGACAGCGCACGCTGGACGGATCGGCTGGCGGTCCGCAGCGGGGGCGAAATCGGTTCAGCGGCAAGCGACATGGGGGAACATCCAAGGCAACGCAGATTGGGGCAACACAGATTGGGGCACCGCGAGACGGGGCGAGCGCGCTGCGTCAGCCCGATGGGCAGAAAATGGTCATTTGCCGGGCCCGGCGCAAGCGGGCCATCCCGCCGACCCGGTTGGTCACGGTATCGGGCCGTGGGGTGGGCGTGAAAGCGCTAGCGTTGCATGGGACCTAGACCGGCTTGGGCGACGCCGGGGAACACCGGCGCCCTCGACCGTCCCGTCCGGCGCAACGCATCCCAGCGATATGACCCATATCGCCATGGCTTTTCCCAATCAAACATACCAAAGTACCGGTGATGACACGCTGGGATGTTTGTCCGGGTCGCGATGGCGGACACCGGGCAACCATCGGACGGAATACTGTTTCCTGCGCTCTTTTCAACTGTTTCCAGCCCTTCGTTTCCGGCCGCACACCGACCCCGTTACTTCAGGACCCCCTCACGGATGTTCCGTGCCCCCGCCTTCCCCGACATCAGCCCCCCGCCCGCCGGCGACCGTTGCCCATGGGTGCGCCCATGATCCAGCCGCAAACCATGAGCATCGACTGGCAGGCCCTGCGCGAACCGCTGGACGATAGGGCGCGGGCCATTGAGTTGGCCTGGGAGTTCGCCCGCATGGTGCCGTCGCGGCCCCATATCCTGGACTTGGGTGCCGGGGTTGGCGCCAACGTCCGCCACCTGCTGCCCCGGCTGGGGCGCATGATCCAGGATTGGACCCTGATGGACACAGACGCCGCCGTCCTGGGCGGCGTGGCGGAGCGGATGCAGCGCTGGGGGCACGAGCTGGGCTGGCGCGTGGCGCGCAATCCCCCACCGGACGCCACGCCCGGCGCGCTGGGGGAGCTGATCCTGTTCGGCGACGACATGCGCAGCCGCCTGACCCTGATTGAAAAGGATATGTCCACCGACCTGCACGATCTGGGCATCCAGCGCCACGACGGTGTGGCGGGCAACGCCTTCTTCGATCGCGTATCGGCGGAATGGCTTGATCATTTCGTTACCGAGTTGATAGCCAGCGGTCTGCCCCCGGTGCTGGCCACCAGCCTGCAGGATGGCCGTGTGCTGTGGCGTCCGGAGGATCCGGACGACGGCATGGTGTTGGAACTGGCATCCGCGGCGGCGGGGCGCGACCATGGCTTCGGCCCGCCTCTGGGCGACGGGGCGGCCGATGCGCTGGTCGCGAAGCTGGAGGCGGTGGGATATCGCCTGGATGGCGCCCGGTCGGACTGGCGCCTGTCCGGCCCGCGGTCCCGCCAGACCCATCTGGACCTGGTGGACATGCTGGCGGCCCAGGCCGAGGCACGCGACCCCGCCATGGCCGACCGTATCGCCGCCTGGCGGGAACGGCGCCGGGCCGAGGTCATGCGGGCCGAACTGACCATCGGCCATGCCGACATCCTGGCCCGCCGCTAAACCGGGCCCGGCGGCATGGGGCTTCCTCATGCCGGCCGTGCGAACGACCCGCACCCGTGGTAAGAAGGCGCCTTGAGCCCTCCCCGCCTCTAGCCCCCCAAGCCGATGACGACCCCTGGCGCCAAGAAGTTGCTGCTGGTTGAGGATGACGAAACCCTGCGCCACCTGCTGGCCGAGCAGCTGACGGCCCTGGACGAGTTCGACGTGTTCCTGGCGATGGACGGCGCCGGCGCCCTGGCCGCCGTCGCGGCGCAATCGTTCGAGGCCATCCTGCTGGCCAGCCGCCTGCCCGACATGGACGGCGGCGCCGTCTGCGCCGCCCTGCGCGCGGACGGCGTGGACTGTCCCATCCTGCTGATGGTGGCGGAGGGGGACCCGGACGTGGCCGGATGCAGCGACCGGCTGGTGAAGCCCTTCCGCATCGGCGCCTTGCTGGCCAGCTGCGCCAGCACGCCCGCCCGGCCGGTGGCGATGACCCGCCCCTGCGCATCGGGCCCTATGAATTCCGTGCCGTCGCCCGCGTCCTGCGGGCCGGCGAAGACGGCACGGAAACCCGCCTGACCGATAAGGAGGCCCAGATCCTGGCGTACCTGTATCGCGCCGAAGGCGCCATCGTCAGCCGCGAGCGGCTGCTGGACCAGGTGTGGAATTACAATGAGGGCGTGACCACCCACACCCTGGAAACCCATATCTACCGCCTGCGGCAGAAGATGGAGCGGGACCCGGCCAATGCCGTCCTGCTGGTGACGGAACCTGGCGGATATCGGCTGGCCTTATGACGACCTTCCCTTTCCCGAGCCCTGGCCGTCTGGCACGGACGGCCGGCGCCTGCCTGCTGCTGGCGCTGGCGGCCTGCGGCGGCGCCCCCAAGCCCTTCCCCCCGTCGGACAGCGACCTGCCCCCCGCCAACACCGCCGCCATCCGGCGCGTGGTGCTGGTGCATCCGCCCAGCAAGGAGAAGGTGGACGTCGTCTACTGGCATGACGGCGCCTATGACGCCCACGCCATGGCGGAGGTGGCGCGCATCATGCGCGACCGCCGCACCGGGGAAATCCATGAGATCGACCCGGCGCTGATGGACTTCATCAGCGGCGTCATCCTCCGCTCCAGCCTGCCGGCCAGCACCCAGGTGGACATCCTGTCGGGCTATCGCTCGCCGGAAACCAACGCCGCCCTGGTCAAGGTCAACCGCAACGCCGCCCGCGAGAGCTTCCACATGCAGGGCCGCGCCGCCGACATCCGCATCCCGGCGCTCAAGGGCGACGCCATCACCGAGATCGCCAAGACCATGCAGCGCGGCGGCGCGGCCTTCTATGACGGCAGCGGCCATACCCATGTGGATACCGGCCCGGTGCGAACCTGGGCGACATACTCCACGCGCTGACGCGGCCGCACACGCTGATGACAGCAAGAAGGCCCGGGACGCCATGCCCGGGCCTTCCTTTCCCTCAAATGAGAGAAACGTGCGCCTTAGAACCGCAGGCCCAGGCCCACGCGGACCTGGCTTTCGTCGGGCACTGTGCGCAGCTCACCGCCGGTGAGTTGGCGCGAGGAGTGGGAATAGTCGGTGTAATTGTATTCGATGCGCGTGAACAGGTGCTGGTCGATGGCGTAATCGGCGCCCACGCCGTACTTCACACCATCATATTCCTGGCTGTACTGGCGGAAATTACCGCCGGCCAAGGTGGATTCCATGTCCACCGCTGTGTGCTGCCAACCCACGCGGCCGAACAGCAGCAGGTCGGGCTGCACCACATAACCCAGGCGGGCGCTGATGCCGGCGCTGTAGTCGGGCTGTACGCGGTAGCGGCCCAGCACGTCGCCGTAGGTCTGGTCACCGGTGTAGAAGTTCACCTCGCCTTCGGCGCCGACATAGATGTTGTCGTAGACGGTCTGGCCGTACCCGGCGAAGAGGCCGCCATTGAACCCTTCGGTCTGCTTGTCAGGCGTGCTCTGCTGCCCGGCGACCTTGGCGCGCGGGTGAGCATTGAACCAATCATAGCCCGCGTTGACACCAGCATAGCCGCCATCGAACGTGCTCTGCGCCAGGGCCGGCGTCGCGGCGATCGCGACCAGAGCCGACGCGGCCAAGACAATAGTCCGCAAATGCGACATGGTAACTCTCCTTTAAGGTCCCTAATACGCCTTAGTTTCACTGTTGCAAACAATAAAACTTGTGCGTGTCTGGGCGATGTATCGTCATCACCTTCAAGTCCATCCCGTTACTACTGCGGGTAACTACTGATGGATGACCGATTCATTACGCCCTTGATGCGGAGTCAACCTGTGAGCGGCGTCACACTTTCCATGTGCTGGGCGCGCATCTGAAAATCAATACTCAGACCTTATTTCATGGCCAAACCGGATTACTGCCCCGAGATCGCCACAAATGGATCGTTAGCGAAGCGTAACGGACATAGAAAAAGCCGCCCAGGTTACCCCGGACGGCTTAATCCCCGACCCAAAGGCATCGGCTGCGGCCGGACGCCTCGGTCTTAAATCGGACGGCTGGCGCGAGGCTTAGGCCTCTTCAGC
>NZ_BACU01000397.1 GCF_000333275.1 Azospirillum sp. B4 | reverse complement strand
GTGACCTGCTGCCCCAGGTGATAGTTGGGATTGAAGGGGGCGGCCTGTTCGGCCAGCCGGTCGATCAGTGTGGCCGCTTCCACCTGCGGATATCCCGGGATGTCGTAGATGGGCTTTTCCGGGTAGAGGGCGGTGCACTGGCCGCCCACCATGTCCAGCGCGTCCACCACGTGGCAGTCCAGCTTCAGCATGCCGCATTCGAAGATGGCGAACAGGCCCACCGGGCCGGCACCGATGATGCAGACATCGGTGCGATGGATGCCACCGGGGGTGATGGTCGGAAGGGGATTGGACATGGGCTCTCGTCAACTCCTGGCGCGGGCGCGGGGCGGGTCAGCGGTTCGGGTTGCTTTCATCACGCGAATTGATGCGCTAATCAACTGCCCAGTTCACGGGTGCGTCCCGACGGCGCTTGCCCCCGTAACGTTGCGGGCCGCAGAATCGCGCGAATCGCCCGCCCCTACCCTTCTTCAGGATGCCCATGCCCCACGCCCTGACCCTGGATCTGGCCGACGAGGCGGCGACGGCGCGGCTGGCGGCCCAGCTGGGCCGCCATCTCGCCCCCGGCGACGTCGTGGCCCTGTCGGGCGACCTGGGGGCCGGCAAGTCGGCCTTCGCCCGCCACCTGATCCGCAGCATGGGCGACGCGGAGGAGGAGGTGCCCAGCCCCACCTTCACGCTGGTGCAGACCTACGACCTGCCCGGCTTCCCCCTGTGGCACTTCGACCTTTACCGCCTGACGGAACCGGACGAGGTGCTGGAGCTGGGGTGGGAAGAGGTTCGGGATGGCGGCGTGGCCTTGGTGGAATGGCCCGCGCGCCTGGGCCCCCTGCTGCCCGCCGACCGACTGGACCTCAACCTCGCCATCATCGGGCCCGACAGCCGCCGTGCGACCCTGACGGGTTTCGGCGCCTGGGGTCCCCGCCTGGCCACCATCGACTGGGCCTCCTGAATTGGGAAGGTTTCAAGCCATGAGACGCGATACCCCGCCCCGCGAGACCGTCATCCGCCGTTTCCTGGACCGGGCCGGCTGGGGCGCGGCCCGGCGCCAGCCCATGGGTGCCGACTGGTCGGCCCGGCGGTATGAGCGTCTGACACGGCCGGAAGGCGACGGGCGCGACGCCACCGCCATCCTGATGGACTGCCGGGACGAGGTGGCGGCCAGCCAGGTTCCGCCCTTCGTCCAGATCGCCGGCCTGCTGCGCGACTGCGCCCTGTCCGCGCCCGTCATCCTGGCCGGCGACGAGCCGCAGGGCCTGCTGCTGATCGAGGATTTCGGGGCGGAGGACTATGCCGGCCTGCTGGATGGCGGGAAGGAGCCTTGGCAGCCGCTGTACGAGGTGGCGACCGACGTGCTGGTGGCCCTGCATCAGCGCTTCGTCCCCGCCGCGGCACCCGACCTGTCACGCTATGACATGGGCCTGTTCCGCGACCAGGTGATGCTGTTCGCCGACGCCTTCGCGCCGGCCGTGCGCGGCCGGGCCCTGCCCGCCGGCGCGTGGGACGATCTGGCCCAGGCGTGGGAGGGGGTGCTGCCGGCCGCCCTGACCCTGCCACCCACCCTGCTGCTGCGTGATTACCACCCCGGCAACCTCATGCGGCTGGCGGGCCGCGCCGGCGTCGCCGCCTGCGGCCTGCTGGATTTTCAGGACGGGGGCATCGGCCCGCGCGCCTATGACCTGGTGTCTCTGCTGGAGGATGCGCGCCGCGACGTGCCGGAGGACCTGCGCCAGGCCATGATGCGGCGCTATCTGGCTGCCTTTCCCGGCATCGACCAGACGGCCTTCGCGGCGTCGGCCGCCATCCTGGGCGCCGTGCGCCACGCCCGCATCCTGGGCCGGGTGGCGCAGCTGGCCCAGGCCACCGCCGGCGCGCCTCAACTGTCTTTCCTGCCCCGGGTGTGGGGCCAGTTCACCGGCGCCATCCGCCATCCCGCCCTGTCCCCCATTGCCCATTGGGTGGAACGCCATCTGCCCGCTAATCTTGACGCCGATACCATCGTCCGGAGTTTCTGACGCGATGCCCGCTGTTGCCCGTCCGCTTTCCCTCGCCGCCTCGATCCCCGTTCCCCATACCGCCATGGTGCTGGCTGCCGGCCTGGGCCTGCGCATGCGCCCCCTGACCTTGACCCGGCCCAAACCGTTGGTGGAGGTGGGCGGCGCCCCCCTGCTGGACCACGCCCTGGACCGGTTGGCGGAAAGCGGTGTGGCGCGCGCGGTGGTGAACACCCATCACCTGGGCGCCATGATCGAAAGCCATCTGGCCGACCGGCGGAGCCCCGCCATCACCCTGTCGCCGGAGGATGAGTTGCTGGAGACGGGGGGCGGCGTGCGCCACGCCCTGCCGCGGCTGGGAACCGACCCCATCTTCGTCGTCAACGCCGACATCCTGTGGCTGGACGGGCCCACCCCGGCGCTGAAGCGCCTGGCCGCCACCTGGGACCCGGCGGTCATGGACGCGCTGCTGCTGCTGATGCCCACGGTGGCCGCCGTGGGCTATGACGGGCCCGGCGACTATCACATGGAGGCCGACGGCCGCCTGCGTTATCGCGCCGAGGGCGAGCTGGCGCCCTTTGTCTTCGCCGGCGTGCACATCGTGAAGCCGGAACTGTACCAGGCCATCACCGAGACGCGCTTTTCCAACCTGAAGCTCTGGCAACAGGCGGAGGAGGCCGGGCGCCTGTACGGCATGCGCCACGACGGCGTCTGGTTCCATGTCGGCACGCCGGAGGCGGTGGACGAGGTGAACACCCTGCTGGGCCACCCCATCCCGCACAACGCCAAGCTGAGCCAGCCGCGCACGGCCGAGCCCTGACCCCATGAGCTGGGACCAGACCAGCGGGGCGCGCCTGTTCACCATCGCGCCCGGACTGCCCTTCGTGGACGCGCTGGCGGCCGGCATCCTGGACCGCATGGGCGACGACCCGCTGGCCCTGTCGCGGGTGACGGTGCTGCTGCCCACGGTCCGCGCCGTGCGGTCCCTGCGCGAGGCCTTCCTGCGGCTGTCGGGGGGCAGGCCCATCCTGCTGCCCCGCCTGTCGCCCCTGGGCGACGTCGACACGGACGAGGTGGTGTTCACCCAGGGCGGCACCGATCTGCCCCAGGCGGTGCCGGCCCTGCGCCGCCAGCTGCTGCTGGCCCGCCTGGTCATGCGGGCGCCCGGCCTGGCCGCCACCCCGGCCCAGGCCGTCAGTCTGGCGGGCGAGCTGGCGGGCCTGCTAGACGAGGTGCAGACCGAAGGCTGCCGGTTCGAGGACCTGACCCGCCTGGTGCCGGACGACTATGCCCGGCACTGGCAGGTGACGCTGAAGTTCCTGGAGATCATCACCCAGCATTGGCCGGCGTTGCTGGCGGATGAGGGCGGCGTGGATCCGGCCAGGGAGCGGGAGCTGCGGCTGAGGGCCCTGGCGGACACGTGGCGCGCCAACCCGCCGCCCGGCCCCGTCATCGCCGCCGGCTCCACCGGCAGCATCCCGGCCACCGCCGACCTGCTGGCCGTGGTGGCGGCCCTGCCCGAGGGCGCCGTCGTCCTGCCCGGCCTGGACCTGGACTGCGACGAGGCCACCTGGCAGGACCTGGACGAGGCCCATCCCCAGTACGGCCTGAAGCGCCTGCTGGAGCGGCTGGACGCCCGGCGGGCGGAGGTGCGCCCCTGGCCCCTGCCCGATCCGCTGCCCGAAGCCTTGCGCGCCCGCCAAGGATCGCCCGCGCGCGCGCGCCTGATCGGGGAGGCCCTGCGCCCCGCCGGCACGACGGAAGCCTGGCAGGACCTGGGCGCCGGCCCGCTGGCGACCGAGGCGGAGGCCGCCCTGGCCGGCCTGTCCCGCCTGGACGCCGCCACCCCGCAGGAGGAGGCGGCCGCCATCGCCCTGATGATGCGCGAGGCGCTGGAGACGCCGGGCAGGACGGCCGCCCTGGTGACGGCCGACCGCGACCTGGCGCGGCGCGTGGCGCTGGCGCTGAAACGCTGGGACATCGCCGTCAACGACAGCGCCGGCCTGCCGCTGACCCAGAGCGCGGTGGGCAGCTATCTGCGTCTGCTGGCCGACTGGGCGGCGGAGCCGGCACCCCTGGCCCTGCTGTCCCTGCTGAAGCATCCGCTGGCGGCGGGCGGTCAGCATCCGTCCTTCTTCCGTGCCCAGGTGCGCGACCTGGAGCGCGCGGTGCTGCGCGGCCCCCGGCCGGCCGACGGTTTCGACGGCCTGCGCCTGGCGCTGGCCCAGGCGGAGCCGCGCCGTTTCGACGCCCATGGCGATCCGGACGCCCACCGCGCCCGCCTGACCGCGTTCGTCGACGGGCTGGAGGCGATCCTGCGGCCCCTGCTGGCGGCAATGGGCGGCACGGGCAGGACGCTGGCAGATTGGCTGGACCTGCACGCCCGCACGGCGGAGGCCCTGGCCGCCAGCGACAGCCAGCCGGGGGCCGAGCGTCTGTGGCGCCTGGACGACGGCGAGGCCGCGGCCACCTTCGTCCACGAGGTCCAGGACGCCGGCGCCGATTTCCCGGAACTGGGCGGGCCGGACTATGCCGCCGTCATCAGCGCCCTGATGGTGGGCCGCGCCGTGCGCCCCCGCTATGGCCTGCACCCGCGCCTGTACATCCTGGGCCTGCTGGAGGCCCGGCTGCAGCAGTTCGACCTCATGATCCTGGGGGGATTGAACGAGGGCACCTGGCCGCCGCAGCCCAAGGCCGACCCCTGGCTGTCGCGCCCCATGCGCCAGCGCTTCGGCCTGCCCACGCCGGAACGCCATCTGGGCCAGACGGCGCACGACTTCGCCCAGGCCTGCGGCGCGCCCGTGGTGGTGCTGACCCGGTCGGAACGGGTGGAGGGCACGCCCACCGTGCCCTCGCGCTGGCTGTTGCGGCTGGACACCGTGCTGAAGGCGCTGGGCCGTCCGGCGGCCCTGAGGACGGGCATGGGCCGCTGGACCAGCTGGACCGAGTCCATGGACACCCCGGCCGCCGTGCGCCCTTGCGCCCCGCCGGAGCCGCGCCCGCCGGTGGCCGCCCGGCCGCGCCGCCTGTCCGTCACCCAGGTGGAGACCTGGATGCGCGACCCCTATGCCCTGTACGCCCGCCACGTGCTGCGGCTGGAGGCGCTGGATCCGCTGGACGCCGATCCCGGCGCGGCCGACCGGGGCACCATGATCCACGACGCGCTAGACGCCTTCATCAAGGCCAACCCCGGCACCCTGCTGCCCGATGACGCGCTGGACCAGCTGCTGCGCTTCGGGCGCCAGGCCTTCGCCCCCTACAGCGGCCTGCCCAGCCTGGAAACCTTCTGGTGGCCCCGGTTCGAGCGCATCGCCGCCTGGTTCGTGGCGCTGGAGCGCGACCGGCGGGCCGGCGGCGTGCAGCCCCTGGTGACGGAGGCGCGGGGCAGCCTGACGCTGGAGACGGCGGGCAGGCCGTTCGAGATCATCGCCAAGGCCGACCGCATCGACCGCCACCCCGACGGCAGCGTCGCCCTCATCGACTACAAGACCGGCAGCCCGCCCCGCGCGCGCGAGGTGGAGCTGGGCTTCGCCCCGCAGCTGCCGCTAGAGGCCGCCATCGCCCTGTCCGCCGGCTTCGGGATACGGGCGCCGATGGTGGAACAGCTGGCCTTCTGGCGCCTGACGGGGGGCGAGCCCGCCGGCCAGGTGGTGGCCCTGAAGCTGGACCCGGCCCGTCTTGCGGCGGAAGCGGTGGAGGGCCTGCGTCAGCTGATCGACCTGTTCGACAGCCCGGACACACCCTACCGGTCGCAGCCCCGGCCCGGCATGGCGCCGCGCTATTCCGATTACCTGCACCTGGCGCGGGTGGCGGAATGGTCGGTGGGTGACGGGGGTGAGGCATGACCGACGGTATGATCCGCCCCATCGATCCCACGGTGAAGCAGCGCCAGGCGTCCGACCCCGAGACGTCGGTCTGGGTGGGGGCGTCGGCCGGCACGGGCAAAACCAAGGTGCTGACCGACCGGGTGGTGCGGCTGATGCTGGCCGGCACCCCGCCGGGCCGCATCCTGTGCCTGACCTTCACCAAGGCAGCGGCGGCCGAAATGGCGAATCGCATTGCAGAACGCCTTGCAAGCTGGGCCGTGATGGCCGATGGCGACCTGACCCAGGCGCTGGCCGACCTGAACGGCCGCCCGCCCACGCGGGACGAGGTGCTGACCGCGCGCCGCCTGTTCGCCCGCGTGCTGGACACCGCCGGCGGCATGAAGATCCAGACCATTCACGCCTTTTGCCAGTCCCTGTTGCGCCGCTTCCCCCTGGAGGCGCGGCTGCCGCCCAATTTCGAGGTCATGGACGACCGCACGGCGGCGGAGGCGCTGGCCGAGGCCCAGGCCCACATGCTGGCCAGCGCGCAGGACCGGCCGGACACGCCCCTGGGCCGGGCGCTGAAGCGCCTGGCCGGCGCCCTCAACGAGGAAAGCTTCGCCGAGCTGCTGGCCGACCTGGTGGCCCAGCGCGGCCGCATCCGCCGCATCCTGGAGGCCCATGCCAAGCCCGGCGGCGGCTCGGAGGCGGGCCTGGACGGCACCGTCGCCGCCCTGTTCCGCCACCTGGGCGTCGCCCCGGATGAGACGGAGGGCAGCGTGCTGGCCGCCGGCTGCCGGGATGAGGCGTTGGACCTGAATGGTCTGCGCGCCGCCTGCGCCGCCCTGGCGGAGGGCACCGACACCGACGTGAAGCGCGGCCTGGGCATCCAGCTGTGGCTGGACCAGATCGACCGCCGGCTGAACGACATCGCCGCCTACCGCCAGCTGTTCCTGACGGCGGAGGGCACGGTGCGGTCCCGCCTGGCCACCAAGGGCGCGTTGGCCGCCAACCCGCGCACCGCCGACATCCTGGCCCAGGAGGGCCAGCGCCTGATGGAGCTGCAGGAACGCCTGCGCGCCGTCACCGTGGCCCATTCCACCGCCAGCCTGCTGACCCTGGCCGGCAGCATGCTGGAAGGCTATCAGCGCTGGAAGGACGCCCGCGCGGTCCTGGACTTCGACGACCTGATCCTGGCGGCCAGCGCCCTGCTGACCGGGGACGCCCAGGCCTGCGCCTGGGTGCTGTACAAGCTGGACGGCGGCCTGGACCACATCCTGATCGACGAGGCGCAGGACACCAACCCGGAGCAGTGGCGGGTGGTCAGCGCCCTGGCGGAGGAGTTCTTCGCCGGCGAGGGCCAGTCGGACGCGCGCCGCACCCTGTTCGTGGTGGGTGACGAGAAGCAGTCCATCTTCAGCTTCCAGGGCGCGGATCCGGCGGAGTTCGCCCGCATGCGCCGCACCTTCCAGGCACGCGTGCAGGATGCGGAACGGCCCTGGGCCATCGTGGACCTGGAGACCAGCTTCCGCTCCGTCGGCGCCGTGCTGCGGGCGGTGGACGGGGTGTTCGCCCAGGATGAGGCCCGCGACGGCGTGTCCAGCCAGGCCATCCACCACCGCCCCTTCCGCCAGGGCATGGCGGGCAAGGTGGAGCTGTGGCCCCTGGTGCGGCCCGGTGACGGGGTTGAGACGCCGGCCTGGGCCCCGCCCCTGCATCATGAGCCGGAGGACAGGCCCCAGGCCCGCCTGGCCACCGTCATCGCCGACCAGATCGCCCATTGGATCGCGTCGGGGGAGGTGCTGGAGGCGCGCGGCCGCCCCCTGACCGCCGGCGACATCCTGGTGCTGGTCCGCCGCCGCAACGCCTTCGTCCAGCAGCTGGTGCGGGCGCTGAAGGAGCGGCGCGTGCCGGTGGCGGGCGTGGACCGCATGGTGCTGACCGAACAGCTGGCGGTGATGGATCTGATGGCGGTGGGACAGTTCCTGCTGATGCCGGAAGACGACCTGACCCTGGCCACCGTGCTGAAAAGCCCCTTCGTCGGCCTGGACGAGGACGCGCTGTTCACCCTGGCCCATGGGCGCGGCGGTAGCCTGTGGCCGGCGCTGGTGAAGCGGGCGGAGACGGACCCCCGCTTCCAGCCGGCCCACGCCTGGCTGCGCCGCCTGCTGGGTGAGGTCGACTACACGGCCCCCTATGAGCTGTTCGCGGGATTGCTGACCCGCCCGTGCCCGGCGGATGCCGTCAGCGGCCGCCGGGCCCTGCTGGGTCGCCTGGGCGCCGAGGCCATCGATCCGGTGGACGAGTTCCTGAGCCTGTGCCTGGGCTTCGACCGTGCCCACCCGCCCTCGCTGCAGACCTTCCTGCATTGGCTGGCGGCCGGGCGGACGGAGGTGAAGCGCGAACTGGACACCGGGGCCAAGGACCGGGGCCCCGTGGGCGGGCAGGTGCGCATCATGACCGTCCACGGCTCCAAAGGTCTGCAGGCGCCGGTCGTCATCCTGCCTGACACCACGCGCAAGCCGGTGACCAGCCCCCGCATCCTGTGGCCGCACGCCGACGATGAGGGGCGGGGCCCGGCCGTTCCGCTGTACGCCCCCCGGCGCGAGCAGGAGGACGCCAAGGCCCGCGCCGCCCGCGCCGCCGCCGACCGGCGCCGCGACCAGGAATACCGTCGTCTGCTGTACGTCGCCCTGACCCGGGCGGAGGACCGGCTGCACGTCTGCGGCTATGAAGGCAAGACGGCTACCAGCGACGACAGCTGGTTCCGCCTGACCGAACGGGCGCTGGCCACGCTGGCGCCCAGCCGCGCCTTCGACCTGACCGCCGTGTCGCGCCAGGGATGGAGCGGCGACGGCCGGGTTCTGGTCGAGCCGCAGACCCGTCCCGTGCCGGCCCAGCGTGCCGAGCGCGCGGGCGGCGAGGCCATCCCCGCCGCCCCCGCCTGGCTGCTGGCCCCGCCGCCGGCCGAACCCGCCCCGTCCCGCCCCCTGGCGCCATCCCGTCCCGATGGCGAGGAACCGGCCGTGCGCTCCCCCCTGGGTGACGGCGAGACGCGGGAGGCGCGACGCTTCAAGCGCGGCACCCTGATCCACAAGCTGTTGCAACTGCTGCCGGAAATGCCGGTGGCGGAGCGGCCCGCCGCCGCCCGCCGCTGGCTGGCCCGCCCCGCCCATGGCCTGGACGCCGGCCAGCAGGCAGAGATCCTGGCCGAAACCCTGCGCGTGCTGGAAGACGCGGAGTTCGCGCCCCTGTTCGGACCCGGCAGCCGGTCGGAGGTGCCGCTGGTGGGCACAGTGGGCACGCGGCCCCTGGCGGCCCAGATCGACCGGCTGGTGGTGACGGATGCCGACGTGCGCATCGTCGACTTCAAGACCAACCGCCCGCCACCCCGGACGGCTGAGGACATTCCCCAGCTGTACGTATCGCAGATGGCCGCCTATCGCGTAGCACTCAGTCAGCTGTATCCCGGCCTGCCGGTGCGCTGCCTGCTGCTGTGGACGGATGGTCCCTTCGTCACCGAAGTCGACCCGGCGCGCATGGACGCCGCCATTCCCAGTTGAACTTTATCGGCTGTCAGGGAGTTCCCTAAGGGTTGATGGGCTCACCAGCCTACCGGAGGAACCCTGACAATGACCGACTACACGCTGTACTACTGGCCGCTGCCCTTCCGGGGCGAATTCATCCGCGCCATCCTGGCCCACGCCGGCAAGGAGTGGGATGAGCCGGACGTCAGCACCCTGATCGCGGCGATGGAGCAGCCCCCGGGCCAACAGCCGGTACCCTTCATGGGCC
>NZ_BACU01000398.1 GCF_000333275.1 Azospirillum sp. B4 | reverse complement strand
CATCAGCAGGCCGCCGTTGGATCGCCCCTCGATGCCCAGGTGCGGCGTGCTGGTCAGCTGGTGGCGATCAGGTCGCGGCCCACGGCGACGAAGTCGTCATAGATCACCTGCCGCTTGGTCTTCAGCCCGGCGTCATGCCAGGCGGGGCCGAACTCCCCACCACCCCGGATGTTGGCCAGGACATAGGCGCCCCCCCGTCCCAGCCACAGCTTGCCGGTGGCGCCCAGATAGCGCGGCAGCATCGGCACCTCGAACCCGCCATAGGCGTACAGCAGCGTGGGGGTGGACCCATCGAAGGGCACGTCGCGCGGCCGCACCACGAAGTAGGGCACGCGGGTGCCGTCGCTGGACACCGCCTCATGCTGCTCCACCACCGCCTTGGACGCATCGAACTGCGGTGGCGTGGACTTCAGCTTTTCCACCGTCCCGGTGTTGGTGTCGACGACGGACAGGGTCAGCGGGTCCAGGAAGCCGGCCACGGTGACGAAGATGCGGTCATGGTCGCGGTCCGCGCCGGTAACGGTGATGTTGGAATTGTCCGGCAGTTGCAGCAGAGCCCGGCGCCAAGTGCCATCGGCGTTGCGGTCGGCGACGTAGACCCGGCCCTTCACATTGTCGGTCAGGCTGATCACCAGGTGGTGCCTGGTGAAGTCCAACCCCGTCAGGCCTTCGCGCGATGTCGGGGCGTAGACCACGACGGGGCGCAGGTGGGACGGGTCGGCGGACACCGCCGCCAGGTCCAGCGCCACGACCGAGCCCTGGCCGATGGTGGCACCGCCAACGGACCAGTCCTCCTTCACCTCCACGATCAGCTGGCCATCGTGCAGGCCGTGGATGCTGGACTTCTGCGGCAGGTCCAGGCGCCGGGGCTGGCCGTCCACCAGCAGGTATTTCTCCGACTGGAAGAAGCTGCGGTTGCGGACGATGACCACCGCCTGGCGGCCCTGGGCATCGCGCAGGGTTTCGGCACCCACGCTCATGTCCGTCCTGTCGCCCTGGAAAACCACGTGCGCCTGGTCCAGCGGCTGGCCGCGCCGCAACGACTTCACGACCAGGGGATAGCCCGCGGCGCTCATGGTGTCGGGGCCCCATTCCCGGGCCACCAGCAGGGTCTGGGGATCGGCCCAGGTGACCGACTGCTTGCCGCGCGGCAGGGTGAAGCCGCCGGGCACGAAGGCCCGGGTCTTCAGGTCAAATTCCCGCAGGGTGATCGCGTCCTCACCGCCGTTGGACAGATGCACTACGCAATGGCGGCGGCTTTCCTCGTCGCAATCGGTGCCCTTGAACACCCACTTCACGCCCTCGGCCTTGGCCAGCGCGTCCACGTCCAGCACGGTCTGCCAGTCGGGCTTGTCCTTGGCGAAGCTGGCCAGGGTGGTGGTGCGCCACAGGCCCTGCACATGGTCCGCGTCCTGCCAGAAATTATAGACGGCGTCCCCCCGGAAGCTGACGCCCGGCACCCGGTCCTTGCTTTCGGCGATGGCCGTCGCCTCCGCCAGTAGGGCGGGGTAGCGCGGGTCGGCCTGCAGAAGGGCGGTGGACCGGTCCGTCTCCGCCTTGGCCCAGGCCAGCGCGTCGGGGTTGTTCATGTCCTCCATCCACGCCCGGCTGTCCTCAGGAATGCCTGTCCCTGGAACGCTGGTGGACGGCGTGGCGGGCGTGGAATCGGCGAAGGCGGCGGTCGCCCCCAGCATCAGGCCGGGCGACAGCAGAAGGGCGCTGATCGTATGCTTCATGAACCCCATCCGTGGGGCGCCCCACCGCCCCCACTGCCGAAGGGGAAGTTGGCGCCACCCATCTCTGTTGCCCTAAGTAGTGGGTCAGGACGCGGCCGGATGCAATATCCCTGCTTAAGTCAAAAGGGGTGGGTGTTCGCGGGCCCTCAGGCGTCGGCGGCGTCAATGACGCCATCCGCCGTCTTGCGGAAGATGGAGGGGGTGCCGACGTACAGCACCAGCGCCTCGCGGTCGGAGGTGTTGCGGGCGCTGTGGGGCTGCAGGCTGTCGAAGTGCAGGTTGTCGCCAGGGCCCAGGCGGGCCTTGGTCTTACCCACCACGCCGGTGATTTCCCCCTCGACGACGTACAGGAAATCCTCGCCGTTGCGCTGGTCGGTGGGGAAGGCATGGCCAGGCGGCACCCGCATCAGGATGATGTCCAGCTTGCGCCCATTCAGGTCGGAGGCCAGGTCGATATAGTCGACGGGGCTGTCGATCGCGATGCGGCTGGGTTTGGCCGCGCGGTGGACGATGGCGCCGCTGTCCGGCACCTCCATGAAATAGGTCAGATCCACCGTCAGGGCGTCGGCCAAGGCCAGCAGCGACACCAGCGACGGCACGCTGAGGTCGCGTTCCGCCTGGCTGATGAAGGGGGCGGACAGACCGGAACGCTGGGCCACCTGCTGCAGGGTCAGGCCCAGGGCCTTGCGCCGGGCGCGGATGCGGTCGCCCATGGGCATCTGTCGGCGGCGGTCGGTGGTGCTGACGGTGTGCATGGCAGGCCCCCTGTGCTAGCCCCCTCCCCGGCCCCTCATGCATACGCCCGGGGTGCGGCCTCGGGACGTGGGTACCGGTTATTACATTTGTCCTATTCTAGTAGGTGACGGTCCCCTCGGGGTAAAGACGGCAACTCCCGCCGGCGCCGCATAGCCGCGACGCCCTGGGCGGGACGGTTCAAATTTGTTCACTTGTCAAAAAAATTGCGGTCGCCGCCGGTGGTCCGGCTTTGGTCCCGCCGTCACGCGTCCTTGAAGGCGACGCGGACGTTGCCCCAGATGCGGCCGCGCACGCGGATGGGGGCGTCCACCTCCTTAAGGCGGACGATGACGCCGCCCCCCATGTCGCGGGCGTAGGACTGGACCAGATAGTCGCCGGTGTTGCGGCCGGCCGCCAGGCCGGCGCGGTCGTTGAACAGGCGGCGGTTGCGGCTGTTGGCCATGTTCCAGACGTAGTCGCCCGGCCGCTGCGGCTGCGACACCCGCTTCATGTGGGTGGGCAGATAGCCCGATGGCACGACGGCGGCGCAGAACTGGATGCGGGGGTCGCCGGCCGCCACCGGTTCCTGGATATCGGGGAACAACCGGTCGGTCAGGGGGGTGTAGGCCGCCATGTATTGCTGCGGGTCGGTGCCGGCGATGGGTTCAAGGCCGGTGGAGAACAGGGCGTCCTCATCGATCTCCCCCTTCCGCACGGCGTGCTCCAGCGCCTGGGACATGCGGGCGGCGGTGGACAGGGCCAGGTCGATGTAGGATCGATGCCGTTCGACGGAGCTGTTCAGCACCGCCTGCAGCCGGTCCCGCTTCTGCATGTCGACATGGGTGAAGCAGAGGTGCAGGCCCAGTTCGCTGACCCCCGCCACCACGGCCGACACCCGGCCCACGCCGTCCAGGACCAGCGCCACGTCCTGCTGGTCGGCCACCGCCGGCAGGTCGTCCACCGCCATCAGCGCGCCGCGCAACGACAGGTCCTGCAGGCGACCGGGGTGGGACCGGCCGTCCACCTCCACCGTCGCCGGCACCTCGCACGGCACGCGATCTGCGGCGCGGCGGTCGCCCGCCAGCGACTGGCGCAGGGCGATGGTCATGCGCCGCTTCAGGTCGACCACGGCGGTCTGTGTCTCGCCGACCCGCAGATCCAGGGCGGGCGCGATGCTGGCGATCTCATCCGACTGCCCGCGATGCTGCCCACCCTGTGCGACAACCTGCTGGGCGGCGCCGGCGGATTCCGACGCGCTGCGCCCGATCTCCGCGTTGGCGGCGGACTGCTGCTCCACCGCCGCCGCCGTGGCGGAGGACGCCTCATTGATCTCACCGATCACGGCGATGACGGCGCGGATGGCGTCCACGCTGGCGGCCACCGCCCCGCGCAGGCCCGACACCTGGGTGCCGATGTCGTCCGTCGCCTTTTGCGTCTGGCCGGACAGCGACTTCACCTCATGCGCCACCACGGCGAAGCCCTTGCCGGCGTCACCGGCGCGGGCCGCCTCTATGGTGGCGTTCAGGGCCAGCAGGTTGGTCTGGCCGGCGATGCTGGCGATCAGGTCGGTGACGGTACCGATCTGGTAGGTCGCCTCCTCCATCCGTTCGATGGCGCCGGCGGCCTGGCGGGCGCTCTCCACCGCGCGGCGCGCCACATCGCTGGAGCGGGCTGCCTGGCGGGCGATCTCATCGCCGGCGGCGCTCAGCTCTTCCGTCGCCGCCGCCACGTTGCCGGCGTTGCCACTGGCCTGTTCCGCCGCGGCCGACACAGCCACCGTGTTCTCACGCACCACGGTCACGGCCTGCTTCAGGTGCATCACTCCGTCCACCGCCCGGTGGCTGCCCCGTTCCACCCCCATCCAGGTGGCGTTCAGGTCCGCCTCGATGGCGCGGCAGGTTTCCAGGAGCGCCAGGCGCGCATCCTCGCGCGTGCGCTCCGTCAGTTCCACCCGTTCGTCCATGCCGAAGGCCAGGCGCACGCGCAAGGCCCGCAGGGTGGTGGTCAAGGCCTGGAACTCCGCCACCGGGTCGGGCGGCATGGGCCGGTCGAACTCACCCACGGCCACGGCGGCGAAGTGCCCTTCCAGCCGGTTCAGCGCTTGGCCTTGCGCCCGCAGGATGATGTGGCCGCCCACCACGGACACGGCCAGCGACACCAGGATGATGACGGCGTTGGCCCACAGCCAGGCGGCGCTGTCGGCGCCCGCGTCACCCAGCCCCATGAAGCGCAAGCCGCCCGCCACCAGGGTGCAGGCGATCATGATGCCCATGGTCAGGATCATGCGGCCGCGCACGCTGCCCATGACTCGGCGCAGGCGGGGACCCGGCCCCGTGGCGACGGCCACACCCTCCCGCATCACGCCCCGGCCGGCGCGCAATTCGGCGTGCAGCGCCTCGGCGGCCCGCACCTCGTCCCGGGTTGGCTTGGCCCCGACGGAAATGAAGCCGGTGACCTGACCACCCTCCACCACCGGTGTGACACCAGCACGCACCCAATAGGGATCGCCCGCCTTGGTCCGGTTCTTGATCACGCCCTCCCAGGGGCGCCCCGCCCGGACGGTGGCCCACAAGTCGGCGAAGGCCGCCTTGGGCATGTCGGGATGCCGCACGATGCTGTGCGGTGACCCCACCAGTTCCTCATGGCTGTAGCCGCTGACGCGGATAAGGGCGCGGTTGGCGTAGGTGATGCGGCCAGACGTGTCGGTGCGGGAGATCAGCAGGTCACCATTGGGCAGCTCAACCTCACGGTCGGTCACGGGCCCCGTGTCGCGCATCGTCGCTCCTCCCCCAGTCTTGTCCCCAGGCTGTTTTCCGCGTCCAGCCTGGACTGGGAAAAGGTTAACCCTTCGTAGGGGCTTTAGCCTCCTAACCATAAGTGGTGAATGCCACCCCAAAACGTCATTTCCCGGAAAAGGACGCCGAGATGCGTTGATATTGATAATGACTCGCGTTATCGTGGCGACCTGGAGACGATAGCTGCTAGGCCCGACATGCCCGACGATCTGCTGATCACCCACCGCGACAGCCTGCCCCTGCCCGCCCCGCTGGAAGGACTCAGCGCCGGGGAACGGCTGCTGGTGTGGAGCCTGCGCCACATGGCCCAGCCCTATGCCGGCCACAGCCCCAGCCAACGCAGCTGTCCCCTGATCCGCCACGCCTTCCTGCAGGCCTGTGGCGAGGACGCGGACGAGGTGATGGCCACCTTTCGCGCCTTCCTGCTGCTGTACGGCCGGTCCGCCCGGCACCGGCCACGGGTGGGCTGTCCCGGCTGCCGTGACTTGACGCCGGACGAACGCCAACTGCTGCGGCTGCTGGCCTTGGCGCAACCATCGGGCGACCCCACCACCACCGCCCGCCTCTACGCCCTGGTGGAGCATCTGATGCGGCCGGGCGCCACCGAGGGCGTGCTGGTGGCATCCCGCGCCATGGCAGGCGCCCTGGGCGCCCACGGCCTGGCGCTGCCGGTGCGTCCCCTGGGGATGGAGCGTACGCCCCGCCACGGCCGCTACGACGCCTGAACCACCTGGCCGCCAGCGGTCGGCCCTGGGCCTAACGATGGGGATGGACGTCAGGGACCAGGGTTGAGCCGCACCCGGTTCCGGCCCTCCACCTTGGCGAGGTAGAGCGCCTCGTCGGCGCGGCGCAGGCCATCCGCCAGACCGTCGCCGGCGGGGGTGCCCGGAATCACGGCCACGCCGACACTGATGGTCCAGGCCAGGGTGGATTGGCCGTTGGCGGGGGCCGCCTCCACCGCGCGCCGCAGGCTTTCTGCCCGGGCGATCGCATCCACGGCGTCGGCGTCCGGCAGCAGCACGGCGAACTCCTCGCCCCCCATGCGGCCCACGGCCTCACCGGGCCGAAGCCAGCCCTGGAGCAGACGGCCAAACTGCGCCAGCACCCGGTCGCCCGTCTCATGGCCGAAGGTGTCGTTGATGGATTTGAAGTGGTCGATGTCGATCATCAGCAGGGCCAGCGGACAGGCCGTCTCACGCCCCCGCCGCACCTCACGTTCCCCCAGGTCCAGAAAATGGCGGCGGTTGGGCAGGCTGGTCAGCAGGTCGCGGTTGGCCATGTCATAGAGCCGGCCGGCATAGACCTTCAGGCGTCCGACCAGGGGGCGGAAGATGAAAATGGCCTCCGCCAACAGGGTGGTCAGCAGAATGGCCAGCACACCCAACTGCGCCCGCCGGAGCCATTCCACGCGATCCACCGCCTCCGTTTCGAAGCGGCTGACCGCCTGGTCCAGAGGTGACAGGATGCCGTCGCGGGTCTGGGTGCGGATGTCGGCGAAGGCGCGGGCGCGGATGTCGGCCGTCCTCCCGTCCGGTGGCCCCACCACGTCCTGCGGTCCTTCCGCCCGCGCCAGGATGCGGGCGGACAGGACCAGGTCGCGCGTCCGCCGGTCAATATCGG
>NZ_BACU01000399.1 GCF_000333275.1 Azospirillum sp. B4 | reverse complement strand
TTCCTGACCGGGGCGCCCCGGCTGTGCCGGGGTGAAGCGGATGAGCTGCGGGCCTTCCGCAGCTGTTTCGGCCGGGGGCAACAGTACCTCATGGCCACCCGTGCCGCGCCGACCGGCGGGTAAATCACCACCGTCGGCAGGCTAGTCCCCGTGTAACATCACCGCCAGTCACCCCCCCTGAACCACCGCCCCTGGGAGATAAAGCAATGTCCGCTCCAGCACCTGTCCTGACGGTGGAGGATGTCGACCGCTGGCGGCAGGCGATTCGGCGAGACACCTTTTCCAACTATCACCTGGAAATGGGCATGGCGCTGGTGAAGCAGGGGGAAGACGCCGCCGCCATCGGACAGCTGCGCCAGGCGCTGTCTGTCCGGCCGGACTTTCCCTTGGCCCTGCAACAACTGCACGCCCTGTTGCTGAAGGCGGGACGCGCCACCGAGGCTGGCGACTTGCTGCAGGCCGCCGCCGCGAACGATCCTGAAGCCCCGATCAAGGCCCATTTGGCGGGAGCCCTGTTCCAGGGGAGCCGGGGAAATCCCGATATGGCGGCGCAGGCCCTGGACGCGGCGGCGCGCCTGGCCGGTGACACGCCGGCCCTCCTGCATGTGCGCACGGCCCTGGGATTCATCACGCACGGCGCCTGGAAGCCGGCCCCGCCGGACAGTCTGCCGGAGGTGACGGAGAGAACCGTCCGCGGCGCACTGGCTGAATTATATCGCGATAAGGCCATGGCCTACGTCCAGGCCCAGCGATACGAGGCCGCGGTGGCCGCGTTTTCCGCCCTGCGCGTCTACGCCCCGGACGACCATCATCTGGATCTGCACCATGCGGTAGCACTGCTGGGCGCCGGACGGTTTGACGCCGCCGTCGACGTCCTGGACCGGCTGGCAGCCCAGCCGGATGGGCCCAAGCCCGATCTGACCCTGCACGTGCGCGGCGCACTGGCGGCCGGCCGGCTGGATCGCGCCGACGCCCTGGTGAGGGAGCGTCCGTCCGATCCATCAGCCCGCACCCTGCAGGGCCTGATCGCCGCCAACCGGGGGAACTGGCGGGAAGCCGCCGACCTTCAGCGCGAGGCCGTCGCGGCGGCGGCCAACGAACCGTTCGCCCGCACCAACCTGGGGCTGGCCCTGCAGGGGCTGGGACAGACGGCAGAGGCGGTGGAGGCCCATCGCGCCGCCCTGGCCATCGCGCCCGATGACGCCTGGATTCTGACCAATCTGGGCCTGGCCCTGACCGCCGCCGGCCAGGCGGACGACGCGCTGACAGCGCACCGCCGGGCCATGGAGGCCAGTGGCGGGCTGCTGCGCTACACCATCGCCCAACGCCGCTGGGCGGCGGCCGACCTGACGCGCATTTATACCCAGCTGGGCGCCTTCGCGGGGCCTGGAGGGGACGCATGACCGATCCACTCGGCGCCCTAACCGCCGGAGGATGGCACAGCGTTTCCACCACCGACCTGGCGCGGGCGCTGCGGGGAAGCGTGCCCGCCCCGGCCTGCGTCGTCTTGGGGGATTCGACGTTCGAACGCCTAGCCCACCAGGACGTCGACCGCCGATCGCTGGCCGAGCTGTTCCTGGGCGACCTGGCGGATGTGGGGCCGGTGGGCGTCATATCGAAGGGCGCCTACACCCTGCCTCTGTTCCTGCGGGTGCTGGCGGCCGGCGCCCGTGCAGGATGGCGGCCCCGCCACGTGGCGTTCATCATCAACCTCCGCTCCTTCGGGCCCGTCTGGATGGGAACGCCGGCCTGGCAATTCAACGCCGAAGCGGCGTGGCTGGCGGCCATCGCCGAGGGAGCCGGCACCGCGTCACCGCCGGCTGAAGAGGTATTGGACGACGAGGCGCCCTTCCGGGCCACGCCGCTGGCCATCAATGGCGTGCGGGCCCCCACCATCGGCGCCTTGCAAACCTTCCTGGCCGACAAGTCGGACACGACCGAACCGCAGCGCTTGCGGGAAGTGTTCTACGCCTATCACGGCTTCACCATCCCGCCGGACCATCCGCGCCTGGAGAGCCTGCGCGCGATCGTGGATCTGGCCCTGTCCCTGGGAGCCCAGGTCCATGCCTATCTGGCGCCGGTCAATCTGGAGGCTGCCGTCCTCTACGCTGGCGACGACATGCGCGGGCGGGTCGCCGCAAACGTCGCCGCCGTGCGCCAAGCCCTGGGGGATCGGCTGCTGCGGAACGACGTCCGGTTGCTGGATCTGACCAGCGCTTTTCCCGCATCCACATTCCTGCGCCCCACCCACCCGACGGAACACCTGAACGAGGAGGGGCGCCGCATCCTGTCGCGGCAACTGGCCCGATCCATTCTGGAGGCCCACCAACCAAGAGAGACCGTTGTGACCCGGGATCCCAGTGCACAGAGCGAGGTGCTCGCCTTCTATCAAGCCAACCGCGTCAGCCCCGTTGGCCAGTCGATCGAGGATCTAGACGCGCATTTCCGGCGCCGCCGGTCGCTGTATCATCTGCTTGGGCTATCGCCCCTGACCGTTCGCGGGCGGCGCGTCGTCGAGTTCGGCCCAGGTTCGGGCCACAACTGCCTGTACACCGCCAGCCTGAGGCCCGCTTCCTACGTCCTTGTGGACGGCAACCGCACGGGCATTGACGAGACGCGCGCCCTGATGAGCCGCCACGGCCTATTCGACGGTACCATCAGCCAAGTGGAAGCGCTGTTCCTGGATTATCCCGCGCGGCCGGAGTTCGATCTGGTGCTGTGCGAGGGCGTGACCAACATCCAAAGCGACCCGGCCGCCCTGGTGCGCCACATCGCCGCCTGCGTGGCGCCCGGTGGCATACTCATGCTGACCTGCGTCGACGCCGTGTCCTTTCTGCCAGAGATCGGCCGCCGGCTGCTGGCCCGGTTGATCGCCCCGCCAGAGTTGCCGTTGGATCAGCGCCTGGATCTGGTGCGGCCTTATTTCCTGCCTCATGTGGCCGCCCTGCCGGGCATGAGCCGGCTGCCCGACCACTGGATCATCGATGTCCTGCTGGTGCCGCGGCTGGGACGGTTCTGGGGGCTGGACGAAGCCGTGCGTCTACTGGACGGCGACTTCGACATTCTGGCTACCTCCCCTCGCTTCAGCGCCGATTGGCGCTGGTACAAGACGGTGGACGGGAGCTTCAACGCCCACGCCCTGGCGGAATTCGATCGGTGGCGCCACTGCCTGATCGATTGCCGGGACACACCCGCGCCGGCGGCGGCGCAAACGGTCCAGGCACTGGCCCAGGGTTGCGAGGCCACCTGCGCCGCCATGGAAGTGGCCATCGCCGCCGCGACACCGGACCTGGCGCCGATCCTGGCCGAATTGGCCGCCCTGCGCCCCCTGGTTCAGACCGCCGCGCCCAAGACCCTGCCCGCCCTGGACGACCTTGCAGAGGTGCTTGCGGCCTGGCGGCCAGGGGAACAACCCCGCCCCACAACCGCCTTCACGCCCTGGTTCGGTCGGGGCCAGCAGTACCTGACCCTGGTTAATCGAGGAGGGCCGGCGTGACCGCCGGCCGCATCCTGGTCCTGGGGGGAACCGGCATCCTGGGCCAAGCCCTGGCACGCCGGCTGGGCCCCGGCCGCTGTGTCGTCACCGGACGGACACGGCAAGCCGGCGTGGTGCCATTCAACGCCCTGACCGATGACGTGGAACCGGTGATCGATAGCGCAGGGGCCTTGGACGGCGTCTTCCTGATGATGGGCCTGACCGCGCCGGACGCCTGTGCCGCCCGGCCCGAAGAAGCGCGGCGGTTAAATGTGGACGCGATGCGGCGGGCGGTCGCAGCCTGCGAGGCTCGGCAGTTGCCCATCGTTTTCCTGTCCAGCGAGGTCGTCTATAACGGCCTCCAGGGCCTGTACCGGGAGACGGATCCGCCAGCGCCGCTGATGCTCTATGGCATCCTGAAGCTCGAGGCGGAGGCCATCGTTGCAGCGGCGCGGACACGCGCCGTGGTCGCCCGATGCGCCCGCGTGCTGGGCAGCACACCCGGCGATGGCACCGTGGTCACCGACCTGCTGGCCCGTCTGCGCAGGGGGGAGACGATACGCGTCGCCGCAGACCAGCGGTTCTCCCCCATCCTGGACGATGACGCGGCCAACCTGCTGCTGGGACTGCTGCGTTCCGGCGCCGACGGCATTTTCCATGTCGGGGGGCCAAGCGCCCTCAGCCGCCTGGAAATCGCGCAAAAATGCCACCGATGGCTGAGCGAACACGGGCTGGGCCATCCGCAGGCCACCGTGCAGCCGGCCCTGATGCGCGACTTCCCCACGGCCGAGGCGCGACCGCGCGACGTATCGCTGCGCATCGACCGTTTGACCTCCGTGGTGGGCCTGGTTCCCACCGGCATCGATGGCATCATCACCGCCTGCGGCGCGCGCCTGCAGCGCCCGTCCTCACCCTTTCAATGATCATGGACATTTAGATGGACACCGCCGCCGCCCCGCCGTTCACCCAAGTCGCCCATGAGGCCGCCAGCCGGGATGACGCCGGCCTGGCCGAACTGGCCCGGACACTGGCAGCCATCGAAGCCGGCGAGCCCCCCCCCGCCGCCACCCCGCATATTCCCTGGCCGTCCGCAACGGCCGCCACTGACCATCTGGCTACCGTGTCGCAGCTGTGGCCCCAGGCAAGCGGGCAGATCATCCGCCTGGCGCGGGCCGATGCCGACGCCACGTTGCGGATCCTGGAAGCGGCGCTCAACCTCAATCCGGTATGGGCGCATGACCTGGTGGCGCTGCAGAACGCCCTGGCATCAGGCGGGCGCCTGGACGAGCTAATCGCGCTGTATGATCGGGTCCAGCGACGCCACCCGGCCGTCCCCCTGCACCTGCTGCCGCACGCCCATCCCACTGGGTTGGAGGCCGCCTATCAGCGCCAGCAGGATCGGAAACGCGCGGGCATGCCGGCCGTCCTGCTGAACACCCTGCCCAAATCCGGTAGCATGTTCCTGCAGGAAGTGCTGGCCCGCAGCTTCGACCTGCCCACCTCGACCATCGCCATATCCGACCACGCGCTGACCGACCAGGTAGTGCCCGGCTGGGCGGCCCAGCTGGCGGAGGGCGGAGCGCTGTCACAGGAACACCTGCCCGGCACGCCCGCAGTGGAACGATCGCTGCTGGCCGCCGGACTGGACAAGATCATCGTCCATGTGCGCGATCCGCGACAGGCGATGCTGTCCACCCTGCATCACTTCACCAAGGAATACCGGCTGTGCGTTGAAATCCATAAGCCCTTCATGCCCGTCGACTATCCCTCCTTGCCCTTCGACGACCGGGCGGAATTCATGGTGGAGCACTACTTCGCCGCTGCGGTGGAGTGGATCGCCGGGTGGGCCCGGATCGCGGATTCCGGATCGCCCCTTAAGATCCTGTTCAGCACCTACGAAGAGTCGGTCAGCAACATCCCCGCCTTCTTCGCCCGCGCCTGCCAGTTCTATGGCCTGGAGGGGGCCGCCCGGATTGCCCTGGCGGAGGTGACGCCATCGGCCGCCCTGCATTTCCGCCAGGGGCGGAAGGATGAGTGGCGGACGGCCTTCCGGCAGGAGCACCAGGATCGCATGCGCGCCCTGATGCCCGACGCGCTGATGGCGCGGTTCGGCTGGCCGGAATGACACCGGCCGCCATGACGGACACAATCCCAGCGCTGGACCATGAGGGTTTTCACACGTGGTGCGCGGACTGGGCCGTCCGCCATGCGGACGACCTGGCACCTTTCCACATGGGCCTGGTCCTGCTGAGCCACCGTGCCGCCCGCCTATTCCGCTGGCAAGGCAAGACGATACGCGCGGCCGCCCTGGATAGGCTGACGGCTGCGCTTCGCCCCCCCAGCCTGGCGGAAAGCCGGCAGTGGCGGGAACGGCGGCGGGCGGCCCTGCAGGCCTTCGTGGCCGGGGACAGCGCCCCTTTGCTGGATGGACCCAACGCCGGGTGGACGGTGCCGCGTCACACGCCCCGGGGCGTGTGGGGCCATCCCGGCCTTTACCACGCGCTGTGGAGCATGGTGCAACAGCGGGAAATCGCCCGCCGGTTCGACCGGCCGATGGGTGCCGAACCCGGCCCGGCCCTGATCGACCTGCTGGCGGCGCAGGCGGCACGCCAAATAGGCTTCGACCGTGACGCCGCCGCCCGGGGACGCCAGGCGGCAATGGAATTGGGCATCCTGCTGATGCTGGGTGGCCATGCCCAGGCCGGGGCGATGGCGGCCGCCCTGGCGGTTCTTTTCGACCCGAAATCCAGGCCGGCCCACGAGACGCTGGCGGAAGCGCTGGCCGCCCTGGACCCGAGCGATCCGGCTGCCGCGCGCCACGCGATCCTGGCCCGCTACATCGCCCCCAGGATGTAGATGTCACCCAGGCCCGTATCGATGGGGCCGGCCAATGCGCCGGCCGGCGGGGAATGGGCGCGTCCAGTCCGGATGCGGCGGGCCAGATCGTCAAGCGCCGATGGTAGCAGGCTGGGATCAGCCGGCAGGACGGCCGTGTAAGGGGTCAACCGCCCCACCCGGAGGGCCAGGCCGCTGGTCAACGCCCGCGACCGGATCCCAGCGGCCAGGTCCAGCCAGCCGGCGGCACGCAGGGCGTCGGCGGCGGCCAGCGCCTCCGCCACCACCAGCCCCTGGTAAACGCCGCGCCGGGATGTCCGCATCGCCGTGCGCTCCGCGCGGCGAACCGCGGGATCGTCCCCATCCCGGCCACGGAAACGGATGGGTTTCGCGTAATAGCGCCCCCCCAGGAAGGCATGGGATTCGCCCATGTCGCGAAACCACCGGCCGGTCACCACGGCGTCCGACACGCCGGCCAGTTGGGGCTCACCGATGATGCGGGTGGCGGGGGCTAGGTCAACCAGGGTGAGATCGTCGCTGGAATCGATTAGCGCCACCTCTTCTGGCCGAACGTCCAGGGTTTCCACGAAGCCACGGTCGACCGTGCCGTTGAAGTGGGCGTCATAGCCCGTGCCGGCCACGGCCAGCGGCACGAAATGGAAGATGTTTTCAACGAAGCTGTGCCGGGAATAGGGCCGCAACCACCAGGAGGTGGAGACCGCGCGCAGACGGCTGTCGTTGAAATAGAGCCCCATGCTGGGATGCAGATGATCCAGGGCCAGGTCAACCATGTCCCGCCCGCTGATGGCGATGGCGCCGTCCGGCGTGCCATACCGGGCCTGGGCCGCGGGCGCGAAGGTTTCCGTAACCACCCTGACACCGCCGCACAGCACCAGCCGCTTACCGGCGCGCAGCAGCCGGCCCAGCGTGGCGAAGCTGCCATCGGACCAGAAGCCGTCCGCCGCCTGGGGCACGAAGGCCGCCCCCACCGCTCCGGCCTGGCGGATGCCGACCTGCAGCAGGTTCGACATGCCGGCATAGGCTTCCGACAGGTTTAGGTCGTCGCAGGTGACGATATCCACGGGAACGCAGACGTTAAGCTGCGGCCAGATGGCGCTTTCACGAATCTGGCGCGCGTCGGCGGAGCGGGTGAAAATCCGCAAGCGCACGGACACCATCCGCGACAGCGCCGGAAGGTTGCCTGGCGCCAACAGGCTGGGCAGGCTGACATCGGTCAACTGAGCGACATAAGCGCGGCCCCAGACGGGGACGCAATAATGCAGTTCCATGCGGTGCGACCTTCGCCCAGGTATGTGGGGACCCCATGGTCCGAAGTGTGTCAGACCCGCAGGACGTCGCGCATGTAGGCATCGATCTCCGACCGGGGGGAGCGGCCCGGGGCCCAGGGCGCCCAGTCGGTGCGACCCTTGTCGAAAGGCCCCAGGATGGTTTCCAGGTAGAGCGTGCCTTCCGACAGGGAGGTCATGGTGTGCCAGACACCGGAATCGAAGCGGGCGACCGGCCGGTCCCGGGCATCAAGGTCCAGCCGGCGCAGGACCTTGCCCTCCTCATCAAAAAAGACCACACGCAGGCGGCCGGCCAGCACCACATAGGACTTCTGCAATCCACGCTGGCGATGGGGACGCAGATAGCCGTGGCCGGCCAATGCGATGATCATTTCCTGGATGGGGTCCGCCTCAGTGCGGTGCAAGCAGATCCGTACCCGCCCCCGTTCATCCTTGCGGCTTTCCTCCAGCAACGCATCCAGGCGCACGCGGTCGATGTCCAGGCAATCGGTCCAGTCGTCGAAATACGCCTTGGAGGAATAGGGGTTAATTTCCGTCATATTTCAAGCGCTCCACAGCCAATAGCGGATTTCCTGGAAGCCGGTTGAATGGAAGCCATCCCGGGACCATCCAGTCCACGTCACCTACCGCAAGTCACGGGCCAATCCCACTTTTTCGGATCAGTTCCCGTCCCTTCGCCCAATGTGGCATAATGCCATGGCAATCCGTGCCACCGCCAATCTTCTTAGGTCCGGCAGTCTCCCCGCCTTGCGAAACGCGGAGGGTGGGCCCCATCAGGCGCCATCGGGAACGAACAGTCCGAATGGCCCGGGGATCTCCACCCGGCGCAGAGTCTTCCCGTCCACCCGCAGGCCGTCCCCGGCCCGGCGCACGTCCCGCGCCGTTCCGTCCAAGGCGCGGGACGGTGTTCCCTCCACCACCAGATGGCGCAGCAACCGCCGCCGTAGGTCGGGTATGGGCAGTTCCAGCCAGCCCTCCAGTTCCCGCGCCGGTGGCGCAAAAAAGGCGACGTCCGCCGGCAAGGCGATGCGCCGATGGGTATCGGGGTCGCGCAGCAGGCGCCCCAGCAACGCCGCCAGCAGGGGATGCCCCTCGGCCAGCGCCGCCTGGACCCGTCGCAGGTCCCGCAGCCGCCGCACAGTCGCTCCCACTGCGGCGGAATGCCTGATCAGGCGGTCCCAATGCCGGTCGGGCGTGTCGTCCGCCTGGAACCGGATAGGCTGGTCAAAGCCAGCCATCTGCCGGTCACTGACATACCGGCCCGTCCAGGTGGCGAGATAGGGCACGGTCAGCGCCGCCACGGTCTCGTCCTTGAACTGCCAGCGGTCGCTGACTTCCACCACCAGGAAATCGCGGCTGCTTTGGATGTGATGCAGCGCATGGGCTGGATAGGCGTGTTCCACATAGTCCAGATCGACCGACCGACCAGGCGCCACTGTCGCCGGGGGCCCGGCCATAAGGAAGGGCTGGGCGTAGAAGACCCGACGCAGGAAGGAATGGGTCCCCACCCGCCAGTTCAGGTGATGGGGGTGCATGGCCGCCACCGGCCCCCCGACGAAGCGCGCACGATCATGGAAGTGCATGTGCTCGATGGACAAGCGCAGCAAGGCGTCCCGCCCAATGCCGATGGCCACGCCCTGGCGCCAGCTGTCCAGCGCCGGTTCCATCTCCTGCCGATTGGTGCGGATACCGGCGAACATGGCGCATTGGACGCCGGCGGCCGCCAGCATGGCCAGATGATCCAGCGAGCCGTCGCCCCAGATGTGGTCCGGCTGGTCGAAAACCCAGGCGGCACCCGTCGCCCGGCAATCGGCCAGAATCTGGATATGGGCGCGGTTCATGCGATCGATGATGCCGTTGTAATCGGCTGCCACCGGTGTCTCATCCAGGGGGATGACGCGGCAGGGGATGAGGGCGGCCATGGCCTGGTAGACCGGCGAATCCTCGATGACGGCCCGGTCCTCCGTCGTCGTCACCAGCACGTGTTCCAGTGGCACCCGCCGCGCCGCCGCGGCGATGTTGCCGGATGCCAGCAGACTGGGCAGGTTGAGCGTCAGCATGGTCTGCACGTAGCGCTCACCCCAGACGCATTTCGCGATGCTGAGCCGCATAGCCGTCACCCCGCCGCCGGCATCAACGCGGGCAGCGCCCGCCACCATGCCTGGCTGAAGACGGCAGTCCGCCGGGTCTCATAAGCTTCCGCGGGTTGACGCCAATAGTCCCGTTCCGCCATGCCCATGAACTTCAGGCTGAGCGGCAGCGCCACCGGCAGCGATTCCCGCTCCAGATAAGTCCGCAATTCGGCCAACTCTCCCAAGACCGCGAGGGTAACGGCGTAGTTGGCCGCGGCATGGCGCTGCCGCGGTTCCAGGTCCATCGCGGCGAGAAAGGCGTTACGGGCCGCCGGATAGTCACCGGCCATGAAATGGATAACGCCCAGGTCGTTCGTGAGAGCCGCGACAGGATGGAGCGCCAAGGCGCGATGGACCGCATCCAGGGACGCAGCGAACAGATGGTGGCCCACCGGCCGCGGCCGACGGCGGCCTTGCGCCCAATAGGCGCTGAAATCGCTGTTGGCGCGGTCCATTTCCGCCATCTCGCACAACACCCAGGCCTCAGCCAGATGGGCGGGCCAGCATGCCGGATCCAGCGTCCGCGCCGCCTGCGCCTCGATAAGGCCGCGGGCCCGGTCCAGCCCGGTGAAGGACCATGCCAGGCAAGACACCAGGCGCCAAACCGGATCGTTGGGGAAAGTGGCGGTCAACCGCCGCCAAACCCCGCCCAGTTCCATCGGACGGTTGTCCGCGATCAACCGGGCCGCCAATGCCATCTGGCCGGCCAGGCTCGTCGGGTCACCCCCTGCCGGGGCATCAGACCGCATCTGGGTGCCGGAAATCTCACCGGATGCCAAAGTCACGGCGCCTTCGCTCCCCTACCGACCGCCCAGGCGGTCGACGATGGCCGCCACGACGCCGTCGTTGTGCTGGTCCAGGTGGTCGCGCAGGCGCAGCGTGCCGGCCTGGAGGGCGGGCCAGTCGGCGCCGCGCAGCTGGGCCAGGATGGCCCCGGGCGTCAGTTCGTCGACCACCAGGCCGGCGCCGTAGCGGCGGGTCAGGTCGGCCATCAGCGTCCAGTCCCGGTCGATCAGGCTGGGCAGGCCGGCGCTGACATAGCCGGTCCAGCGGTTGCAGACCCCGACCTCGCGGTCCCCTTGGAAGCGATCCCGGTGATCGCACAGCCAACCATAACGGCTGCCGCTCAGCAGGCGCAGCATCTCATCATAAGGCTGGCGCGGATGATAGCGCACCGGCGCTGGCAGGCCGGTCAGATAGTCGGCGAACAGGCCGTCCCCCGCCGCCCCCGGCATATGGCCGGAATTGTACAAGTCCCCCCTCAGCCCCCCCTGCCGGCAGACCTCTGCCAGCAGGGGCACGAAGTTGTAGCCGCTGCGGAAGGTCTTAAGGAACGAGGCGGCCGGGAAGAAGCCGGCATAGACCAGGTCACCGGCGCTGCCGGGCGACATGAGTGGTCCCACCGGGCGCTTGACCGCCGGGAAATATTGCAGCGACGGCCGAGCCCAGGCGGCCGCCAGATCCCGCCATCCCGCCCCGTCCCGCTTGGAAACCATCAGATCCAACGTGCAGCCAGCCAGCTGTTCCGATAGGCGCAGCATGCGGATGGTATGGGCGTCCAGGCCGAACAGCAGGCCCAGATCGGCTTCGCTCCATAGGATGGTGAAGTCATAAGGTTCCCCCACCACGACGGAGGTTGGCGACCAGTGCTTCAACAGTGGCAACAGGAAATTCTTATAGATGATGGTCCGGACATAGATGGTGCGGGGGCGCAGCCGCTGCACCATCTGTTTCAGGGCGGCGACCGATTCCCGCACGTCCACCACCCTAAAGACCTCGTCCACCGGCAGGCCGTCCGCCCGGCCGACGAACACCTGCACCGCCGTTCCATCACCTTGCATGCGGGCCAGCAGAGCGTCGGGGATGATTTCGGACCGGGCGGAGGTGACCACCAGATGGTCGACCCCACCATCCACCTGGGCGGCCAGCGCGGCGATCCGCTCAGCCGCCAGGGTGGCGTAGGCCGGGTCGGAATACAGGGTGCGGATGCGGTCCCGGGGATAGCCCGTCGCCGCCAGCGCCGTCACCATCTCCTGTTCGAAGGACGTGTGGGCGATCAGCACATAGTCCGCGCGCAGCTGGGCTGCGGTGGCCGCGGCATGGACAGGCAATCCCTTGAATTCCGTCACGGACCCGGCCAGCCGGTCCAGCACGCCGACGGCATCCACCCCCTGCACGCCGCGCAGTACGTCGACCAGCCACGCGGAATGGGTGCCCGCGCCATACAACAGGACCCGTCCCGCCGGCAGCGCCGTGCGACAGAAGCGTTCGGCCAGGTCGGAATCGCGGGGGGGGCCGTGCCATGCCAGGGCCCAGCGCTCCAGCGCCGCCATGTCCTCCAAATCAGGCCGTTGGGGTACGCCCGCACGGTCCCAAAGGTCACGCCCCACCGTGGACGGCTCGATAAGGTCGGGACTCATCGGCCCCCCTCAGCGATAAAACGCGTTGACCACGTCCGCCACATGGGCGACGTCGTCCGGCGTCAGGTACTGATGGATGGGCAGGGACAGGATGCGCGCGGCCTGGCGCTCCGTCTCCGGCAGGGGACCGGATTTGTCGCGATAAGGGGCTGCGGCTGGCTGCTGGTGGATGGGAATGGGATAATGGATCTTGGACCCAATCCCCTGCTCCGCCAAGTGGGCCTGCAGCGCATCACGCCGGTCCGCCTGGATGACGAACAGGTGGAAGGTGTTGAATTCGTGCGGCCGGCAGGGCGCGTTGTGGATGTGCGCCGAATCCAGAAGCTGACGGTAGAGTTCAGCATTGCGGCGGCGCGCCTCAATCACGCCGGGCAGCAGGGGCAGGCGGGTGCGCAGCACCGCCGCCTGCAGCGTGTCCAGGCGGGTATTGTAGCCGAACTCCACCACCATGTCGCGGTTGGCCAGCCCATGGTTGCGCAGCCGCCGCACACGTTCCGCGAGGTCGCCGTCGGCGGTGGCGAGGAAGCCCGCGTCCCCCACGGCGTTCAGGTTCTTCAGCGGGTGCAGGGAAAAGCCGGCGGCATCGCCGAAGGAACCGCTGCGCCGACCCTTGTACAGCGAGCCGATGGACTGGGCCGCGTCCTCGACGATCTTCAGGCCGTGGGCGTCGGCCACGGCCCGCAACGCGTCCATGTCGCAGACACGGCCCGTCAGGTGCACGGGCATGATGGCCTTGGTCCGCGACGTGACCGCCCGCGCCACGGCGCCCGGATCCAGCAGCTGGTCGGGACCGACGTCGGCGAAGACCGGCACCGCGCCCAGATGGGCGATCGCCGCCGCCGAGGCAACGAAGGAATTGGAGGCGGTGATGACCTCGTCCCCAGGCCCGACGCCCAGGCATTTCAGCGCCAGCCACAGCGGGTCGGTGCCGGAATTCATGGCCACGACATGGGGAACGCCGCACAACGCGGCCAGTTCGCCTTCAAGTGCCGCCACGTCGGCCCCGCCGATGAAGTCGCCCCGGGCCAGGACATCGTCCACCGCCGCCAGCAGGGTCTCGCGCTCGGCGGCATACTGGGCGGCGAAGTCGGCGTAGCGAACGCGGCGGGGGCCAGCCATCGCTCAGCGACCCTGATAGAAGGCGCGGACGGTGTCGACCACGTACTGCTGTTCCTCCCGGCTGATGTGCTGATCCACCGGGAAGCTGAGGATGTTCGCGGCATGGCGATCAGCGACTGGGAAATCGCCCGCCGCGTGGCCCAGATGGGCCAGCGCCGGGTGGCGGTAGATGGGCAGCGGGTAATGGATCTTGGTGGAAATGCCAGCCGCCTTGCAGTGTTCGTATAGGGCGTCGCGATCCTGGGCGAAGATCATGTACAGATGGAAGACGCGGCGGCAGCGCGCCGGCCGCGGCGGTACGACCACCTGAGGAATATGGGAAAAGGCGGCGTCATACCAGGCGCCGTTCTCGATGCGGCGGGCGGTGATATCATGGGTCTGCCCGATCAGCCAATTGCCAACCACGGCCTGCACCGTGTCCAGGCGGCTGTTGTAACCGAGGATTTCCACCTCGTCTCGATTGGCCAGGCCATGGTTGCGCAGCAGGCGCAGCTTGCGCGCCATCTCATCGTCGTTGGTCACGATGATGCCGCTGTCGCCCCAAACGTTCAGGTTCTTCAGCGGGTGCAGCGAGAACCCGCCGGCAATTCCCCAGGTCCCACCGCGCTTGCCGTCCCACTCCCCCAGGATGGACTGGCAGGCGTCCTCCACCACAGGAAGGTCGTGGCGGGCGGCTATGTCCATGAGGGCCGCCATGTCCACCACCTCACCGGTGAACTGTACCGGCATGATGGCCTTGGTGCGGGGTGTGATCGCCGCCTCAAGCTGGGCCACGTCCATGACGAAGCTATCGTTGCAGTCGACAAAGACGGGGCGGGCACCCACCTCATTGATCGCGCCGACGGTGGCGACGAAGGTGTTGGCGGTGGTGATGACCTCATCCCCCGGCCCCAGGCCCAGCGCCTTCAGCGGCAGCTTCAGGGCATCGGTGCCGGAGTTCACACCCACGGCATGCTTCACGCCGATCAGATCCGCGAAGCGCCGTTCGAATTCGGCCACCTCGCGCCCCAGGGTGAAATCGCCGCGCATCACGACCTGGCGGATGCCCTCCAGGATTTCGGTCGGGTCGGCGAACTGCTGGGATAGGTAGGAGTAGCGGACCTTCATGGACGATCTTCCCGGAATTCACGACAGGATGGCCAGGCGTTCCTGGACTTGGGCGGCGATCTGGGCGGGCAACAGGCCGGCCTGGCCCAGCAGGTATTCCTGGGAGCCGTAGCCGGTGGGGTAGGCGTCGGGCAGGCCCAGACGCAGCAGCGGCTTCAGCACGCCAGCGTCGGCCAGCAGGTCGGCCACGGCCGAGCCCAGGCCGCCAATGAGGGTGTGCTCTTCCACGCTGACCAGCAAAGCGGTGCCGACGGCAGCGGACAGCACGGCGTCGCGGTCCAGCGGCTTCACCGTGGGCAGGTGAAGCAGCCCGGCGTCGACCCCCGTCTCGGCCAGCAGGTCGGCTGCCTTCAGGGTCTGGCCCGTCTGCGCGCCGGTGGAGATCAGCACCACGTCCCGGCCGGACCGCAGCTCGACGGCCTTGCCGAAGGTGAAGCCGGGGATGTGCCCGGTAACCACCGGCTCGTTGCCCTTGCCGACGCGGATGTACAGCGGGCCGGGCAGATCCAGGGACGCCCCCATCATGCGGATCATTTCCGTCTCGTCGGCCGGCGCCACCACGCTCATGTTGGGCAGGGCGCGGACGATGGCCAGATCCTCGGTGGCCAGATGGGTGGGCCCCAGCGGCGCGTACACCATGCCGCCGCCATTGGAGATCAGGCGTACGGGCAGGTTGTGCAGGCAGAGATCGATGGCCAGCTGTTCGTAGCAGCGGCGGGTCAGAAAGGTGGCGATGGTGTTGACGTAGGGGATGTAGCCGTCCATGGCCAGGCCGGCGGCCATGCCGATGATGTTGGCCTCGCTGACGCCTTCCATGAAAAAGCGGTCGGGAAACTCCTGCCGCATGGCCTCCAGCACGCCGGGGCCCAGGTCCGAACCGATGAAAACCACGCGGCTGTCCCGGCGGGCCAGCTCATGCACCATGTCGAGGGCTTGCTGCCGCATCAGATCGTCTCCAGCGCCGCGCGCATCTTGGCTGCCAGTTCGGCTTTGAACGAGGCTTTGTGATGCCAGGTGGCATCGTTCTCGCAGAAGGAAATGCCCTTGCCCTTGACGGTGTGGCAGATGATGGCCGTGGGCTTTTCGCCGTCCACCGGCAGGCCGGCGAACACGTCGCGCAGGGCCTGTACGTCATGGCCGTCGACCTCGCGTACGGCGCAGCCGAAGGCGGCGAACTTCACCGGCAGGGGACCGAGATCCATCACCTCCTCCACCCGCCCGTAGGACTGCATCTTGTTGCTGTCCACCATGACCACCAGGTTGGACAGCTTGTGCTTGGCAGCACACATCAGCCCTTCCCAGACGGACCCCTCGTTCAACTCGCCATCGCCCAGTACGACAAAGACGCGGCTGGGACGCTTCTGCATACGGGCGGCCAGCGCCATACCGATACCGATATTCAGGCCGTGGCCTAGGGCGCCGGTGGAAGCCTCCACCCCTGGGATATGGGTTTCGGGGTGGCCACCCAGCAAGGCGCCCGCCTTGCACTGCCGTAGCAGCTCCTCCCGGGGAAAGAAGCCCTTGTCAGCCAGCATCACGTAAAGCCCCAGGCAGCCGTGGCCCTTGGACAGGATGAAGCGGTCGCGATCGGGCCATTGCGGTTCGTCCGGGCGGACGCGCAGGACCTCGTCATAGAGGATCCGCACGATCTCCACCAACGACAGGGCGGAACCGACGTGGCCGCGTCCGCCCCCCTCAAGCGCGTCGATGATAAGACCCCGCAGATAGCGCGAGCGTTCGTCCAGTGCCGTCATGCTTCATTCCCGATAAGGGGCCCGGTGCGGGCAATCCAATCCTGAAGTGGTGCAATGATCCCGCTATCCATTCCCACGCGGAACGGCAAGACCTGCCGTACGCCGTTCTGCAACAGACTTCCTTGCAACTGATATGCCAATCGCACGCGTTCCAACAGCTTTTCCGCCTTGGCCAACTGGCGCGCCTTGGCGGTGGCCCAGGTGTCGGTATGCCCCGCCAACTGGCGGCGGCGCCAGCAATCCGGACGGAATTCGTTCAGGATGATTAGAACCCAGTTCAGACCGTGCAGGGGGTAGATCTGCACCAGCCGATGGGCAAAATCGAACGGGGCTCCGCCGTAAAGGCCCACGGCGCCGGCCACAAAGGAAACCCGCTGCGCCGCGGTCAGGGTCTGGCCCGCATGCCAGAGAAAGTCGCTGACGGCCTTCGCTGGATCGTCCCAGCCAAAATATTCGAAATCCAGGAAAGTCAGGCTCCCGTCGTCCCGCCGCAGGGCGTTGTGGAAGCCGAAATCGGAAGGCGACAGCGTCAAGGCCGTCGCCGGCAAGGGCGCTGTTGCCTCCGAACCCAGAGCGTCGGCTAGCGAACCCATCAGGGCGCGGATCCTTTCCAGGAGGTCGGCCAGACCCGGTTCCCCCGCGGAGACCGGATCCAGCGCCGCCAGGCGGGTGGCCAGGCGCTGCAGGATATCGGCGGGCGCGAGGCAGGGCTCGATAGCAGGGCCGATCCCCGCCGCACCAACCGCCGCCGCGTCGGACCCAGCCTGCCGCAAGTCCGCCAGCAGCTGCACCACCCGGCCGGCGTCATCCACGTCGTGCGCCACGACCGGCCGGCCCTCCACCCATTCATAGAGGGCCGCACCCGCCACGGGATCGGCAGCGATGGCCCGGGGCAGCAGGCCAGCCCCAACCCGCCCATTCAGGAAGCTCAGCGCCGTGTACTCGTGGCTCAGCCGGTCCCGGGGGTCATCCGCCAGGGCGGGATATAGTTTCAGGGCCAGGGTACCCCGGTCCGTTTCAACGCGGTAGACGCGGTTATTGCCACCCCCGCTGCATGGGGCGACGCCATGCACGGCGCAGCCCACCAGACGCGACGCCAGCTCCGGCAGGCGGGGCGGGATCTCAGTCCCCGATGACGGCATCGGCGACCTCCCGCCAATGGCTCACCACCCGCCAGGGCCCCACCGGCGCCGCACCCGTGACCAGCCCGCCGATGAACAGCAGCGCCGGCACCTCACGCGGGTAGTCGGCGTCGTGAAACACCTCTTCCAGGTCATCGACAAAGCAGCGGCAGGCCAGCCTTCGGACGATGCCGACCTTCTCCGTCCTGCTGTCGGCGAAATGAACCTGATCCTCCCGAAGGGGGCTGCGGGGCCCGTCAAACAGGCGGTGGCGGCGCATCCAGTCCAACGCCGCCGCCCGCAGGTCGACGCCGCCGGGGTCAGCCGCAGCGTGGCGCGTCTTGTGGCTGACGATAACCAGGGGCAGCCCCCGGTCGCCGCACCGGGCCAGGAAATCCCCGAATCCCGGGAAGGGCGTGGCGCGGCCGATCTGGTGACCATAGGCTGCGGCCTGCAGCCCTTGCCACTTCTTCTCCCCATCCGGCAGCGCGCGCACGGCGGTACGAACCGCCGACTTCCCCCCGGCGAAGCCGGCGGGCAGGAAGCCAGATTCAATCCCCAACTCGGCCAACACCGAGTCGTAGCAAATGATGGTGTTGTCGAAATCCAACCCAATGGGACCCATCCCAGGGCTCATGTCGGCTTCATCCCGCGTATCGTAGCATATCGGGGAGGGCCCGAGACCACACTGACGCCCCTTACCCGCCGCCGTCCCTTTTAGTCCAGACCCCTGCAGCATTTCCATAAAACAATGCCCTGCCGCATACCCACCATGGCGTTGGCCGTCATGGCCCCGATGGACAGGTGGCGCAGGCCCAGGTCGCGGCGCAGCACCTGGACAGCAGTCGTCCGCCCCGCCCAGGGCGCGGAGGGAGGGCGAACGGTCAGCTCCCCGCCCCCGCCACGACCTGGCCGGCCGGGCGCTCGGCGGGGTGCGGCATCAGGCGGGCGGCGAAATAGGCCAGTTCCAGGGCGGGGCCCCGGGCACGGGCGGCATCGTCCAGGCCGCGGGTGCCATGGCCGCCCTCGTCGCTTTCATAGAACAGCACCGGCTTGCCCAGCGCCTCCATCCGGGCGGCGAACTTGCGGGCGTGCCCGGGGCCGACGCGGTCGTCATGCGTCGCCGTCATGATCAGGGTTTCAGGATAGGCCCGGGTGGGATCCAGCCGCTGGTAGGGGGAGATGCTGGCCAGGAAGGCGCGCTCCTCCGGCACCGACACGCTGCCGTATTCCGCCACCCAGGAGGAACCGGCGGCGATGGCCTCATACCGCAGCATGTCCAGCAGCGGCACCTTGATGGCGACGGCACCCCACAGGTCGGGATGCTGGGTCAGGACCACGCCCATCAGCAGCCCGCCATTGGATCCGCCGCTGATGCCCAGCCGCGCCGGCCGGGTCACCTGGCGGTGGATCAGGTCGCGGGCGACGGCGGTGAAGTCGTCGAAGGACTTCTGCCGGTGGGTCTTCAGCGCCGCGTCGTGCCAGGCGGGGCCGAATTCGCCGCCGCCCCGGATGTTGGCGACGACATAGACGCCGCCCCGGTCCAGCCACAGCTTGCCGATGGTGGCGGAATACGTCGGCAGGCGCGACAGGTTGAACCCGCCATAGGCCGTGAGCAGGGTGGGGTTGTCACCGGTGAGGGCCATGTCCTTGCGGTGGACGATGAAATAGGGGATGGCGGTGCCGTCGCTGGACACCGCCTGCCACTGGTCCACGGTGTACGGGCTGGCGTCGAAGCCGGGGGCGCCAGCCTTGGTCAGCGTTGCGGTCGCGCTGTCCAGGTCCACGGACCACAGCGCCTGGGGCGCCAGGAAGCCGGCGACGGTCACGGTGACCTTGTCCTTCTCCTCACTGCTGGACTTGATGCTGACGGCCGACATGTCGGGCAGGTCGACGCGATCCGTCTTCCAGGCGCCGTCGACGCGGGTCAGGACGGTCAGGCGGCCGCGCACGTTCTCGTCACTGGTGACCACCAGGTGCGACTTGGCCTTCACCAGGTTGGTCACGGCCTCACGGGGGCCGGGCAGATAGACGGCCGCCGCCCTCAGCTTGGCGGGGTCGTGGCGGGCGGCCTCCAGATCCACCGAGACGTAGGCGCCGGCGGGGAAAGTGCGGCCATCCGCCGTCTGCCAGTCCTGCCCCAGCTTGACCACCAACTGGCCGTTCGCCAGCACCGCCACTTCGGCAAGGGGGGGCAGTCCCAGCTTCAGCGTGCGGCGGCCATCGACCAGGTAATGTTCGGTGGTGAAATAGCTTGGCCGGCGCACCAGCACGATGGCGCGGTGGCCCTGGCGGTCGCGGAAGATGGCCGGGCTGACGGAGGTGTCGGTGACCCGGCCGCGGAAGATCTCCCGCGCGTCCTCCAGCCGCTGGCCGCGCTGCACCACCTTGACCACGTAGGGATAGCCGGAGCGGGTCAGCGCCGCCTCGCCCACATCCCAGCCGCGGGCGACCAGCAGGGTGTCGTGGTCCAGCCACACCACCGTCTGCTTGGCGTAGGGCAGGTGGAACCCGCCCTCGACATAGGCCTTGGCCACGGGATCGTATTCCCGCACCTCCACCGCGTCCTCACCCGTGCGGGAGAGGGAGACCAGGCAGGTGCGCCCCACGACCACCGGGTCGGCGCCCGCCGCCGGGGCGGGCGCATCGGGATCGACCGTGCCGAAACAGTTGGACCCGGCGTAGACATGGCGCACGCCGCCGATGGTGGTGACGGCCGGATCCTTGCCGTCCACCGCCCCACCGGAGGGCAGGGCGCCCGACCCGCCGTCTTCCGTCGCGGCGTCATGGGCCAGCGCCGTCGCCGTGGCGGTGAAGTCGGCCAGCGGCGCGTCCTGGGCGAGCGCCGCCAGGGTGCGGCGGTTCTGCTGGGCCACCCAGGCCAGGGCGTCCGGCGAATCCGGGGTTTCCAGCCAGGCGTAGGGATCGGTGTAGGTGGACGACAGACCCGATAGGGGCGGGGCCGGGTCGACCGGGGAGGTCTGCGCGCATGCCGCCAGCGACAGCGCCAGCATCAGCGCCGGGGCGATACGGGTCAGAGGGGGCATCTGGGAACGGACGGACGGCATGGGACGCGACAGCCTCGGCGGATCAAGACCCCGCCCCCATGTTTTTGGGGGCGGTGGAACGGAGGCAGGGAACTTCCGCCCCCGGTCCAGGATTGATCCCTAATCCTTGAGTTTCCGTAAAAGGTAGGTGAACTCCAGCGCCTGCCGCCTGGCGGTTTCCTTCAGGTTGGCGCTGGCCGCGTGACCGCCCTCGGTATTCTCGTAGTAGAGGTAGGGCAGGCCCATCTCCTTCATTTTCGCCGCCATCTTGCGGGCATGGCCCGGGTTCACGCGATCGTCCTTGGCCGAGGTGACGAACAAGGGTTCCGGATACGACACCCCTGCCTTGAGATTATGGTAGGGCGAGATGCCGGCCAGGAAGGCGCGCTCCTCCGGTACCGCCGGGTCGCCATATTCCCCATCCAGGAGGCCCCG